>DWYL01000287.1 GCA_019118685.1 Candidatus Blautia merdipullorum
CAGGATCTTAGTTTCATGATAAAAACTGTTGAAGGCATTTGCCAGTTCATAAATGTAGGAACAGATTTTATGAGGAGCTTTTTCCTGGAATGCAGGCTCTATTACAGAATTCAGCCTGGACAAAACCATCATCAGAGCCTTTTCACTGTCATTGGCAGCTCCAAGGATCTGTCCCTCGTCAGGATTTCCGCCCTCTTCCTGGTATCTGTTCAAAATAGATTTAATACGGACAATGGTATACAGGATATAAGGACCGGTATTTCCCTCAAAAGATGTAAATCTATCTACATCAAATACATAATCTTTGGAAGCCTGATTGGAAAGGTCTCCGTATTTGATGGCGGAAAGTCCAACCATCTCCGCTGTTTTATGGGCATCGTCTCCCTTAACGCTGCGGTTTTCCACGATCTTCTTATACATTTCCTCATTAATCTCGCTGATCAGACGCTCTAGACGCATAACGCCCCCTTCTCTTGTCTTAAAGGGCTTGCCGTCCTTTCCATTCATGGTTCCGAAGCCTACAAAAGAAAGCTCTGTATTCTCCGGCACCAGCCCGGTCTTTTTGGCGCAGCGGAATACCTGGACAAAATGCAGTTCCTGACGCTTATCCACCACATAAATAATTTCATCCGGATGATAATCTTCCTCTCTCTGAACGATCGTAGCCAGGTCTGTGGTAGTGTAAAGAGAGGCGCCGTCAGATTTCAGAATCATACAGGGAGGAATTTCTTTGGTATCTGATTCTTCTTTTACGTCTACCACCAGAGCGCCCTGATCCATATAGGCATATCCTTTTTTCTTCAGACAGCTTACTAAGCCAGGAATATAAGAATCCGCATCCGACTCTCCCTTCCAGAGATCAAAATCCACGCTGAGCTTTTTGTAGTTTTTCTTTAAATCTTCCACAGATACCTTCATGATATGGTTCCACAAGGCTCTGTATCCTCTTCTTCCCTGCTGCAGTTCCAAAGTAGCCTCCAGAGCTTCATCCTTATATTTCTCGTCTTCTTTTGACTTCTTGCTGGCTGTAGGATAGATTTCTTCCAGTTCACTAACTGTAAAAGGAGCCTCGCCGGGGTATTCACCCTGATAGTTTTCATCAAAATATACCAGATCAGGCTGTCTCTTAGACAGTTCCGTAATAATCAGTCCCATCTGCAGTCCCCAGTCGCCCAGATGGACATCTCCGATCACCTTATGTCCCAGGAACCTTCCCATCCTCTTGATGCTTTCTCCGATGATTGCAGAACGGAGATGCCCCACATGGAGAGGCTTGGCCACATTTGGTCCGCCGTAGTCGATGACGATGGTTTTTGGATTTTCTGCTTTTTCCACAGACAGGTTTTCGTCCCCGGTCATCTCGTTTAGGTAAGAAGCCAGAAAGTTTCTGTCCAGTTTCAGATTGATAAATCCCGGATTCACTGCCTGAGCGGACTCGAAAATACTTTTATCCTGAAGTTTTTCAACCACGTCATTGGCGATCATGATCGGCGCTTTCCGATAAGTCTTTGCCGCCGCCATAGCTCCATTGCACTGATACTCACACAGATCCGGCCTGTTGGATAAAGTCACTTTTCCAAATTTTTCTTCATAACCGCAGGCCTGGAAAGCCTCCTTCATTACTTTCTCTATGCATTCTGTAAATGTTTTCATCTCACTACTCCACTTCTACTTTTTTTGCTGTTGCCACAGCCAGGGCTCCCTGTCCGATATGACAGGCCACACTTAAAGATAAAGGCGCCATGAATACTTCCACTCCAAAATTTTTTTCCAGCTCCTTCTTCCACGCCTGAGCTTCTTCCTCATTACCTGCATAGGCAGCTTCCAGACACATCAGATCTTTCTCTGTATATTCCTTGAATCTGGTCTTCAGATCCTTTTCCATGGCTTTGATCATGATCTTCTTTGCCTGTTTTTTTCCTCTGGCCTTTGAAAAAGCATCCAGACGCTGTCCCTGGATCTGAAGGACAGGTTTCAGATTCAGCACAGTTCCAAGGGCTGCCGCCGCAGGAGTGATCCGGCCGCCTTTTTTCAGATATTTTAATGTTTCCAGTGTAATATAAATACTGGACTCATGAGCCTCTTTTTCCAGGATCTCTTTAATCTGCGCACCGTTTTTCCCGGCCTCTGCCAATGTAACGGCATCCAGCACAGACTGGCGCTGAGTAACAGAAATACGCTGGTTATCCACTACATGGACTCTGCCTTTAAACTCCTTCGCTATTACCATGGCTGTCTGACAGGAATTGCTCAGGCCGCTGGACATGGGAATATGGACTACTTCTTCGTAGCTTTGAAGCAGCGTCTCCCACAGCTCCATAACATCTGCCGGGGAAGGCTGAGAAGTCGATATATCTGCGCCTTCTTCCAGCCTTTTGTAAAATTCTTCCTGGGTCAGGGTAATATCTTCTAAAAACAACTGCTCATTAATATAAAAAGGCATGGGAAGAACTGTAATTCCCATTTCTTTCCCCTGCTGCTGAGTAATGCCGCTGTTGCTGTCTGTGACTATAGCGATTCGCTTTTTTCCCATGATTTTTGGCTCCTTTTTCTGATTTGGTCACTATTTTTTATAATAGCATAGTATTTCCCTGAATACAATTACTTTTCTTTTTTCCCATATAGATTTATGATAAAAGAAAACAATACGAGGAGGTTTTTTATGGATTACAAATCTCAGTCTTATGCAAACCAGGCCAAAAGTATTATTAAAAATCTGGAAAAACGAAATATGAAGGGCTATTACTGTGAATCAGGAAAAGAGGCTCTGGAACTGGTAAAATCTATGATCCCAAAAGGATCTTCTGTGACTAACGGCGGCTCAGAAACCCTTGTGGAAACAGGGATCATGGACCTGATCCAGTCCGGTGACTATCATTTTATCGACAGAAAGTCCGCTAAAACTCCGGAAGAATCCCGGGCTTTATTCGGCCAGATCGTTACCGCTGACTATTTTCTCATGAGCAGCAATGCAATTACTGCGGAAGGCGAACTGATCAACGTAGATGGGGTGGGAAACCGGGTAGCCTGCCTCATCAACGGCCCGGCCCATATCCTGGTCCTTGCAGGTATGAATAAGATTGTTCCTACTCAGGAAGACGGTCTCCGCCGGGTAAGAAATATTGCAGCGCCTCCCAACAGCATCCGTGTAGGCGCCAATACCCCTTGTTCTCATTCCGGCCTTTGCGCAGACTGCCAAAGCGATGACTGTATCTGCTGCCAGACTGTCATTACCAGACGTTCCAGGCAGCCGGGACGTATAACCGTAATCCTCATCGGGCAGGAATACGGATTCTAAACCTAAAACAGAGAGCTGCCGCATTAGACAAAATCGAGAATATTTATACATTTTATTGCTCAGTCTGTGCCGCTTTGAGCCTATAGTTTCAAAGCTATGCTCGACAAATTCGCATAAAATGTATAAATATTCTTGACATATATCTAATGCGGCAGCTCTGATTCTGTGCTTTTACATTCTTCTGAGGGCTTCGATGGGGCTCAGATTTGCTGCCTTTATGGAGGGCAGCAGCCCGAATACCAGTCCGATCACTGTGGAAAACGCTACTGCCGCCGCTGCCGCCGGTATACTGATCACCATAGGCATTGCAGACATTCTGGCGATCACGGCAGCCAGAAGAATTCCTGCAAATACCCCCAGTATTCCTCCAATGCTGGTAAGCACCGCTGCTTCCGTAAGAAACTGAGCCAGGATTCTTTTCTTATTGGCTCCTATCGCTTTCTTTAACCCGATTTCTCCTGTACGTTCTGTTACAGATACCAGCATGATATTCATGACTCCGATTCCTCCTACAAGAAGAGAAATACTTGCGATCCAAAGGAGCTGTCTGTTTGTGCTTTCACTGATCTGCTGGAGGTTCTTGGCCTTTTCCATCATGTCCTTGGCCTTATATTCTATAGTGTCGTTGGCAGAATTGATCCCGCTGTTCAGGATTTCTGCCGTTTTCTTTCCCGCATTACTCATAGCTTCCGGGGAAATTGCCTTGACAGAAACCTGCTGCGGCTCATCATACTGATACACCACCGGCCAGATAGCATTAGGTATCAGCAGCATGCCCCCGCTGTTTGAGCTGTAATAGGTATAATACTCATCAATGCTGTTGATCACCGGCTGATACTCTTCTGTCTTTTTAATGACTCCGATCACATTGAAAGGCTCCCCTTTTATTTCTATGGTTTTGCCTATCTCCTGACCTTTTTCAAAAAAGTTAGCCGCCGCTGTTTCATCCAGAAGGACCAGCTTTCTGGAGTTTTTATAATCCTTTTCTGAGAAGCCGCGGCCTCTGATAATCTGATATCCGCAGGTATCCAGGTAATCTTCATCAATTCCCAGGACCATTCCTCCGTCCAGGCTTTTATCCTGATAGTAAATGCTGTCCGCATACTGGCGCATCTGATAAAGAGTTGCCTGCTCTACTTCTTCCAAATCCAGGATTTCTTCTTTCTGCTCCTGACTGATCACCGGCACTCCCTGGGGAAGTCCCTCATATTCAATCTGATACTCTCCACCGTTTCCATTTAAAGTAATTTCTATTACGTTGTCTCCTTCGCCGATCAGATTTTTCTTTATCTGCTCGTTTGTCCCTGCAATGGTAGACACAATAGAGATCAAAGCCGCGATCCCAATGATAATTCCAAGCATTGTCAAAAAGGAACGCATCTTATGAGCCCATATTCCCTGAAAAGATAATCTTATGTTCTCGATCATATGCCTCTCCTTTCTAATACATGCTGTACAAATCTTCTAAAGACGCCTGCCTTGTTTTGGCTCCTTCCCGCACATTTTTTCCATATGGAAAAGCCAGGCTGTCTTCCATAGTGATCCCGGTTTTTATCTCAACTGTAGAACCATAAAAAGTTCTTCCGGTAGTTACAGGCTGTTTTACCAATTTTGAGTTTTCTCCTTCTTTATATACAAACTCTTCTCCATTCTGAGAACGGATAAATTCCCGGCTCACAAAAATTCCGGCAATCTCTCCATCCTGGGAAGGCATCTCCATTGAAACCATTTCGTTAGCCTTAAAGCCCTGTCCGTCCTGGATCACTGCAGTAAAAGGATAATAGGATTGTTCCTGCATACCGGCGTTATATCCCTCCTGGGGATATGGAGAAATTTCCGTGATCTCGGCTTGGAACATCATCTGAGATTCATAGCCCATACCAGTCACAATCTGCCCAGGCTCCACACTGTTCATTTGATATTCCCCCATAAATCCCTGAATATAGGCTCCAGCGGTACTCTCTACCACAATAAAGGGCTCTCCGTCAATTTCTCCCTTCAAGGGATCGCCTACTTTTTTCACAGTACCGTCCAGCGTACTCTTTACCACTTCTCCCTGCAGCTGCTGTTCTACCTTTTTGATCTTCAGATCCGCTTCTTTCATATCCAAAACCGTATCCTTGATCTCCTTTTCCTTTTCGCTGACAGCTTTATCCAGCTCTTCTTTGCTATATCCCTGGATGATCTCATCCTGAGGGATTACTTCTATAAAGTCATCTGGTATATCCATCCATTCCTCTCCCTGAGGAATTTCCTCCTCTTCCGGAGGAAGGACTGCTTCCCACTGATCATTTCCAAGATATGTCCGGAACCAGGTATCTGGCTGTACAGGTTCTGAAATCGTATTTCCATCCAAAAGCATTGCTGCCAGCAGCACGCCCTCCTGTTTATCTTCTCCTCTTACCTCAAGAAGACAGTAAACCGGAGGCTGGCTCTTTGCCCCCTCTGTGTCAAAGCCTCCTGCCCAATTTAGGAAGGCTCCCTGGATCCATACGTTTTTCGTACACAAAAAATGATAAGGATCTTCCGCTGTTCCTTCCCCGGCAAAAGGCAACGCGTTTTCCCGGATGACCCCTTCCTCTGTATTTTCTTCCGGATCAAGGGTTATATCCTTATAAAGTCTCTTGTAAACACCTGAAGGCTGGGGCCTTTCCGGGTCCTGAGATTCTCCGGGCTGTTCCGGATCTGCGGGTTCCTCCGGGTCCTGGGGCTGCTCCGGGTCTGCGGGTTCCTCCGGGTCCTGGGGCTGCTCCGGGTCTAAAGGTTCCTCCGGATCCTGGGGCTGTTCCGGGTCTAAAGGTTCCTCCGGATCCTGGGGCTGTTCCGGGTCTGTAGGTTCTTCCGGATCCGGCAAGGGATCCAGAGGTTTTTCACAACCAGACAGATTCTCTGCTGTGTAGGATCCTTTGCTGCCGCCCAGAAACTCCACCTGAAAAACGCCTTTCCAGGACAGGGCTTCTGCCCGGTCTTTTTTCAGCTTTTCCAGTTCCTGCTCCAAACCCTTTTTCTTGATCTCCAACTGTTGACGGCTTAGCTTCTCTGTCTCCAGATCGATATTTATCAGGGTCATATCATAAGTGAGAAGGGGATCTCCTTTTTTCACTTCCTGTCCTTCCTGTACATGTACCGCAGAAACGATCTGATTTTCCTGAAGCCGCACCTCCTGGGACACCTGGGAAGCTATGGTTCCATCCAGGCTTGTTCCGCTCTGCCATATGGACTGAGACAGATCAGTAACCGGATATACATTTACCTGGGAATTTCTGAAATTTTTTCCAAGAACACCGATTCCCGCTCCTATGACTGCCACAGCCGCCACAGAAATAATGATGGTTTTTTTCTTTATCTTCATAATATCCCCCCTATAGCCCCGGAGAAGCTTCTGCGTCTTCTGAAAGACCCTCTGCTCCTTCTGCCTCGCCTTCCGGCATTACTTCTTCCGTGATCTCATCCTCCGGAAGCATCTCTTCCGTCAATCCATCCTCAGGTGTGATCTCCGGTTCTTCAGTGTAAGCCTGAGCAGGGTCATATGTAGTCTTCATGCCTTCTTTCAAAAAGTCCTGGGGATAGGCAACGTAATCCTTGTTATCCAGACCGTCTTCAATCTTATACTGCATCATCTCTGCATCATAGGTTCCCAGGATCACGTCTCTTTTTTCCAGAACGCCGTCTTTTTCTGCCCAGACATATGGTTTTTTGTCAAGATCCGCAATAAACGCCTCGCTGAGCCAGATTCCCGGCTCTCTCTGAGAAAGACCTGTATCATGTTCTATATATACATGCTGACCCAGCAGAAGTCCCTGGGAAGAATTCAAATCCACATAAAAAGGGTAAGATGTTGAAGTGGTCTGTGCACTGTCATCGGAGCTTGTATAATAGGACATATTGGAATTGCTCTCAGGATTTTTTGTATCCACTGCAGTAAAAGTCCCTGTCCAGACCTGATCCTCATCCACTCTTGAACGGATCAGCGCCGCTTCACCTTCCATAATTTCGCCGATATTCTGTTCATTAACTCTTCCTTTTACCCTGTATTCTCCTGTAGCCAGAATGGTAATAAAGGCCTGACTGGAATCACCGTACATTATGGCCGTATCCTGCCCCTGTTCCTGAACAGACTTTACAACCCCTTTCATTTCACTGGTAACTGTAGAATTATCAATCTGATTCTGGATCCTGCTGATCTCTACTTCTTTTGCTTTCTTGTCATATTCGCTTTTTTTCAGATCCATCTGAGCTGTCTGGATCTGCGTGGTGTAGCTGAACTGCTCCTCCTCAGGAGCATCCTTTTTCTCTTTTTCCAGCTGCTGAATCTGCGACCGAAGATTCTGCATCTCGCTGTCAGTTCTTTCCAGATCCAGCTGCGCCTGCTGAATATCCATTTCCAACGTTCCTGTTTCATAAGTAAACAAAGGAGTTCCTACTTCTACATCGTCTCCTGCCTTTACCAGGACTTCTTTCACTTCCCGTTCTGAATCTTTCTGAACTTCCAAAGTCTTTTGAGACTCCACTACACCTGCCAGACGTTGGGTTCCTGCCATATCATTCATGGAAGAAACACTTACAACATAAGCCATATCTTCTATTTTCCCTTCTCCGGCTCCCCGGATGAAGAAAATTCCTGCTGCCAGTCCCCCTACACAAACCGCGCCGCAGACTCCGCCGATAATCTTATACTTTTTGTCCATAAATACCTCTTTTCCTTTTTCTGGCACAGGGCTCAGTATATTTCTGATGCCCTGACCGCCAATCATAAGATATCTGTATATACCTTTAGGTTACTGCTTTTTCTCAGTATATCAGAAAATTCTCAATGTGTCCCGAAATATTTGTTAAATTTCAGTATCTTTTTT
>DWYL01000032.1 GCA_019118685.1 Candidatus Blautia merdipullorum
CTTTTTTGGCTGAGGCAAGTTCTTCTTCCAGTTCCAGCTGCTGTTGCTGCAGCTTTTCGGAAGACGGAAGTTTGTGAATACCAAGTTCAGCCAGTTCTTTTAAAGTGACATCATGCAGCTGATATTCTGCCTGATGTCGTTTACGGTAGAGTGATTTGTCCGGAGCATCCTTCTCAGCACGAACCACATCACGGCAAGCTCGGTAGACTTCACAGTGCTTCTTAATGACTTTCTGATTTTGAATGGCTTTCCAAATATGTTTTCATTGTAAACCGTCCGAAGACAGAGAATGAAACTGTTTATTATAATGTGGACTACATCCATACTGCAATCTACGAGAATAAGGAAATTAAGTTCCATTATGCAGAGTGGACTGTTAAGAAAGAACTGAAACTGAAGAAAGACGGTGCATTCTATGTTGTCAGCCCGTGGGCACTGACCTGGGATGATGAGAATTATTATCTGGTAGCTTATGATGCGGCGGCTGGAATTATCAAGCATTACCGTGTAGATAAGATGCAGAACACTGAGATTCTGGAAACAGATCGTAAGGGTGAAGATTCCTTCAAAAATTTCGACTTGGCTGCATTTGCAAAGAAGACCTTTGGTATGTACGGCGGTGTAGATGCGGAAGTCACGCTGGAATGCAAGAATGAACTGGCCGGTGTTGTAATCGATCGCTTTGGTCATGATGTATGGTTGATCCCGCAGGGAGAGGATCATTTTAAAACCAGAGTTCTGGTATCAGTAAGTCCGCAGTTCTTTGGTTGGGTAACTGGTATCGGATCCGGAATGAAGATCACGGGACCGGATAATGTGAAGGCTGAATATAAAGCATATCTGCAGGATGTGCTTGAGAATTATTGATCGGTTATAGGTGAGATTATGGTAGAAGTATCAAAACGTGATTGGAAATTGTTCCGTGAGAAACTTCCTGGTTGGCAGGAAAGTTATATGGAACGTTTATGCAAGGAATATGTAGAGTTGCTGACCTGTGATAAGAAGGGTTCTGAACGATTCTGGGCACTGGAAGAGCGTATCAAAAAAGATCGCAAAGCTCCTGGCGTTATTCTATCGGTCAGTAAATCTGATATGCTGATTGATCTTGTTCGGTTAGTTCAGGATGAGGTGATTGGCCTTGGGGATCTGTCTGATTTTAGTGAAGACGTGCAGGAGAGAGTGAAATTCATGGTGCAGCGCTGGTAATGTGAATGTGGTAAAATATGCATTTTCGGGTCTTCATATAACCTGGAAATGCATTTCTTTGATGACTAAAAGGTAAGGTTGACACGTTAATTGTTTGGCCGTATACTGATATCATAAATAAAAGGTAGGCCACCTAAAATACATGAAGGAGGTCCTGATATATGGATGAGTTATATCAGCAGATTATTGATAGTTATAAAGAGACGGGTTCTGTAAAGAAGACAGCAGAAGAGCTGGGGACATATCCGATCAAAGTACGAAGAGTTCTGATTACTGAGGGACTGTGGCACAGCAAAACCAGTAATCAGGTTGCAGAGCTGCTTGCTCTGGGCAAAAGTGTAGCTGAAATAGCAGAGGAGCTTGTTATATCAGAGAAGAATGTTCAGTCTTATATGCCCTATTCCCGTGGGCAGTATGGAGGGGAAGACAGAAGTAACGAAGCGATTCGAAGTGAGGAATATAGAGGACGGATGCAGCAGGCAGCTAAAAATCAGGTTACCAATACAGAAGCACGTTCAAAAAAGAAAGAGAATGATATTCAGGAGCAGCGTCGTCTTCTTGAAGAATTAAGATCCGAAAAAGAACGGCTGCTGAAAGAGAAAAAAGAATTCTGGGACATGATCGAAGCAGAGATGAAGCGGGTTCCTATGGCAATGCAGCTTCATCTGGAACTGGACCTGGGATATTTCGAAGATGAACATAAGGAAGTTCTTAGAAGATACGGAAGAATGAAGGATGGAATTACCAGAGATTTTATTGTTCCGGGTAATATGACACTGCATGGTCTTCATTATGCAATCATGAAAGCTTTTGGATGGCAAAACAGCCACCTTCATAGCTATGTTCCATATGAGGATGAATTCAAAAAAATGACAGATGGGGGATTGGTAAAAGAGTGGACCCGTCAGGTTGGTATGTATTTTCGTTTTCCCAGTGAGAATTATGAAGATATATATTGGGACGATGATTATGAGGAAGGTGAAAGCTTTAAGACCTGGCTGAAATCCAAGTATTGTGGACCATACTCCTATGAAGGCGTGGGAGAGCATTACATTCCTGCACAGATTGAAGTAGACAGATTCCGAAAGGACTGGCCTGCTATTCAGAAGAAAACAACAGATCAGAGAACGTGGAATGTCTACATGGAAGGTCAGTGTGAGGAAATGCTGGAACGCCCGATGCTTTGGACTGTACTAAAAACACCGGCTGAACAGGCAGATTGGGATTCATGGAAACAGGAGAAAGAGGCCGCACTGAAACAAGTTGAGAAAAAACGTAAGGACATTATCAAAAAATACAGACAGCTGACAGCCCGTATGGACCAGATCGTTGAAGAGGCAGGAACGCATTTTGACGAAGAAGGAAATCCGACGATCGACATGGTTCCCTATTTCCGGGAGATGGAGGAACTGGACCGTGAATTAGAAATGCTGTGTATTGATTATAATCCTGAACCAATTCCGGCATTATCTGCATTGTGTTATCGATATGACTATGGCGATGGGTGGGAGATTAAAATCACCTGTACCAATGCCTGGTACGACAAAACCGTTTATGCCAGGGATGAAGAAGGCGATATGCTTCATGATAAAAATGGATTCGTTCCTGAGAAAGCTTTGTTTGTAGATGCCTTTGGTCAGCAAATAGACGGAGAGTTTCTGGACAAGTTGAGAGATATTCAGCGTAAGGAAAAACCAATCTGCATTGCCTGGGATGGAATGAGTCTTGTGGATGATGTTGGTGGTGTTGGAGGTTTTTGCGAATTCCTTGAGACGATTAACGGTGATAATCCGGAAGAGAAGAAAAGCTATAAAACGTGGGCAAGGAGTCTGGGATGGACCGGACGCATGCCAAAACCAGAAAACATGCTGTAGCTGTCGGGATTTTTGCACATTGTTTTATGCTACATTTTAGGAGCAGACGGGGAGTCTCTAAAAATTAGCGGGATGGTGATGTGTTGTGATGGAGTTCCAGACGAATTTAAAAAAGCTTCGTACCGAGGAGGGACTGACACAGGATCAGCTGGCCTTGCTGGTGGAAACCAGTACGGACACGATTGGAAGAATTGAGCGAAAGCAGAAGATAGCATCTTATGAGGTGCTGTTTCGTATCGCCAGATATTTCGAATAAGCCTGTGGAAGATGTGTTCTGGTATGAGTGAGAGAACA
>DWYL01000288.1 GCA_019118685.1 Candidatus Blautia merdipullorum
GGGAAATAGACTTTTCTTGTCTTGGCACCTTTTTCTACCACATTGGCTACCATAAGAGAATCTCCCAGCATAAAGTCTACTCCTTCCTCATAGCATGTCGGATCGTTCTGGAAAGCGCTGCACATTGGCTCCATGATAGGAAGGCCTGTCTCATGAGCCCTCTCCATAAGAGAATAGAGATACGGGAAGAGACGGTAACGGAATCGGATAGCTTTCCGGATATAGTCAGTATAGTCGCTGTACATCCAGGGCTCTGTTACAGTATTGTCTGTATTGGTAGAATGGATAGAAAATCTTGGCTGGAAGATTCCGTTCTGAATCCATCTTACCAGAAGCTCAGCCTCAGGAGCCGGGCCGTAGAACCCGCCGATGTCGCAGCCCTGGTTGGCTACGCCGCTTAAGCTCATGCCCAGGATCGTGGCAATATTATATTTCAGAGAATCCCAGCAGGTGAGATTATCCCCGGCCCAGGTCTGGGCGTAGCGCTGGATGCCGCAGTGTCCGGAACGGCATACGATATAAGGCCTGGTATTCTCAAAGGTTTCATGGATCGCTTCTCCGGTAATATGGCACATAATATTGGACATTACAGATTTTAACTGTCCGATGGTGCCTCCTTTTCCCTCAAAGCTGCAGCGGCAGTCTTTGTCAATGAGACTGTCATACTCGCAGTTGTCATTCCACACAGAACTTGTGCCGTATTCCAACACATTTTCCTTCAGAAGAGCTTTCCAGTTCTCTCTGGTAGAATCTTTTGTGAAATCCACGAACATTCCTTTTCCGCCCCACCAGGTTCCGATTCCCGGCTCATCACTTTCGCTTGCCTTAATGAACATATCTTTCTCTTTCATCTCTTCCAGCTTTGGATGGACCAGAAGCATTCCTGGTTTTACATTTGGGGACACGCAGACCCCTCTTTTCTTCATCTGGGCAAAAAAGTCTTTCGGATCTTTAAAACGTTTCTTATTCCAGGTAAAGGTGCAGCGCTTTACTCCTTCTTCTGTGGCAACAGCACAGTATCCCGAAGAAAGCTGGAACCCGTCTACAGGAATTCCCTCTTCTTTTGTAGTGTCGATAAATTCTGAAATGGCGTCGTCACAGTCTGCCTCCAGCTCCGGATAATACATGGAAGAGCCCAGATATCCCAGGGCTGATTTGGGCAGCATCGCCGATTTACCTGTGAGATCAGTATAACGTTCAATCACCTGGCGTATAGAAGGACCACTGATCAAAAACAGATCGATATCTCCTCCGTCCGCACGGTAACGACTGTGCATTTTCCAGTAGTTGCTCTTTTCCCTTCCCATATCAAAATCGCATTCATAGGTGTTGTGATAAAAATAACCTACGGCTTTTTTTGTATTCCGGTTCAGTTTGATGTAGAAAGGAATGTGTTTGTACAGGGAGTCTGTCTCTCTGGGATTGTATCCCATAGCATCCTTGGGACTCATTCCCATAAATTTCTGGGCTTTGTTAAATTCCCCGCTCTTCTCTCCAAAGCCATAGAAACAATCTTCAGGGCTGATCTCACTGGTATGGATCCTCCGGTGATTGCTGTCTTCCATATAAGCCAGATCTACGATATCTGCATGAAGCTGTGTGCCTTCCCCGTCATAAACGCAGATGCGGAAAGGATCTTTTTCCACAACGACTTTCAAATCTTTTCCCTGGAGCACAGCCTTATCCTCCCCGTCCGTCAGAGTGGCCTGGGCCGGTGTGATACGCTTTCTGTAATCCTTCAAAAATTCATCCATACGGTCTTCCCAGGCAGTGGTCACCAGACTGTAGGATTCCTCCGAAAAATCGCCGTCAAACCCTGCCCGGATACGCAGGATCTGATCGGTGAGGAACCAGATGCGGATAGGCACGCTGTCTGTCTGTACAGTAAAGTAAGAATCCTGATGGGTTACGGCGGCAGCCTTTAAACATAGTTTCATAGAGTTTTCCTCCTTCTTTGCTTTAAAACCGGTTTTATGGTAATATAATATTTGAACGACAGTTGGAAAACTATACAAAAATTGCGTATTTGCCCTCTCTTTTTTACATTTCTTGCCTTATTCTCACTAGGGGACAAAGATATTAATGTGATAAATGGATAAAAACTATGATCAGAGAGATAAAAAAATATGAAATTTGATAAGAAGGAGGAAAAGAAATGATCGATCAGGCAGGGATCATGATGGCCCAGGGAAAAAAGATCGCCTGTGAACGGATTCAGGGAGTCAATGACAATATGGTAAAATCCCATTATCATGAATACTTTGAACTTTATTATCTGGAAGACGGGACACGTTTTCACATGGTTCAGGATGAAATGTATACGATGTATCCCGGGCAGTTTATGATCTTTGCGCCTTATATCATGCATCGTTCTTTTGGCGACCAGAATATGTTCTTTAAAAGACTGGTTCTGTATTTTGAACCTGAAAAGATCCTATCGGAAGAACTCCGAAAGACCATCGAAGCGGGAGTGGGAATTTATAAGCCGGATAGGCAGGAAGAAGTATATGTACACAGGATTCTGGGAAATATTCTGGAAGAGCAGAAAAAACCTTATCTGCTTTCAGATGAATATATGACAATCCAGCTGAATGGTCTTCTGCTGAGAACCGCCAGAAAACTGGAAAAGCCGGAAAGAGTAGAAAAACTGGACAGGATCGGTGAGGTGATCCATTTTATCCATACGAATTTTGACAAAGAGATCAGTCTTGAACAGCTTTCTCAGACCTTTTATCTCAGTCCCTATTATCTTTGCAGGGAATTTAAAAAGCACACGAACACCACGATTGTCCAGTACCTGAATGTGACCCGGATCATGAATGCCCAGCGAAAGCTTTTGGAGACCGATCGAAGTATTACAGAAATCAGCCGGGAAACCGGATTTTCCAATATCACCCATTTTAACCGGGTTTTTAAGAGCATTACAGGGGTATCCCCTTCCCAGTTCCGGAAACAGTTATAACATAAAAAAACCTCAGAACAGATTTATGATCTGATATATTTCATCATATCTGCTCTGAGGAATTTTGGATCTTTTTCAGATTATTGCTCCTCTTCCTCCACCGGGACCCAGGCTTTGCCGAATTTCACATCTTTAAACAGAGCTGCCAGACCGGTGATCTGTTTCAGACGGAGGATCTCGTCTTTATCCATGCCCAGATGCTTGGAAATCCAGGCGTCTGAGCGGCCCAGCTCATGAAGTTCTTTTACAATATTGCTCATCAGATCTACGTCATGACTTCCCCTGGCCCGGTTGTGGCGGATGGTGCTGGCCATTCGCTGATCGATGGGCTTATTGATCACAGAAACCGGAAGCATCCCTTGTTCCCGTTCATAGATATCCGGATGTTCTGTGATTACCCGGTAACGGTGAAAACCATCTACAATGATATATTCGTCCTGGGCTTTCGCATAATAGCAGACAATAGGCATGGTATAGCCATCGGCTTTGATACTCTCATAGAGCAGTTTCATTTCCGGCGGAGCTACGGCATTGGGATTATATGTATTAGGTTTGATTTTTTCCACCGGAACAGGGATTACATGATACGCAGGACTTTTAAACTCCATATTCTATCTCCTCCAGATTTTTGTATTTTTCCCGGATCACATCTACCCGCTTCTGCTGCTGCCTGGTAAGGCCGAAGCCCATAAAGCGGCAGGTATGATCGTTTTTTAAAATGCAGTAACACATCCGCTTCCAGCTAGGGATATCCTTGCTGGACTTAATGTCATCTGTGTTATCCGGAATCTTTCCGATAAAAATCACCCTGGATTTTTTCTTTTTCGTATAATTGGATACGCCGTTTCGCTTGATTTGATATCCGTGCTCTTCCAGCTCCTGGATCACCTCTTCGTCTAATCCCCCTCCGGTTTCGTGCCAGAACTGTATGGAGGTATTAAATTTTTTTACGTAGTTATTCCGCAGACGGACAGGAAGGGTGTCCAATAAAAACCCGGATAGGATTATTCTCCAGATTGATCACATATTCATGTTTGGGCATTTCTCTCACCCAAAGCTCCTGTTTTTTATCATCCCAGGGATACCAGAACATTTCATAGCTGCTCAGAGCCGTCCGGGTAGCCATGGGAAGGCAGACCCAATAGGGCTCCACCTGATCTTTGATCTTCTCAAAAGTTCTTTCGATATATTCTGTGGTTACCGTATACTGAGCTTCAAAATCCTGGTGAAAGACCCCGATAGGTTTTTCGGGATAATATTTGTTCCGGTAGTCCAGGACCAGGTTTAAAAGGAGACCGCTGTCCTTTCCTCCGGAAAAAGATATATAGATATTCTCAAACTCTTCAAAAAGAAGTTTAAAACGATCCATCAGAGCTTCATAGACAGTCTGCTCCTGATATTCGCGAACCATTTATGTATTCCCCCTGTGCTGAGATTACCAGTATTTTCCAATTTCCTACGAAGGATAATTTAGCACATAATGGGGTAAAATTCAACTGAGTTCCCGGTTTTTCGACCTTTTCCGCACTTCCTCCAGATCCTTTGGAGTATCTACAGACAGACTTTCTCCTTTTTCCACCGGGATCAGATACAAAGGTTTGCCGTAGTCCAGAAACCGCAGGGTATCAATGCCTTCCGCCAGTTCCAGAGGACCAGGATCAGAATTTTTATAAAAGTCCAGCATATCTTTGCTGTAGCCAATGATCCCCACATGTTTATAATAGGTACAGTCCAGAGAACCGTAAGGATATGGAATAGGGATCCTGGACATATACAGGGCTTTTTTTCCTCTGTCAAAAACGACTTTGATGTTGGAAGGATCCAGAACTTCCGCCGGACTGGTCACAGACATGACGATATTGGTGCCGAATTCCGGTTCTCTGGGAAGACTTTTGGGAACTGCTGCGGTTATGTTTTCCCAGGAGATCAGGGGCTCATCCCCATTGATCTGCACATAGAAATCAGCCTGGATCTGCCGGGAAGCTTCCTGGAGCCGATGGGCGGCACAGCGGTGGGTATTCTGGGTAAGGACAGCGGGGATCTGCTGTTTTTCACAGAACTGAAGGATTTTCCGGCTGTCTGTGGCCACCCAGATTTCTTCCAGGTTTTTTGCTTTTTTGGCCCGTTCATAAACATGCTGGACCATAGGCTTTCCATTAATCTCCAGCAGAGGCTTGCCCGGAAGCCGGGCAGATCCGTATCTTGCGGGAATGATTCCAACTGCTCGCATATATATTCCTCCTACTAAATTTTATATAAAAGAATTTTTCCTTCTGCCTTTTCAATGATCCCTTCCTTAGGGCGGAAGAGAAATTTATCCGGAGTATAAAGATGGAATCCTTGTCCGGCTCTTTCTTCCAGATGTTTTACAGCTTCCTCCGGATGGTTCAGGTCCAGCCCTTTTAAAATATCTGGACCGTAATTCCACCACTGGATCTTTTCCAGCTTTTCAATAACCTTATCTGAAAACCTTTTCCGTATAGGACGGGCAGGCACTCCTGCGGCAATGGTGTAAGGCTCTACATCTTTGGTCACTACAGCCCCTGCTCCGATCACCGCTCCATCTCCGATATAGATCCCTCGCATGAGAATGGCACGGCTGCCTACCCACACGTCATTTCCAATGGAGATCCTGGTTTTTTTCAGAAATTCATGCTCTTTCTGATATCGGATCAGCTCTTTCACATAGCCTGGATCATCTAAAAAGCTGTGGAATTTCTGATTCCAGCTGTTGTCCATATCCTGAAAAAGCAGATGTGTGCTGACTGAAGTTACCGGATGAACGGCTCCGCCTGCGAGCACTTCCGGGGCGAAAAGGCAGAATCTTCCGATAGACTGGATATATCTGAGACTGCAGTTCTGATTAAAAAAAGAAAAAGCGCCTACAGATCTGGCGTCAATCTTCACTCCGGAGCAAAACCTCGCCGGTGCTTCAATCTGGCAGTCTTCCAGGGAGGCATAGCAGATCTGGGAAGCTTCTCCCGTGAAAGTAAGACCCTGGCCATGGGCAGCAGGAAATCTGAAATTTGAATCAATTTTCATAGGCTCCTCCTGTTTTATGCCGGAAACTGCCGAAGCAGAGTCTGTCTCTCTTTTTCTTGGCGGTAAATGAATGCAGTATATTCCTTATGCAGAAAGGAAAAGAAAATTTCCCCTCTGGGGCGGGAAGGAACTTTCTTCTTCTGATGAAGCTCTGCCATTTTTTCTAAAACATGAGTCATATCTTCTCTCTCCTTCTCCGGTATTTCATTAATCAGTCCAGTGCTATATTCCCACCATTTCAACTCCAGAAGCTGACGGATCTCCTGCCGGGAAAAGCGGAATCCTGTAAGCTGGCCTGGATTCCCGCTTAGGATCCCATAGGGCGGCACATCTTCCCTGGGAACTGTGCCGGGATAGAGCAGGGCTCCGTCTCCTACCCGGATCCCCTGGGGAATCACACAGCGGTCTCCGATAAATACATCGTTTCCGATCATTGTTTTTTTTCCGGAGTTTTTCCTTTTCCAGGGTTCTTTTATCGGAAGCCAGTCCCGGCACCAGGACAGGTCCTTTTCCCGGACAGGATAGGAAGTGCTGATGGTATCCGGGCTTTCCGGAACTCTGGCTCCTATGAGACAGTTTTCCCCTATTGTGGCGAATCGCCCGATTTCACCGGTAAAAAAAACTCTGGTATCTTCTCCGACGAAACTTCCGCAGCCCAGAAAGCCGGTCTCTAGATGGACGCCCTGGCTGATACAGACCCCAGGCTCAATCTCAGTACGGGAACACCTTCTGGAATGACCGATAATACAGGAGCCCAGAAGAGAGATTCCCGGTTTCCCGGAAGAAAGCTGCAGTTTCAGGTCTCTGTCCAGCTTCACTGACTCCCTCCTTTCTGCTTTAGTCCGTCCAGCTCTTCTCGAAGCTCTTTCTCCATTTCAATATATTCCAGAAGACGTTTTTCTGTAGCTGTCAGGATTCCTTCCAGCATACAGATCTGGATCTGGCTGTCTGTCATGGCTTCTATGGAGACCGGCGCCTGTTTTGGAAGACCGTTTTCTGGAAACTTTTCTGTCATGCTTCTCACCTCTTTTTTTATGGGATAAAAATAGATTGTGTGGTAGTTTTCTCCTTCCCGTATGGGAAAGGGAATCATTTGAAAAAACTTTTCTTTCTCTCCCGGCTGATACATAGAGTATTTTTTCCCGGAATTCAGATACAGGATTCCCAGGAGCCTTTCCTCTGGTATGGGAGACGCATCCGGGCGCCCAGAGCCTTCCCGGGATTTCTCCTGAAAATCATCCCGGATCTGAAGGATTCTTTTCTGTTCTTTCAGCATATCCGGATCCTGTGCGATTTTCAGGGGCTTGCCCTGAGGCCAATGGACCTTTGCCAGATTTTCCAGCTGGACCTGATTAGCTCCATAACATAGGATCCCGTCTGCCAGAAGATACTTTGCCAGACACAGAGCTGTGTAATAGGAACCGTCTTGGTGAAAGCTTTTTTCGTAAAGGGCATTGAAGATCAAAGTGTCCAAAAATTCCTGACGGATCTGGTTGACTCCGGTGGAGCTGACGGTGCACAGAGTCCTGGGAAGCTTCTCAAAAACAAAGGGAAGAAGCTCCGAAGGAAAGGAATCTTTCAGAATCCTGGTATGGGGGAAAAGCCTGGAATAGTACAGGATATCGTCAGGGTGGGGCTTGATGAGAACCTTCTTTCCTTCCAGATAATAGGTGAATATATGCTGATAAATACTTTTCTGTTCCTCCAGGGACAGCTGCCCCAGGTTGGCGAACTGCTGGGTAAGGAGAAGGACCTCCTCTTCTCCTCCCTGCCTGTGGGGCAGACGGAAAAGGCTGCGGATGTTCTCCTGAAGCTTTAAAGAAAGCCCCCAGAAGGTCTCCAGAACCTGGAAATCCTGAGCTTTCTCGTCAGAAAATCCAGGCAGCTGCGCTTTCATGTCACAATATTTCCTGGTGATCCAGGGGCTTTCATGATCATAAAGATGATATTTTTCAATGAGAGCATACCTGGCAGGAGAAGATTTTTTATGGATATCTGCCAGGATCCAGGGGCGGCTTAAAGCCCCGCTTCCATCCTCAAACATTTCAAAGGAAATTTCTCTGGAGATGAACCAGGCCTGGAGATAGGTATGGATCCCTGCGATCAGAAGGTTTTCAAATTCTTCCGGTGCATAGGGGATGGTCTTTTTGTATTCTTCCGCTACCTGGCAGAGGATTTCTTCCTCTGTTCCTTTGTAACCTCCGAAACGAAAAAGGAAGATCTGGTCAAAAAATCCCCGGCTTTCCAGCTCCCTGTACCAGGGCATCCGCTCCGTGATATAATTTCCCAGGATCAATACCGCTTTTTTCTCCCGATAAAACACCTGTCGGTGGAGAATACACTCCAAAATCTGATAAGATGACAATGCCTGATATAAAATCATGATCTTCCCTCCCATATACCGGCTTTCTTCATAACTTCCTCCACAGACTCCATCACAGCTTTCTCCTGGGTGGCAAACAGATCCCGGCCAAAGATGTAGCCTCCAAAATATTTTTTCATCCACAGAAGATTTCTGGAAAAGTACTGGAAAGGCATATAGGCGTCATGCCCGGAAATGTCCAGCATATAAGGAAAGTTCCGGAAACGGCTCTGATATTCTTTTACAAAATCCAGAGTTCCCTGATGGAGCTCCCGGTTTTTCTCATAATTTTCCGCTTCGGGTATATCGTAGAGAAATTTTCCATCCTTATCAAAGCCCAGAAAAGTAGGAGTACAGGACTGAGTCAGGATTTCGAAAAAAAAGGAATTCAGCCGGTTGTTTTCCTCCTGATGGGCATCATGGAGGCCTTTATTCTCCATATTGGAAAAAATATAGGTCTTTACTTCTTTTTTCTGAGACATGGCTGCCATGTAGGTATCGTTTACGTTCCTGGCTGCTGCCAGGAGGCAATGAGCCTGGCAGTCCAGACCGTATACCTGCTCCAGAAGGTATTTTACCTGAAGAACATTATTTCCAGACCACCCCACATCTACTACAGCCACAGATCTGGCGTTTCCTGTCTTCCTGGTCAGGTACCGGCGGATCAGCTCCTGGTCACGGCGGTAGCAGCCGCAGACATCCTCCCAGTGTTCAATGAGAAACTGCCGGACAATTTTCTCGTTTTCCGGAGTGAGAAACTCTTCCGCCTTTACCCGGTAATCCGGCAGATATTTTTTTAATCCTCCGATGCCGGTACGGTCAAAAAGGGTTCCTATTTTGGATTTATACAGGGCATTGGCTTTGTGATGGACCATCTGAAGCAGATAGGGATGTCGGTTTTTCTCTACAATCGTCTTTACCACTCCGATCCTGGACCAGAGGACATATTCTGTGGGAATATCCGGATACATAGTCTGAAAGACCTTTTGATACAGATCTCCTTCCCGTGCAAGAAACAGAATCTTCTCTATTTTGTGTTCCTGTACATATCGGTAAATCCATTGACAGAATCCCATAACATAAATTCCCGTATAGACAAAACCTACCTCATAGTATGGGCTGTACTGCCTGAAGCCGCTGTGAAGCTTTGCATTAACGATTCCCCGATAGGCAGATCCTGCCAGCCGGGACATATCTCTGGCGCGGAAGACATTTCCTGCTTCGTTTACATTCTGATAGAACCTTGTGTCCAGGCCTTTTTCTCTCGCTCTTTCTATATCGGAAACCTGATTGTCTCCAATATGGATGATCCTGCCGGTATATTGTTCTTTCAAAAGATCATACAGGCCTCCATCTCTTTTGGAACAGTTATAATCACAAGAGACCAGAACCTGATCAAAATCATCATAACCCTTTAAAGACAGGAGCCGTGTCAGAAGTTCCTTGGGAAGATACATATCGGAAAGGGCCGTCAGGACTTTGCCCTGGGCCGCCAAAATGCGCACAACTTCCAGCATATAAGGATTGGCCCAGCAAAGCTCGCATTCCAGAGAAAACTCCAGATCCGCGCCTTTCTGGGGATTGATCCCAGTCTCCTGGGCTACCAGCTGGTAAATTTCCAGAAGGGTCACTTCCCGGTTTCCCCGGAGGAGCCGGTTTTTCTGCCGGGCCTCCTCCTCGGCCTGAAGCCGGATCTGGGTAAAGTCCATAATATCCAGCCTTTCCCCTACCAGCATAAAAAGATCGGATGGGCTGGAGAATGGACGGAACAGCAAAGTATCAAAAACATCAAAAGAAATCACGTCATAAGACATTAAACCCTTTGCAAAATTCATCACAGATATTCGGTTGGAAGCCTGAGATTCTGCGCCTTTTTCGTAAAGACGTCCGCTGTTCTTTTTTAAAAACTTTTCTCCTGGCGCCGTCAGCTTCAGGATATGAGGAAATTCCTGATATTTTTTCCCGTTTAATGTATATTTTAAAAGATAAGTATAGGCTGTACCGCTTTCTATTTTCTTATCTGTGTAGGAAGATTCTTCTGTCTGTATCAGAAACTTGTATTTTCCGCCTTCTTCTGACCGGTAAAGATTGTAGTGAAGAGCTTTTGAAACCGGTTCCCAGGAAATCTCTGCCCGCCCTTCTTCCAGGATCCGGCCATAAAGGAGTCTTTTTCCTTCTCTCTTTTTCCTTTCGGTATCCTGGGCGCAGGAAGCTCCCGATGTCATTCCAGGACTTTCGTTCTGTGCTAGTTTTTTCATGAAAAAGAGTTCCTGGTTTTTTACAGTGGATACTGTAAGGACTTCTGAAAAGTCACTGTACCGCTTGCCGTCCATGGAAACCTTGAATTTAAAAAAATACATTTTATCTTGTTTTAAATTTTCCACTGTACAGACCGACTTCCTGTTTTTTTTACAAAACTTATACTGCAGACCATCCTGAGAAACATAGAGGTTATAGCAGCAGGCTCCCGGGATCCATTCCATACGGAGCTTGGCAGAAGAACCTTTTTGTCTGACTAAAGTCAGAGTATGAAGCCTTTTGATCTGACTTCTCCGGTATTTCCAGGAAAGAGCCAGAAGCACAAGCCAGTGCTTCAGACGGCTTTTCCTGTGTTCTTCCAGATGCCCCTGGACATATATCTCATAGGCCTTTTGTACCCGGGGATTTTTTCTTACAAATTTTTCATAGAACCAGTCTTTCATTCTCCTTTTGCCTCCTGTCCCCAGAGAGCCTCCTGACAGGAGGCAAGAGTCCCCTGTTTGTTCAGCAGGATTTCTGCAAACTCCCGGACAGCCCCTTCGCCGCCCCGGCTTGTTAAAATGTAACTGCAAGCCTTTCGGACCTCCGCAGCTGCATCCTGTGGGCAGGCAGTTACTGCTGTGAGTCCCATGGCTCCCAGATCATTTAAATCATCTCCAATATAGGCCGCCTGTTCCCTGCTTACCTGATGTTCGCGGAAAAATTCCCGGAGAAATTCCTTCTTTTTTTTGACATTTTGAAATACATAGGGAATCTGAAGTTCTTTGGCTCTTTGAGCTACACAGAGACTTTCCCTTCCAGTCAGGATCACAGGAGCGATCCCTCCCTGGCGCAGAAGGAGTATACCTGCCCCATCTTTAATAGAAAATTTTTTCATCTCATTTCCTTGGCTGTCCAGATAGACCCCTCCATCTGTCATAGTGCCGTCTACATCCAGGATCAAATATCGGATTTTTTTCCACTCTTTAAATTCTGACATTTTGCATTTCCTCCTCATAGACAGAAGGGGTCACAAATGTAACCGCCATTTTTTCCCGGATTTTCTTTATTTCTCCGGCGATTTTCTGATTGTCCCCCAGAGGGGCTCCGGAAAAGCCTCCGAAATATCCCGGCAGATAATTCTTTCCTTCTTTTCGGTAACCGTCAAAACCTGCCAGAGCTGCCTCTTTTACTCCCAAGATGACCATAAGTTTCAGCAGAAGGATCCCGCTGTTTCCACGCTCCTCTTCTCCGGAAGAGAGCCGGTATAGATTGAGCACATGATCCTGAGGACGGATCCCGCTGGAAATGTTGGAGGTAAGAATTACCTGGGTTCCAGGTTTTCTTAAAGAACGATATTCCTGGAACCGTTTAGAATTACTGAAAAAGGCATATCCGCCCTCCTGCCGGTCATAAAAGAAATTAACGGAGACAGGGATAGGGGACTGAGCTTTCCGGTATTCTTCGGCCTGCTTCCGATATTTTTCCAGACCGGGCCCCGGAGCCAGAAGGAGCACTTTTTTTCCAGAAAAGGCTTTCTTTAAGGCTTCCAGAGTCTTTTCGTCAGAGACCGTATGATTTTCATATTGATGATATAAATACTCCATATACTTCTGATCAAAGGCGCTCTTTTTCTCTTCCGGTATCATCTGAAGAATCTGATGCATATCTCTGGAAGAAAGGGAGCCTTTGGTAAGGAGATATTCTGCATAATTTCGGTGAAGATTATATTTTGCGGAAAGAAAGTACTCTGCCATGTAGCCCCAGGGTTCCAGTTTTTTCATAGGGGAGATCGATTCTTCAATGGCATCCAGTACCGGGTCTATATCATAGGACTTTCCGAAATGCTTATTCAGATAATCCATGATCAACTCTATACATAGATTTCCGGGAACCCGTCCCATTCCGTTCAGAGATGCATCCAGCACACAGCTTCTTTCCGGCTCCCGCATTTTCAGGAAGGACTGGGCCAGGGAAAAAGACTGGGCCATATTTTCATGAAGGTGAAGTCCCAGAACAATATCTTTTTCCAGGTTGTTTTCACAGAGAGAATAGATTCTGATCAGTTCTCTTCCGGTCATAGATCCGAAGGTGTCTACAATAGAAAATCCGTAGGGATGAAGGCGGTTTACTTTTTCCAGAAGATCCAGGAGCTGCCTGTCAGAATAGCCCATGATGTTGATAGGATTCACGAAAAGCTGATATCCTTTTTCTTTAACTTTGGCACAGAATGCAAGTCCTTCTTCTATATCATAATCATGGAAGGTTACCCGGATAATCTCAACACTGCCGTCACAGGGTTCCAGCTTTTCTATATCATACTGATTGTGAAGTGCCATAGCGGCAAACTGGGTCTTCCCCGGATTCACCGGGAGCAGCTTCTTCAGCTCCTTTATAGAAGGGAACACTGTTTTATCCTCATCCCAGGTACAGTTGCGCAGAAAGCCGATCTCTATGATATCGGCTCCTGCCTCTGTAAGACGGGCGATAATACTCTGTATTGTTTTCTTCCCAAAATCCCACTGGTTGATGTATCCCCCGTCTCTGAGAGTACAGTCCAGCAATCTGACATTTTCCATAGAACATGGTCTCCTTTACTCTTTGATTTTATTTTCCTGTTCTTCCTGCCTCTGAGTATCTTCTTCCACTCCCTGGGCGTTTTCTTTCTGGAAAAAAATCCGGACTGTCAGAAACAGCAGCCGGATATCCAGCCGGAGAGAATAGTTATAAATATAGATCAGATCGTACTTAAGCTTGTCTTCAGGACCGGTACTGTATTTTCCGTAGATCTGTGCATATCCTGTCAGTCCGCCCTTTACCCGAAGCCTTTCCCTGAATTCCGGAATGATCCTGGAATAGTCTTCAATAAACTCCCGGCGTTCCGGGCGGGGGCCTACCATGGACATCTGCCCTGCCAGCACATTAAATAGCTGAGGAAGTTCGTCAAGGTGAAGATTTCGAAGGATTTTTCCTGTTCTGGTGATCCTGGCGTCATGTTTCGCCGCCAGCTGCGGCCCGTCCTTTTCCGCTTCCTGGACCATACTGCGGAACTTCAGCATAGAAAAAGACCTCCCGTACTGAGTTACTCTTTCCTGCCTGTAAAAGACCGGCCCGCCATCTTCTGCCTTAATGCACAGACTGATCAGGGCCATTAGAGGAAGAGACGGGATCAAAAGCAAAAGAGCAAAGAGAATATCTTCCGCACGTTTTACTCTCTCCTGCTCTCTGGTAAGAAAACCTCTGCCGCTGGAAAAAAGCACTTTATCATGGAGACGGATCACTCTGGAGTTCTGGAGATAAATATCTGCGATCCCCGGGACGAGATAACATTCCCGGTCTTTGGAGATTCCTGCTTTCAGAAGCAGGTTCCTTTCTTTGTCCGGGAGAACTCCAAGAAAGAGGGCCTGATATTTTGGCAGGATCTTTTCGATAAAAGAAATCCCTTCCTTATAGGAGACAGCTTTAGAAATATGAAAATATCCATTTCTGCTGTTATTCTCTTTTACGGTCCTTGCCCAGTTTTCTCTGTCTCCATAGACATAAAGAGCCTGCTTCCAGGTTTGCTTCCTCAGATAAAGGGTAAAGGAAAAGGCCGCCCAAAGGATTCCTGTAAAAGACTCCAGAAGCGTTAGAAGCAGGAATTCCCAAAAAAGACTTCCGGCGTCCTGAGCAGAAATTGTCCAAAGGAGCAAGCCAAACAAAACATTGGTACATAGAGCCGCAAAAAACTGTCCATACACCAGGTCCAGGATTCTTCTCTGTCTGATGTTTCCCGCTTCCATCAAGGCCTGGAAAATTTCCAGCACCACAACATACAGAAGGGTGACAGCTAGGAAGCGATCCCCCCATATCTCTGCCATAACCTGGGCAGCAGCGCCAAAATAGAGAAGGATCAGAAAAATTCTGGCGGTAAAGCTGACTGCTTTAAAAATAGTGTATCCTTTCCTCATTGCTTCATACCTGCTCTCTGCTGTTTCATTCAACATTTTCATGGACATCCCAGAAAAAAGCCTTTTCCAGCTTTTTTTGAAAGCCGGTGTCTTTCAGAAGAAGAGCCAGAGGCCCATAGGCGTCTCTTCCGGAAATTTCTCCCTGATCTTTTTTCAGATAGTTTCCAAAATATTTCTGATAGTCCTTTACAAAGTCCAGGATACCGGAATGGATTTTACAGATTTCTTCCTGATGACTTTCTTCCGGAGCAAAAATAAATTTTAAAGATCCGTCCGGATTTTCCCCAAAGCCAAGAAAACCGGGAGAAGGTGAAGTAAATAACAATTCTGTGTAGAGATTATGTTTTTTGTGAAGATCGTGAAATTTCCAAAGATCCCGGTTGTGTTTCTGAGAGAAAAAGTAGCTGTCCATCCGGTTTTCAAAAAAGAATCCCTGGGAACTGTCTCTGTCTGGGCTGGAGGCGCCGCTGCTGCCTGCCAGAAGGGTATAAACCTGCCAGGAAAGTCCAAAAGTATTATGGAGTACATATTCCAGTCCCAGAGGACCGCTTCCCGCCCAGCCAATGTCTACGAAAGCAATTTTTTTCAGCTGCCCTTTCTGTTCATTGAAAGGAGAAAGGAACTCCCACAGATATCTGCCTGCCAGCTTCTGCTCCTCTTTATAAACCGCTGCGACTCTTTCCCACCGTTTCAAAAGAAAATCCCTGCAGTCTATGGCTTTTTTTTCTGTAAGGACACTGTCCTTTCTGCACTTAAGAACTCTGTAGAGTTCATCTGTCAGTTCTTCCAGCTTCATACTGGCAAAAATTTTGTCCATAGTGTAACCCTGATGAATTTTTTGAAACAAAAAGCGCTGAAAAAAGTCAAAAGGAAATCTTTCTGCCGCCAGCCTGGCAGAGACATTTCTGGACCAGAGCAGATAACAGGTCCGGGATCCGGGATAGAGTAGATCATAAACCTGCTTCAAAATATCGCCGTCCCGGGCCAGAAAGCAGATTGGACCAATTTCCCATTCTGCCGCTTTTCGATGGATAAACTGGCAGAACCCCAAAGCTGCCAGTCCTCCGTAAATATAGCCCAATTCATAGAAAACAGAATATTTCCGGGTGCCTGTGTGGAATCTGAGATTCACCAGCCCCCGGTAGATTCCTCCGGTAATCCTGGACATATCAAACGCCCTCCAGGCATTTCCTATTTCCTGAGGATTCGGATAAAGAAAGGGATCGATTTTGTTTTTTTTCGCCATAAGAATATCTGAATGGGGATTGTCTCCTATATGGGCGATCAAACAGGGCTTTCTGAGAGAACCTTCCTTTTCAGCCAGAAATTCTATGGATGCGGCATGAACTTTTTTATAAAGATCGCCCTCTGCTTTGGAACAGCCCGTCTCTCCGGAAACCAATACTTTATAAAAGACAGGACCATAAAATTTCTCCAGAAGATTTCTGATAAAGCTGCTGTCCAGATACATATCGCTGACGGCCACGATTCCCTTATTTTTCTCCTTCAGGAATTTCAGAACGGGCAGAAAATATGGATTTCCAAGGCAATACCTCTCTTCCATGGCTGTTTCCACAGACATTCCTGTTTCTGGAGAAATTCCTGTAAGTGGTTCCAGGCATTCCCAGATTTCTTTAAGTGTAACTTCTCCGGTTCCGCTGTTCTCTTTTTTTCTTTTTCTCGCTTGTTCTTCCGCCAGCATCCGGAGCGTGGGAAAGTCGGGGTAGTGAAGTTCTGTGCCTGCCAGATAAAACAGATCTGCAGGTGAGGAAAAAGGACGGAGCAGCAAGGTATCAAAAACATCAAAAGAAACCACATCATAGGCTGCCAGCTGCTCTATAAGATTTTCCTGGTCTATCCCTTTAAAATTTTGGGATTCATGAAAAAGAAGTTTTGTCTTTTCCGGGAATCCAGTGTCCCCCTCTGGCTCTTTTCCTCCCCAAAAATAGTATTCCAGATTCCATAGAAAAAGTTTTCCTATCAGAAGGAGCCTGGAACCTGGGGTAGCTGCATTTTTTCTCTCTTCCTGATACTTTCTGCGAATTGCAGGCACACGATTTACCAGAAATCTGTAGATGCTCTTTTTCATGCTTTTTCTCCCCGTTTCTTTCCATAATCCAAATAAGCCTGGCAGACCTCCCGGGGACTTCCCGTAATCTTTTGGACTCCTTTTTCAATCCAGACAGCCCGGGTACAGTTCCGGAGAATAGTATCTGTTGAATGAGAAACGATCAGCACCGCTCTGCCCTTTCTCATTAATTCCTGAATCCGGGCAGTGCTTTTTTCTTTAAAAAAAACATCTCCCACACTGAGAATTTCATCCAGAATGAGAATTCCCGGCTTTTCAGAGGCTGCGGCCACTGAAAAACCCAGCCGTGAAACCATTCCGGAAGAGAAATTTTTTACTTTTTGTTCCATAAATCCTTCCAGTTCTGCAAAACCCACAATATCCGGATATCGTTCTTTTAAGAAGCTGCGGCTGTAGCCAAGGAGCGCGCCGTTGAGAAATACATTTTCTCTTGCGGTCAGTTCCCGGTCAAATCCGGTACCTAAAGTGAGAAGCTGAATTTTTTCTTCTTCTGTCACCACCCTGCCTCTGGTGGGCGTAATGGCTCCTGCAATAATCTTTAAAAGGGTACTCTTTCCTGAACCATTAGTGCCGATGATCCCCAGGATTTCTCCCTCATATACATCCAGCCAGATGTTCTCCAAAGCTTTTAATGTTCGGCTGGAATTTTTTCCTTTAAAGAGTTTAATAAGATATTCTTTCAGACTGGAACTTCCCTCCAAAGGCACCTGAAATTCCATACTGACATTTTTTACAGAAAGAACAGGTCTGGGATTTTCCATAGAACCCCTCCTTATAACCTTAATGCAATCTTAGTTTTTGCCTTTTGGAAAAG
>DWYL01000289.1 GCA_019118685.1 Candidatus Blautia merdipullorum
TGCCCCGGATTTTTGAAAAAGGATTTACCGGGGAAAACGGACGGAAGATCCACAGTTCTACGGGAATCGGTCTGTACCTTTGCAGACGTCTTTGTGATAAGCTGGGGATCGGAATTTCCGCCAGTTCCAAAGGTAAAGGAACCACGATTTCTCTTTCTTTTCATAGCAACGATTTTGTTACCGGGGTGCAGGGCTGACTGGCTCTGCACTTCTTACATTTCTGTAAGAACCGGGTAAGAAAACATGATACAAAAAGACATGAACAGGGATTACAATAAAGGCATAAAAAGTTTCGGAAGGGAGAAGAACCTATGGAACCTATTTTGAAATTGGAACATATCCAGAAATATTATGGCAACGGGGGAAACATTACAAAAGCCATTAATGATATTAGTTTTTCTGTAGAACCAGGGGAATTTTTAGGGATCATGGGAGCGTCCGGCTCTGGAAAGACCACCCTCCTCAACTGTATTTCCACCATTGATACGGTAAGCGCAGGCCATATCTATCTGGAGGGAGCCGATATTACAGAGATTAAGCCCAAGTCCCTTGCCCGGTTCCGCCGGGAGAATTTAGGCTTTGTATTTCAGGACTTTAATTTACTGGATACCCTGACGATCTCAGAAAACATCGCATTGGCATTGTCCATCAACAAGACTCCGGCCAAAGATGTGGAGCCTCGTATTTTAGATATTGCAGGGAAATTGAATATCCGTGATATTTTAGACAAATATCCCTATCAGGTGTCAGGCGGTCAGAAACAGCGCTGCGCCTGTGCCAGAGCCATCGTCAACAATCCCAAGCTCCTGCTGGCTGACGAGCCCACCGGTGCACTGGACAGCCATTCCTCTCAAATGCTTTTGTCCACCATCCAGAGCATACACGAGGAGCTGGGAGCGACCATTCTTATGGTCACTCATGACCCCTTTACAGCCAGCTATGCAAATCGTATTCTCTTTTTGCAGGACGGAGAGATCTTAACAGAACTGCGAAAGGGCAGGGACAGCCGAAGGGCCTTTTTCGATAAGATCCTCCATGTTCTTACCATGATCGGAGGGGGAGAAAGCCATGTATGCTAAACTTGTTTTCAGAAATGCAAAACGGTCTGTAAACGACTATCTAGTTTATATCGTGACCATGACCATCTGCGTCGCCCTCTTTTATTCCTTTCTGTCTATTTCCAGCAGTTACTATCATCCGGATATCGGCAGCGAGTACAATTTCACCATGCTAAGTGACGGTATGAAAATGGCGATCTGCGCCATTACTCTCTTTCTTCTGTTCCTGATAAGATTTGTAAACAATTATATGCTGAGACGCAGGCAGAAAGAATTTGCCCTGGAATCTGTCATGGGGATGGAACAAAAAACCATTGGCCGGCTTTTCTTCGGAGAAACCTTTGTCATGGGGCTGATCTCCATTGCCGCCGGGATTTTTCTCGGTATGTTCTGCTCCCAGTTTATAACCGCAATGCTGGTAACATCCTATGGAAAAACTTACAAACTGACATGGACGCTGTTTCCCGATACCGTGATGCTGACAGTCAGCTTTTTTGTTTTAAGTTTTCTTGTAATAGGGCTGTTCAACACCCGTACCATCCGAAAAACCAAAATCATAGATATGCTTACCGCAGACCGGGAAAATGAACCGGAGCTTACGAAGAGCCGGTGGATTAAAATTGTGGTGATCCTGTATGAAGGGCTTTCTCTGTGGATGATCGCCGCAGGCGTAAACATAGCCTGGTTTTATTATGACAGACGTTTTGCCTTTCCTGTCCGGATCATGTTCTGGGGAAATATCCTACTCCCGGCAGTTTCCCTGCTCTGGACCGCATTCTGGTTTTTTAGGAGGAAAAAGATCAATTTTCAACAGCTGCTTCCGGGATTATTGGTATGTGCAGTTCTGAACGCCTTTGCTGCAGCCAGTGTGCCAGCTTTAACAAAACTGTATTATCTTTCTCTTCACGGTGGGATTTTTAACCAGTATCTGCTGTTTATATTGATCCACCTGGTTTTCTTCATCAGTTCCCTGATCTATCTTACCGCCAGCTTCATAGCCGCATGGAAAGAAAAATCTCCGGAATACAGATATCATGGTGAAAACCTGTTCTTTTTCGGACAGATCCTGTCGAAACTGGATACTTCCAGCAAGACTATGACCCTGATCTGCATAACCCTTGTCCTTGCCATTTTTCTCTTTATTGCCGCCCCGGTCTTGACGGGCTGGGCTTCAGGCTATCTGGATATACGGTCCATGTATGATGTACAGATATCTTCCAGATACAATGACGTATACAGGGAAGAAAATCTTCCACATGACAATTATGAGATTGTGACGGACTATCTTGGAGAACATGGGATCAAAACAGACTATGACTGCACTTTCAGTCTTTACCTTCCCAGGAGAGATGATTTTCATAATCGGGCAAAATATGACTTCCCGGTTGCTGCAATTTCCTTAAGTGATTACAACCAGATCCGGGAAATGCTGGGATATGAGCCGATTTTTCTGCCGGAAAACCAGTTCACCACCCAATGGCAGACCATCGCCTCTGCCCAGGAACGGGATCGTTTTCTGGCAGAGCATACCAGTATAAAGACGGACGCCGGAGAGCTGGCTCTTTCCGGACAATCTTATTATGAGGAAGCAATGGGAGAAACTCTCTACAATTCTTATACGGATGTACTCTATATATTCCCGGACAGTGTCTGCGAAAAGCTGCTCCCGGTTATGCGGAACCGATATATGATCACCTCTGAAAAGATTCCTTACGAAGACGCCCGGAAATTAGAGCAGATTTTTTCAGAGGAGTATCCGGAGCTTACAGATACCGACGTCAGTTACGCTATCCGCTTGAGTACCTTACAGATCAACCGTACTAAGGCAAGTAACTTTGTCCTCCAGGCCGCTATGCTTTACGCCGCTGTTGTGCTGATGGTCATCTGTCTTACCATATTGTCTTTGCAGCAGCTTTTAGATGCAGGAAAGTATAAATACCGTTTTTCTGTACTGCGAAAGCTTGGTGTGGAAGAAGGACAGATTGGAAAGCTTGTGCTAAAACAATTAGGCCTGTGGTTCGGACTTCCGGTCATGACAGCGGTCCTTGTTTCCGCCATTGTGATTTTTTACTTTATCCAGACTGTGTCGGCTGAAATCTCAGCCTATATCGGATTCGGGACCTTAATGTTACAGATAGGTACCACCCTAGGCATTTTAGTCCTGCTGCTGACCTGTTATTTCATCAGCACATGGATCCTCTTTAAGCGTTCAGTGGAACTTTAACCGTATCTCTGAAATCCGGTGCTTGACAATATATTTTCCTTACCGTTATGATGGATTAGGGGTTCCAAAACGGCAGCCCCTGACATCTATATATTGGGAGGTACATAGAATCATGGAATACAGAAAATTTGGAAACACGATCATCGCAAGAATTGACAAAGGGGAAGAAATCCTGGAACAGGTAAAAGAAATCGCCTTAAAAGAAAAGATAAAACTGGCAAGTATCCAGGCTCTGGGAGCTGTCAATGATTTTACCGCTGGGGTGTTTAAAACCGATGAGAAAAAATATTACTCCAATCATTTCACCGGCAGCTTTGAGATTGTCTCCCTCACCGGTACCATCAACACCATGGATGGAGAATTTTACAGTCATTTACATATGAGCGCAGGGAATGATAAGGGAGAAGTTTTCGGCGGCCATCTGAACCAGGCAGTGGTCAGCGCTACCTGTGAGATGGTCATAACCCTTATTGATGGGGTTGTAGACAGAGCCTACAGTGAAGAGATCGGGCTGAATCTGTTTAAATTTTAAAGGCAGCTTTTGTTAAGTAGCAGGTAAGGTATCACATCACTTATATAAAAAACGAAATAGTTCTCCGGATTTCTCTAAGTGAATCGGAAAACTATTTCGTTTTTCTCATTATTTATTCATATCCTGAACAATCTCGACCGGTTTTACCGTCATCTCCGCCCAGGCAGGAATAAATCCGCTTTTGATCCCGTTTCTCACAGAGCGGATATTGGACCAGGCAGAGCAGTAAAAAGGCACCTTGCCTCTTTCCAATATTTCTGCCGCCAGTCGGCTGGTCAGGGCAGAGGCAATTCCGGCTCTGCGGTATTCCGGCAGTACATCCACACCGATCTGCCACATCTTGTCACAGTCAGCGGAACAGCCAGCCAGACCTACCAGCTTTTTGCCGTCATAGGCCCCTACTCCAAGGACATCCAGCTGCTTTCTCTCTTTACACAAAGCATTACTCCATTCCGGCCTGTAAAGTTCTGCGAAATCTTCTTGATGGAGGATTTTTAAAGAATACTCACAGGGCAGAGGCTTCACCTTATTTACATCCGGCAGATAATATTCTGCCATGAAGCAGACACTCTGCCCTTCTTTTCTGAGCCCTTCCTCCAGCCAATGCATATTGGGAGTCTCAAAACAATGATACAATGTAAATTTATGGAGATACTCCTCTATGATCTTCCGATACTCTTCTTTTACAGACGCAACAATATTATTTCCGTATGAGACCAGGTTGGCGGAAACAGGCTCCTGATAATATTTCTTGGCTCCCGGCCCTATGCCCCCTCTGACTACAACCGGCTCATTTTTCATAAAATCTTCTGCCCTGCAGTTCAAATCTGCTGCGGACTGCTCCATAGCGATTTCCAGGATTTCCTGATTTGTCATTTTCCTTCTCCTTTTCATATATAAGTAGGCCTCATCTTATCCAATTCCCCTGACCTCTATTTACAAAGCACAGGCATGCGAATATTCCTACATATTTAACTTTATCAATATAACTACCGGGGATTGTCAAAATACGGTTAGATTTTCCAAAAATCAATTTCTACTGTACTGTCTGGCGAAAAAGTACGGTTGATTTCCAAAAATTCGATTTTCTACCGTTCTAGCTGGCAATAAAATACGGTTATTTTTCCAAAATTTAATTTTCTACCGTTCTAGCTGGCAATAAAGTACGGTTATTTTTCCAAAATTTAATTTTCTACCGTTCTAGCTGGCAATAAAGTACGGTTGATTTTCTAAAATTTGATTTTCTACCGTATCAACTAGCAAAAATGTACGGTTGATTTTCCAAAATCCCAATTTTCTACCGTTCTAGCTGGCAAAAAGTACGGTTACATACCGAGTTTCTGATATATAACCGTACCGAAAGCCACAAAAATACGGTTACAATTCAAATTTCTTCTATATAACCGTTCGCCGATTAAGCGGATAGGGAAGGTGCCCTTCCCTATCCGATGGGATACTGCGGGCAGCTCCAGGCAAAGCCTGTCGCTGTCCGTTGCCCGGCAAATGGTGCTGCGTGCCAGTGGCATGCGTCCAGAACAGTCCGCAGCGGGGCAAAGACCTGCTCGTGCAAGCACGGCAGTCCCTTGCCGGGCATATCCCACAGTAAAAAATCCAAGGGCTGCCATCCGTTATAGGACAATCCCTTGGAATATTCGTCACTCATAAACTTCTATCTCTGAGATGCAGTTATCCTCCCATCTCTCTCCTTCGTAAGAAGACTGGATCCGTATCTTGACCTCAGAAGCCTCCACCGGTTCCTGAAGGGCCAGATAAAAAACTTGCTTCTCATCTGGAAATTCCAGGATTTCCTCGTCGTTCTCTCCCACTTGAATGGCCAGAGACTGAGGGCGGGCATTATAGCTCCACAGCTCATCGCTTTTCCAATTTCCCAGGTAAAGAACCAGATACCGGATCTGATGGCTGCCGTCCAGGGTAAGAGTCGCCCCTTTTCCCTCTCCGGTGCCCTCTTCTCCCTCCTGCCAGGAGGTTGCCTGGTCTCCGTCAATGAGACTGCTTCCGCTGTAATCCTCTTCCTCAGACTGCTTCTGGGAATCTGCCTGGGCAGATACAGGCTGCAGCTTTGTGTTCTGAGAAAGATCCGGTTCTTCCACAAGAAGCCGTATATTTCCTGTATCCGCAGATGAGGTCTCTGTTTCGGATTCTTCTATCCTCTGATCATACTCTTTTTCCAGTGCATCCAGCTGATTCATTCTCCGGATTCCCAGAAAGATACCTGCGGCCAGACACAGAAGAAGAAAGATACCTGCCAGAAGGGCAGTATATCTTCTGGCTCTCTTTTTTTCCGGAGTCAGAGGTTCTTTTTCCTCTTCATTCCCATCTTCTTCATCTAAGTCCTCATCTTCTTCGCCAATGTCTTCTGCATCCAGGCTCTGAACTTCTCCAGACCTGCTTTCTTTCTCAGACTCTTCCGGGCCTTCCCCTTCTTTTGGCTCCTCTTCTCCGGATATTTCTTCCGGATATTCCTGTTTTTCCGGGGCCTTCTGTTCTTCCGGCTGCTCCAGCTTCCCTGGATTTTCCGGCTCTTTCTCAGAAGGATTCTCCTCTGGAATGACTGGCTCAAAGGCAGTTTCCGGATCTTCTGCAGTAATCTCCGGCCGGACAGCTTCCAATTCCCGGGGTTCTGCTTCCAGGATCTCCGGCTGAGAGTTTTCTATAGGAGCTTCCTCCGGCAAGGGAGTCCCTGTCTCAGACACTTCCGGCTCCCCGGCCTCTTCTTCTGAGACTTCTTCCTGAGACTCCTCTTCCTGCCCTTCTTCCTCCTTTAAGATCTGTTCCAGTTCTTCATCGGATTTATAATAGGCCCATATGTCTTCTTCATCCATATATTCGGGAAAAACAGCCTTTCCGCACCGGCTGCAGTATAAATCACTGTCAGAAAGTTCTTTTCCGCATCTTTCGCACTTCATACAAATTCCTTCCCGGCAATTTTACTTCTTACTTCCAGTAATCTCGCTCATTATCGATCATGTAAAGCAATGCATTGCAGATACAGGCGGCGATATTGCTCCCGCCTTTTCTTCCCTTTGCCACAATATAGGGAACCTCTGTATCCATGATCATTTCTTTTGATTGTACCACATTTACAAAGCCTACCGGAACCCCTATGATCAAATATGGGGATATTTTTTTCTCCTGGATCAGTTCGTAAAGCCGGACAAGGGCTGTAGGAGCATTTCCGATGGCAAAGATCACCGGTTTTCCAAGAGCCGCCGCTTTATCCATACAGGCTGTAGCTCTGGTGCAGCCCTGTTCCCGGGCAGCCTGGGCTACGTCCTCATCAGACATAAAGCAGTAGACCTCTCCTCCGTATTTTTTCAGAGCTTTTTTATTGATCCCTGCTTTAGCCATCTGCGTGTCTGTAACGATACAAGCTCCGTTTTTTATGGCTTCAATTGCCTTCTCCACTGCTCCTTCTGAGAAACAGAGATTATCTGCATAGTCAAAGTCTGCGCTGGTGTGGATACAGCGTTTTACGATCAGCTCCGTCCCAGGGATCAGCTTTTTATCTCCCAGTTCCCGGGTAATGATCTCAAAGCTTCTGGTCTCGATCTCTTTTGGTTTCACATTTTCCAGTTCTACTTTCATATCTGCCGTCTCCTGTCTCTTTTCTTATTCTGTCAGATTCCTTCCTCCAGGATCTGATAGATTTTTTCCATGTCTAAATGTTCTCTCAGGCCCTGGGCCAGAAGATCATACTGTGTTTCCTTAAAGCTGGCAAAATCCACACCTGTCATAGTAGATACATCAATTCCTTTGATCTCTCCGATGGCTTCTACCACTTTCTTTGCAACTTCTTCTTTATCAAAGATCCCATGGACATAAGAACCATATACATTCTTGTAAAAGGCTCCGTCCTCTTTTGTGTCATTCTTTACTGTATCTGTGATCCTGGTAAAGCTCTGGACGCCCTCTCTGAGAGTGGTCTCTCCCATATGGATCTCATAGCCTTCCAGATTTACCCCAGTCAGTGTATGAAGGGCCCCCTGTACCTGGCCAAAGGATCCTTCTACCCGGGTTCTGGTCTTTCCTTCCTTAAACACCGTATCCATAGGCAGAAGACCCATGCCTTTGATCTCCCCTCCGGCTTCCACATGTTCCGGGTCGGAGAGAGTTTCTCCCAGCATCTGATAGCCGCCGCAAACGCCAAAGATGATCTTTCCCTCCGCAGCTTTTTTCAGCACAGCAGCTTCCAGGCCATTCTGCCGCATCCACAGCAGGTCTTCCATAGTGTTCTTGGTTCCCGGCAGGATGATCATATC
>DWYL01000290.1 GCA_019118685.1 Candidatus Blautia merdipullorum
ACACACCGGCGGGTGGAAACATCCGGGTATCGGTGGAATGTTGGGAAATGTATGTAAAGATCGACATTACAGATAATGGGATTGGAATTTCCGAAGAACATCAGGGAACAATCTTCAAACGGTTTTACCGGGAGGACACAGTGCATGATGTAGAAGGAATCGGGATCGGATTGTATCTTGCCCGTGAGATTATCTCACTTCAGGGCGGGTATATTGTAGTGTCTTCCAAGCCGGGGAAAGGCTCTACATTTTCGGTGCGTCTCCTTAGAAAATAGAAAAAAAATTGAAATGTCACAGGATTGTAACATTTCAGCGCAAAAAACACCGAAATTTCTTTGTTTTCGTGACGTTTCTGTGAGGTTTGGGCTTTACAATAAGGGTATCAAAAGAAAGGGCGGTGTTCATATGAATATCTTAGAAACGATTGAACTGAAAAAATATTATGGGAAAGAACCCAATATCACAAAGGCCTTGGATGGTGTTTCACTTACAATAGAAAAGGGAGAATTCGTTGCGATTGTGGGAACCAGTGGTTCCGGTAAGACTACCCTACTCAATATGATTGGAGGATTGGACAATCCTACATCTGGTAAAGTTATCATAAATGGAAAAGATATATCCAAATTTAATGATGAACAACTCACGATTTTCCGGCGCAGAAATATAGGTTTTGTATTTCAGAATTATAATCTTGTTCCGGTGCTGAATGTTTATGAAAATATTGTGCTACCTGCAGAATTGGATGGAAATCATGTAGATCAACATTTCCTGAAGGACGTTGTACGTCTTTTAGTTTTGGAAGATAAATTGAATAATATGCCAAGCGAGTTATCTGGTGGTCAGCAACAACGAGTTGCCATTGCAAGAGCATTGATTACAAAGCCGATGTTGGTACTTGCGGATGAACCGACAGGAAATTTGGATAGTAAAACAAGTGGTGATGTACTTGGATTATTGAAGGTTACCAGTGAGAAGTTACATCAGACATTAGTTATGATTACCCATAACAGCGAAATCGCACAGCTTGCCGACCGCATTATCCGTATTGAGGACGGCAGAATTTTAGAGTAAGGGGGAATAGAATCATGACGGATATTTTATTTGTGAACAACAATAGACCTGTCCTGAAGCTTCTGGCGAAACGTTCTCTGAAAGCTCAGAAAAATACGATTGCGGTTTTAGCAATTACACTTTCTACTTTGCTCTTTACCAGCTTGTTTACAATTGCCATTAGTTTACAAACTGCTATGCAGGAAAGTAATATGAGAACAGCCGGCACCTCTGCGCATGCAGGAATCAAACGATTATCTTGGGAAGAATACGAACTACTGTCATCTGACGCAGGGGTGAAAGACAGCGGCTATTCTGTCATCATTGGCAATGCCGTAGGAGACAAATTCAATAAAACGCCCACGGAATTACGATATGGTGATGAAACTTATACAGAACTGACCTTCAACAATCCTACCACCGGGCATCTGCCAAAACAGAAAAATGAGATTGCCACCAGTCGCATTGTTTTGTCTGCGATGGGATTGCCGGATAAAATTGGTACACCGATGGAACTGACCTTTACAACAGATACAAATACATTTACCGATACCTTTACGCTCTGTGGCATTTGGGATGGAGATGCAGTGGCTTATCGTCAAACTATGTTGTTATCCAAAGAATACACGGAACAGGTGGCTCCGATTGTTCATGGAGAAACAGACGGAACAACTCCTCCTGTGGGAACCGGCTATATTGACTGTGTTATGATGATGCCTACGACATGGAATATTGAAAATCAGGCATTAGAAGTGACTTCTAAATATGGTTTGGATGAACGAGTAAGTATCAATGATGCCTACGGAACGGCAACAATCAGTATTTCTTCCATGTTGCCTCTTGCAGCCGGTATTTTTATTATCTTTTTCGCAGGGTATCTTCTGATCTACAATGTATTCTATATTTCGATCGCACAGGACATTCGATTTTACGGAATGTTGAAAACGCTGGGAACTACTGCAAGACAAATCAGAAAAATTGTCTACAAGAAAGCAATCAAGCTATCCCTTGTGGGTATCCCTCTTGGACTGCTACTGGGCTGGCCGGTTGGCCGTCTACTACTTCCCGTCATTGTAAATATGCTGACCGATGATATGCAAGTGGTTACCACGGTAAATCCGTTGATATTTTTGGTAGCGATTGTTTTTTCCCTAATCACTGTTTTCATTAGCTGCCAAAAACCTGCAACATTGGCGGCCAAAGTTTCCCCAATGGAGGCGTTGCACTATATTGAGCAGACAGGAGGAAAAAAGAAAGGTCGCTGCAGTAAACACATTAACACAGCCATGATGGCAAAAAGCAATCTTGGGCGCAACAAGAAAAAATTAACGATTGTTACCCTGTCCTTTGCGCTTAGCATCGTTCTTTTGAACAGCGTCTATACCTATGTAACTTCCTTTGACTTCGATAAGTTTGTGGCTGATTTCAGCCTGACGGATTTTACGGTTTCCGATACAACAGTGATCAATAGCTATGCCCCGTATAACACAGCAAATGTGAGCCAAGATTTCATTCGTGAGGCTGAGAGTTTGAGTGGTCTTGAAGATATGGGAAATATATATCTGTGGACTTCTAAACAGCCGCTTTCGGAACATGATCTTGTACGATTACAGGAACTTGCTGCTTCTTCTGACGATATTGCAAAAGATTTGGGCAATTATATGGTGCGCCAAGAACATGGTGTCAATGTGTACGGCTTAGACGATTTTCCGGCACGATATGTGCAGGTTCTGGATGGTGAGTTGAACACGGAAAAGTGGAAAGCAGGAACTGGGGTGTATGTAACACCACTGCGAATGATGGGTGACGGTTCGCTCTGTCTGTATCAACCGGGAGACAAAATCAGCGTACCGCAGCTTGACGGAACAAGCAAGGTATATGATGTGCTGGCGGTGGTAGATATTCCGAAAGCGTTAGAAACACCGTTACAGGTGGATATGGGACTGGATTATATTTTCCCGGCAAACGAACTGCTGAGAAACATGGTATCCAATGAACAACCAGCCATGAAAACCATCTTCAATGTCGATGATGAACACCAGCTTGCCGCAGAAAACTGGCTAAAAAACTACACTACAAATACTGACACCGCTTTAGATTATCTTTCAAAAGTGACCCTCCAGCAGACCTTCAACGGAATGATCAATATGTATCGTCTTGTGGGCGGCGCTCTTTGTGCGATACTGGCACTGATCGGCATACTGAATTTTATCAATTCTATGATGACCTCTATCTTGTCCAGATACAAAGAGCTTGCCATGCTGCAATCGGTTGGCATGACAGGCCGGCAGATCAAGCAAATGCTGATGTATGAGGGTATCGGATATTCAATGTTAGGACTTTTATCTTCTCTGATACTCTCTATTGCGGGAAGTTTGACAGTGGTTCGGATGATGGGGGCAGAATTGAGCTATTTCACATGGCATTTTACCTTACTTCCTGTATTCCTCTGCGTGATACCACTGATACTCATTACCGCTTTTGTACCTTTGGTCTGCTATAA
>DWYL01000291.1 GCA_019118685.1 Candidatus Blautia merdipullorum
TATTGAGCTGTTTTTCATAGAAAGCGGCGGGGATAACCTTTCCGCTACCTTTTCACCGGAACTGGCCGATGCCACTATCTTTGTCATTGACGTGGCAGAAGGGGATAAGATCCCCAGAAAAGGCGGACCAGGAATCACCCGCTCCGATCTGCTGGTGATCAACAAGATCGACCTGGCTCCCTATGTAGGGGCAAGCCTGGAGGTTATGGAAAGAGATTCTAAGAAAATGCGGGGAGACCGTCCTTTCCTGTTCACCAATATCCGCAGCGGCGAACATGTGGAACAAGTAGTGGAATGGATCAAGAAAAACGTACTTTTGGAGGGAATGTAATGCCAGAAGAAAAAAATCCCTATGGAAAAGTCTCCCGCTTTTCCATTACCGCCGGTACCCGTGAAGGCCAGACCATATTGGAAGACTTTTCTTATACCTCTCCCTTTAAGATCATGCAGCCCTTTCCCCTGAAAGGCGGCGGGCTCCAGGTCATGCTGCTGGCTGCTTCCCCGGGAATCATGGCAGGAGACCTTCAGGAATTTTCTTTCCACATAAAAGAAGGAGCCAGGACAGAGTTCATCTCCCAATCCTACGATAAGGTCCATTACATGGAGGAGGGAAAAGCCGGCAGACATACTTCTGTATCTGTAGAGAAAGGGGGAACCTTTTTCTTCCATCCCCAGCCTATGATCCCTTTTAAAGGCTCCGCCTTTGAAAGCACTATGGATATCCGGCTGGAAGATGAAAGCTCCCGGTTCTTTATGAGCGAGATCCTTTCCTGCGGACGATACGCCAGAGGAGAAGCCTTTGCCTATCGTTTCTACCACAATCTGGTCCGGATCTACAGAAATGGGAAGCTGATCTACCGGGACAATACCCGGTATGATCCTGTACTTTTCTCCATGGACAGTATGGGAATGTATGAGTCCTATACCCATCTGGCCTGTATCTTCCTTACCCCGCCGGAAAACTCCAAAGAGTTCATATCCCAGGTACAGGAGTTTCTGGATTCTACCCCTGATACAACAGGCGGAATCACCAGTCTGCCTCAGGGAGACCTGGCCATCCGTGTTCTGGGAAGACGGGGACAGGTATTGGAAGAATTATCTCAAAAAATCCTGCTGTGCAGCGGCCTGTAAAGGCTGAGGCACAGCAGTTTTTTATTATTCTTCTTTAGTTTTCTCTTGACATTTTCTCTGTATCTTCATATAATTACCTTAGATAATTACTAAAGATAATTATTTATGGTAATCAATTTTAGAAAGGAAGAATAACACATGGAAATATCTTATGTAAAAGATTTTCTTTCTGCCTGCCAGGACGCCAAACGTATTACAGAGCTGATGCCCCCTCTTCCCAAGGGAATGTCTCCCCGGCATATCTATGTGATCGACGCAGTGTTTCAGCTAAGTCAATGTCAGGAAAAAGTAATGGTCAGTGATGTGAGCAGGCTGCTGGGCGTTACCAGGCCAAGCATTACCAAAGTGATCCAGGATCTGGAAAAACTGAAGGCTCTTACAAAAATCCCTGACCAGGAGGACAAAAGGATCGTCCACATAGCCCTGACGCCTTTGGGGAAAGAATACTACGATTTTTATGTAGGGGGATATCACTCCTGGCTGGCCGGAAATTTCCAGGATATTTCTCCGGAAGATCTTTCTGTGGCTGCAAGTACCATTTACCGGGTGCTGGAGATCATGAAAGGCCTGGATATTACCGCCTACAAGGAAAAAAGAAAGGAAAAAGAAGAAAATGAATGAATCAGAAAAGAAAATTGATGCAAAGCTGATCTTTTCCATCATTGCCGCAGGGATCATGTCCTTTTCCGGCGTAGTGGTGGAAACCGCCATGAATGTCACCTTCCCTACTTTGATGGAAGAATTCAGCATCGGTACCTCTACGGTACAGTGGATCACTACCGGCTATCTCCTTATTCTGGCTATGATCATACCTGCGTCTTCCTATTTGAAAAAGCGCTTTACTTTGAAGAAACTTTTTGTCACTGCCATCTACCTGTTCCTCGTAGGGACCATTATGGCTGCTGTTACCCCGGTATTTTCCCTTTTGCTTCTGGGCCGTCTGATCCAGGGTGTGGGAACAGGTATCGCCCTTCCTTTGATGTTTAATATCGTGCTGGAGCAGGTTCCTGCCAAAAAACTGGGGCTGATGATGGGGATTGCCTCTCTGATCACAGCCATGGCTCCTGCCGTAGGACCTTCCGTTGGAGGTATGCTGGTAAGCAATTTCGGATGGAGAATGATCTTCATCTCTCTGATTCCTCTGCTCCTGCTCTCCTTTTTCCTGGGGGTTTTCTCTATCCGTCAGGTAACAGCAACAGAAAAAATTTCTTTCCAGTGGCTGGACTACATCTTTTTGGCTGCAGGCTTCGCCTGCTTTATCTTTGCCACCAGTACAGCTTCCGAAGCAGGCTGGATCAGCGTTCAGGTGCTGGGACTTCTGGCAGCCAGCATTATCTGTATTGTGATATTCTGTCTGAGATGTAAGAAAAGCGAAACACCCCTTATCGATATCCGGGTATTTCGCTGTATTCCTTTCAGCCTCAGTGTACTGGTCCTTGTCTTTATCCAGTTTATCTGCCTGGGCCTGGGATTCCTGATTCCCAACTACGCTCAGCTTGTTCTGGGAGAAGAAGCTTTTCTGGCAGGATGCCTCCTCCTTCCCGGCTGTATCATAGGTGCTGTTCTCTCGCCTATAAGCGGCAGGATCCTGGACCGTTTCGGAGCCAAGAAGCCTATCCTTTCCGGCAACTTCTGCATTATCCTGGCTACGGTATGCTTCAGTATCTTTGCCTTGCGGCTGAACATCGGAACCTTTATCTTATTCTATATATTCTTCGCCTTCGGCCAGGGCTTTTCTGTAGGAAACACCATGACCAACGGTTTAAAACAGCTGCCGCCGGAATTAAATCCTGACGGCAACGCAGTGATCAATACCCTCCAGCAGCTGGCAGGGGCCATCGGCACTTCCATTATCACCACCATAGTGGCAGCCTCCCAGGCAAAACTTCCTGATGATATGGCAGCAGCTACTGCCCAGGGCACTCAGTATTCCTTCTATCTTCTGGCAGTACTGGCCATAGTTGTGATCTGCTGTTCTCTGGGAGTCTTCGCACTTTCAGGGAAGAAAAAGCAGGCCTGATAAAATGTAAGATCCTGAAATCACAAAAAGAAAGAAGACCATGCGATACAGATCCCCATAAGGATCGGCTGATGCAGAACATATACCCAGATGGTTTTCTTTCCTATAGAAGACAGCAGCGGAATTCGGATGCTTAAAAAGCGCCGGATTCCTTTGCTTTTCATGATCAATGGATACAAAAACCATCCGGTCCAGTACAGAAAGATCCAGGGCAGTATGGGAAAGTAATCACTGGAATAAAAGCCCGGTCCCGGAAATCCCAAAATTGTGAGAACACCAGAGTACAATGCATCCGGAAGACGCAGAATTTCTCCCCCTATCTGCAGATAGCCGCTCTGTATATGATAAGTCAGGGCAAACAGTATCAAACAGATCCCTGCTCCCAGAAGGGGCGGGATCTTTTCTCCTAATTTGGAAAAAGGGATGGTCAGCAGCACTGCGCAGCCGATAAAATTCAGGATACCGAAAAAGATCACCTCATCGGGAATGACCAGCCAGGTCACCGCAGTGATCAGCAGACCTAAGCCATTAAGGAACAAGCCTCGCTTCAGGTTTCCGGCTTTTCCAAAACGCCAGGAAAAACCTGAGATCAGGATAAAGCTCCAGCAGATCCCCTGCTGCCAGCAAAAAGCGGCAGTCGATCCCAGCCAGTCAGGATTCTGCCCGTATATCACGAAAACATCATAAGAAAAATGATAGAGGACCATATTGAACAGGGCCAGACCCCGCAGGGCATCCACAAAATAATATCTGTTCTTTGTTTTTTCTATTGCAGTTTCTGTCATTTCTTTGTTTTTTCAACCTCCTGTCCCTCCCATCATATCAGTTTTCCTCTGAAATAACAAGAAAAGACCCCATTGGGATCTGACTTCCAGGGGTATCCTCCTTAAGACAGGAAAAGATTGTTACCGGTTAAACTTCCGTTCAAAAGATTTTACAGGCACTCCTTTTAAAGAAACCTTATAGCAGACCAGTCCCTCCCCTTCCAGTTCTTCTTTCGCCAGTTCCACCGCCTGAATGCCGGTGTTTTCATAGGTTTTATAATAATAGACCCCTCTCTTTCCATTAACGCAGCAGGAATAGGTGGTCATATCACAGGTTCCTTCTTCTGTGAGGACCGTCCCTTTCACCATACTCACCTGATCCAGGATATGAAAGACCTGAGAGACATTTGCATTTTCCTCTTTGTCACATCTGGAATTCCACAGCAGGAAGGCAGCCCTTACAAAACGGGAAGCCGAGGAGGCGTCTCCCGGAAGTCCCATTCCTCCCATCCCCTGGCAGTAAGGTTCCAGATGCAGCTTTCTGGAAAATGTATTTTCTCCCTGCCCCGGAGAAAGTTTTCGAAAGTGTGTAAGATATTCTCTGTGAAATGGAAAGGGAGGATTATTCGTCAGTACCTTTATGGGATTTTCATAGATCTTCAGTCCCTCCTCCACTGCCTCCAAAACCAGACATTCCTTTCCATCGGCCATCATCCAGTGAAGAGGTGCAAGAGGCATCTCCGGGGCAAAAGGGAGCCCTACGATCCTGGCCTGAAAAAGAAGCTCCCTGGCTTCTTGCACAGAGGAGCAAGAGGCCAAAATCCAGGGGATCAGTTCAAAAGGCGTAATATTTTTCCAGCCCTCTTCTGCTTCCTGATATACTGCGTTTTCCGGAAAATTCAGTCCTGCCATAAACAACCCTTTTTCGTTCACTGCTTCTGCATATAAAGGAAATTTATCCTCAGAAGCAGCCATTCCCACCATAGCATAATGACGGGCTATGGGATCCAGCTTCCGCAATTCCAGCAGATAATTTCTGGGGGTGAGAATGATCTGTTCTCCAATGGAATAGTCCAGATCCATATTCCGTCCAAAATAGAAATCTCCGTTTTCATAAGCAATACATGTACACATTTTTACTCTCCTGTTTCGGCAAAAATGGAGCTGCCTATGAAATACTTTTATCTCACAGGACAGCTCCGTCTCTGATATCCTATATGCTATTATTTCCCGGAAGCCTTCTTTTATTCTGGGTCCTCTATGATTCCGGGCAAAGTTTAATTTTTCCCAGGCATTCTTTTATCTGAGATAGACCGCTGCCTCCCAGGGAGCAAAAGTCCGGCTCTGTAAAGGTTTCTCCGGATAGTTGCTGATCAGCGGCTTTGCCTCTTCCTTTTCCCACTCCTTGGGCATTGTAAAAGAGGCTTCCTGATCTGAGAAGTTTAATACTACGAACATTTTCTGATCCTGATAGTTTCTCTCATATATGTACAGCTGCCGGTTATCCGGCTCATATTCTTTAAAATCCCCGTACACAGCAATAAGATTCTCTTTTCTCATGCGGATCAGCTTCTGCATATAATGAAAGATGGAATCTTCGTCCGCCAGAGACTCTTTTACATTGATCTCTTTGTAGTTAGGATTTACTTTCAGCCAGGGAGTTCCGGTGGTAAATCCGCCGTTCTCTTCATCGCTCCACTGCATAGGGGTCCTGGCATTGTCCCTGGCCCGGTAGCGGATGCCGTCCAGAAGCTTCTCCGGATCTTCTCCTCCTTTGATGACTCTTTCATTCCAGCAGTTGTGGATCTCCACATCATCATAATCCTCAATGGAATCAAAGGAAACGTTGGTCATGCCGATTTCTTCCCCCTGATAGATATAGGGAGTACCCTGCATGGACATCAGCATAGTATAAAACAGCTTCTGGCTTTCTTTGCGGTATTCCTTGTCATTGCCTCTTCTGGAAACAGTTCTCGGCTGGTCGTGGTTGGTCCAGTAAAGACTGTTCCAGGCCTTCCCGTTCATAGCTATCTGCCACTTGCTCAGCACTGCCTTCAACTCCGGCAGAGGAACCTTCCGGTAAGCCCATCTCTCGCCGTCCACAGTATCCAGGTCGTCATGTTCAAACTGGAAAACCATGTTCAGTTCATGGCGGTCATTTCCTGCATATTTCAGCGCTTCTTCCAGGGGCACATCAGACATTTCCCCTACTGTCATAATATCATATTTGGACAGTACCTCCCGGTTCATCTCCCGGAAGAACTCATGGATCCTGGGACCGTTCTGGTAATTCTCTGAACCGATCTTTCCCTTTCTGGGAATACCGTCAGGAAGCCCCGGAACTTTAGAATACAGATTTGCCACATCCATCCGGAATCCGTCGCAGCCCATATCCAGCCAGAACTTCATCATATCATAGATTTCATAGCGTACCTTTTCATTTTCCCAGTTCAGATCCGGCTGCTTTCTGGTGAACAGATGAAGGTAATACTGTCCTGTCGCTTCGTCAAATTCCCAGGCTGGTCCGGAAAAATAAGAAGTCCAGTTGTTAGGTTCCTTTCCATCTTTAGGATCTCTCCAGATATAGTAGTCTCTGTAAGGATTGTCCTTGGATTTTCTGGATTCCACAAACCAGGGATGTTCATCAGAGGTATGGTTCACCACCAGGTCCATGACCAGCTTCATCCTTCTGTCATGGATACCTGCCAGAAGTTTCTTGAAATCTTCCATTGTACCGAACTCGTCCATAATATCTCTGTAGTCAGAGATATCATAGCCATTGTCATCATTGGGGGATTTGTAGCAGGGGGACAGCCAGATCACGTCTATGCCCAGCTCCTTTAAATAGTCCAGTTTGCTGATGATCCCCGGCAGATCTCCGATGCCGTCTCCGTTAGAATCCATAAAACTGCGGGGATAGATCTGATATACCACCGCTTCTTTCCACCATGCTTTTACCATAGCGTGTACCTCCGTTTCATTCTGATAGATTCATTTTACCGAAATACCTGCCTATTTGGCAAGACTCTCCTTCTTTTTTCTTTTATCCTCCGGGGTTTTCTCTTGAAAAAGAGATTTCCCCATAGTATGATAAAAACAGCATAAGGTTAAACATCAGGAAGGAGGCTTTATATGCCAAAGGAACCAGAACGTCTGGAAATTGACATTCAAAAAATTTTCTTAACTCCCCCTACCTCTATAAGGGAAAAGATTACATTGTTTTTAATGATGCTGGTTATTTTTATTATGTGTTTCGGCCCCACGATCTTTACAGATATCTCTCCGGTAAGAGCGATCATTGTCTCTGCCATTCCGGCATTCACCGTCTCCTGGGGCTGGATGGTCCTGCTGAGAAGCCTCTTCAGGAAAAGAGAATTTTCCAAAGATCCCGGCAGTAAAAAGAAATCCTAAACAGCCCTTTTATAGATCAGTTTATAGCTTTTTTGGCAGTGTCCAGCATTCCGCCTTTATGTATCCATTCTTTGATCCATTGGATCCAGGGGTAGATATACATATCTTTTTCCATTGCAGGAATGTTTTTCTTCATCTCTTCGTATACAGCAGAAGTGCCTTTTCCTCTTTTCAGGTCCTCCTCTATAAAGAACTGTGCCTGGTATGCGGACAAGGCCTCTATAGCCAGGATGTATTCCAGCTTATCTGCTGTCTCTACTGCCTTTTTGCAGGCGTTATATCCCATGGTCACATAGTCTTCCTGGCCTGCGCTGGTAGATACGCTGTCAGCTGTAGCCGGAACCGCCAGCATCCGCATGGTGTTCAGCAGACCTGCCTGAGCATACTGGGGGATCATCAGGCCGGAATTCAGCCCCGGATTCTTAACCAGGAAGGAGGGCAGACCGGAAAGATTCTCATCCAGAAAGCGGGCATTTCTCCTCTCAGACATTTTCGCCAGATTCGCTGCCGCTATACAGGCTGCATCCATTTCCATTCCCACATAGGAGGCGTCGGGATTACCGTTGGAATAGATATCGGGCTCGTCCTCAGAGCCGTAGACTACCGGGTTATCCCCGCAGGAGTTGATCTCACAGAAAACTACCTCCCAGGCGTCTTTCAATATCCGCTTCGCAGCCCCGTGGAGCTGGGGGATACACCTTAAAGATAAGGGATCCTGCAGATGACTGCCTTCCCATTTTTTTACAACTTCTGAGTCCATCAAATAGCTTTTCAGTTTTTCTGCTGTTTCTTCCAGCTCTGTCTGAGGCCGGCAGGCAATCACATGACTGTCAAAAGCCCGGAGCTGGCCTTTCAGCCCTTCCAGAGACATTGCGGCCACCACATCGGCAGTCTCTGCAGCCTGGGTCAGTCTATATACTGCCAGAGCAGCCAGGGCTGTGGGAGAAGTGGTGCCGTTAATAAGGGCCAGACCTTCCTTATAGCTGAGGGTCAAAGGCTCCATACCGGCTTTTTTCAAGGCTTCTTCTGCCGGCAGCAATTCTCCCTGGTACCAGGCCTTTCCTTCTCCTATAAGCACTGCGGCGATATGGGCCTCCACACACAAATAGCCTACAGATCCTTCACCCGGCACATAAGGGATCAGATTCTTGTTCAGGAAATCCCGGTATCTTTCCAGGACTTCCATACGGACTCCGCTGACGCCTCTGCCAAGGCTCTGGAGAACCATCAGCATCACTGCCCGCACTTCTTCCTCTGCTAAAGGCTCACCCACAGATACGGAATGGGTCAGGATAATATTTTTCTGAAGAAGTTCCGCTTCATCCTTAGTGATAAACTGAGATACAAGGGCGCCGAATCCTGTGGTAGTCCCATAGACTGCTTTTTCTTTTTCCACGCAGGCTTCAATGATCCCTCTGGATTTTTCCACCCTTTCTCTGTATTCCTGTGAAAATCCTACTTCACTGTGAAAAACAGCGATTTCAATAAATTTTTCTATAGTGAGCTTTTCGCCTAATACTACTGTCCCCATAGTCTCTGCCTCCTGATTTTCTGATTATTTCAGCTCTCCCGCCATATCTTCCGCCAGTTTCAGGATCGTTCCTGAATGGATCAGATCCCGGAGATATTCTATGTGGGGATAAAGAAGCATATCCTTTTCCATTACCGGTATCTGTTCCTTTAATGTATCATATATGTTTCTGGACACAGAGCTCACCTCTGCATCCTGATCCTGAAATTGCTGAGCCTGGTAGTCAGAGAGCAGTTCAATAGCCAGGATATACTCCAGCTTTTCCGCTACTGTTACAGCCTTTCTGCAGGCAAAATATCCCATAGCCACGTAGTCCTCCTGGTTGCCGCAGGTAGGGGTATTATCGATTGTGGCAGGTGAGGCCAGCACCCGCATTTCATTTAACAGTCCGGCCTGGGTATACTGAGGAATCATCAGCCCGGAGTTAAGTCCCGGCTCTTTTATACAGAAAAACGGATAACCGGAAAGGCTTTCATCAATGATCCTGTTATTCCTTCTTTCGGACATTTTTCCCAGAGTGCAGGCGGCAATACAGGCGCTGTCCATTTCAATCCCCACATAGGAGGAATCCGCGTTGCAGGCGGAAATCACTTCCTGTCTGCCCTCTTCTCTCCATATGATAGGATTGTCGCAGCAGGAATTGATCTCTGTCTCTATTGTCTTCCTGGCATCCTCCAGAGTTTTCTTTGCGGCTCCGTGGAGCTGAGGGATACATCTCAGGGACAGGGCATCCTGTACCCTGGACCCCTGATATTTTTTAATGACTCCCGAGTCTTTTAAGATCTTTCTTACATTTTCTGCCGTGTTTTCCTGCTCCTTGTGAGGCCGTACCTGCATGACTCTTTCATCAAAGGCATTCATCACGCCTTTCAAGGTCTCCAGAGACAGGGCGCCGATCACATCTGCAGTTTTCCCTGCCTGAAGAAGATCATACAAGGCGAGGGCTGCCATGGCTGTAGGAGAGGTTGTCCCTGACACAAGGGCGAGTCCTTCTTTGGAGCTAAGTGTCAGAGGAGTCATTCCCGCCCTTTCCAGAGCTTCTTTTCCATCCAGCAGCTCTCCTTTATACCAGGCTTTTCCCTTTCCCATAAGCACCAGAGCCACATGGCCTTCCAGAGCCAGATATCCTACGCTTCCGCTTTGGGGAACTACCGGCACAACTCCCTTGTTCAGAAAATCCCGGCAGGCCTCCAGTACTTCCAGACGCACGCCGCTGTATCCCTGTCCCAGATTCTGGAGCATCATCAGAAGGATTCCTCTTACTCCTTCTTCTTTCAGGGGTTCTCCCACTGAAACTGCATGGGTAAGAATGATGTTTTCCTGGAGCTGCTCTGTATCCTCTTTGCCGATAGCCTGGGTACATAAAGCTCCGAAACCAGTGGTAACGCCGTACATTACCTTTTCTTCATCCACCCATTTTTCTACAAGCTCTCTGCT
>DWYL01000292.1 GCA_019118685.1 Candidatus Blautia merdipullorum
ATGATAGGATTAAACTGGCTTATTCTAAACTTCTATATCCGCTGAGGCGGACTTTGCATACATAAAAAATACTATTTCAGACCTGAACTACCCCGGTTTTGGAAAAGCTGATCCGTAATCTATTAATAGGAGGAAACCGTAGTATGAACGAGGAGAGGGATATACTCCGGCAGGTCAGGGCTGCCAGGGAAGATATGGGGGCGGCCGATGCATTTATTCGTACATACATGCCCTTTATTAAAGCAGAAACCGCAAAATTTCTCCGCCGCCCGCCTGTAGAGGGACATGATGATGAACTGAGCATTGCCATGATCGCTTTTCATGAAGCGATACAAAGCTATTCCCAGGTAAGGGGAGCCTTTTTTAAATACGCGGCCATGCTGATAAAAAGCCGGCTGATAGACTATCATCGGAAAGAAAAAAAACACGGCAAGGTAATCTCTCTGGAAACCCCTGTGGGAGAAGAGGAAGAAAAACCTCTGGGAGAAACCATTACCGATGGAAAAGATCATGGAGAAGAGCTGGCGGCCAGAGAGGCAGCCAGGGGGGAGATTGAAGAACTGACCAGACAGATGGAGGAATTCGGCGTTTCCCTTACAGATGTGGCAGAGAACTGTCCCCGGCAGGAAAGGACTCTGAGAGCCTGCAGGAAGGCTCTGTATTATGCAAAGGAGCATCCGGAGATCCTGGAAGAACTTCTGCGTACGAAACGGCTTCCTATAGCCAGATTATGCCAGGGAAGCGGAACCGAGAGAAAGACGATGGAACGCCACAGAAAATATATGGTGGCTCTGCTGCTGATCTATACAAATGGATATGAAATCATCAGAGGACATTTAAAACAGGTTATGAAAGGAGTGACAGAAAAATGAGTTATATTGTTATGGAATGCCACTCCAGTTATGCCATTCTTCTTGACGAGGAGGGACGTTTTCTGAAAGCAGCCAATCTCCACTACCAGGTAGGGCAGAAGGTCTGTGATCCGGTCCTTATGGAAGAACGGCCTTCCCGGAGATTCAGGCCGGCAAGATGGATCGCCGGAGGCGGGGCTGCTATAGCCGCCTGCTTCCTGCTGGTTTTCGGAGCAGGATATTATCAGAACCATTTGGTCTCCTATTCTTCTATTTATCTTACCATTAATCCGGAGATCCGGATGGAGCTTAACCGCATAGGAGAGGTCCTGGATCTGGAAGGGCTCAATGAAGACGGAAAGCTTCTTCTGGAAGGCTATGAGGGCAGGGGAAAAGACAAGACAAAGGTTACAGACGAACTGATCGACAGAGCGATCGAAATGGGATTTTTGTCTGAAGGAGGGCAGATATCCTTTTCCATAGATTCTCCTGACGAAGCTTTGTTCCAGAAATACGGAGAAGAACTGAAAGAAGAGGTGAACCGCCATCTGAAAGACCGGTTTTCTATTACCATAGAGATCATTGATCCCCATACAGGAGAGTCTGAGACAACCGCCGTAGAAAATCCGGTACAGGAAGAGTCTCAGCCTGAGCCCCAGACAGAAACTGGCGCGCCGACTACTTCCCAGCCGGAAACGGCAGCTCCCCAGACATCCGGAGATTCAGATTATGATCCCGGCAGCGACGGTGTCACAGAGTATAGTCAGCCGGAACCTCAGCCGGTCCAGCCGGCAGCTCCCGTTTATTCAGAGGAGGGAGAATCTGACTATGATGAAGAAAATGAGGATGAAGGGGAAAGTGATTATGAAGAGGATGATGAAGAGGAAGAAGATGATTAAAAAGATTTAAAAAAATCAAAAAAATTTTTCGGGATACCCCGTTTTCAAGAAAGAAGCCCCGTATTCTATGAATACAAGAAAAGAAAAAAGGCGAAGGCCATAAATGAAAGGAGCATCTATTATGAAAATGAGAAAAATTTTATTAGGAGCACTTACGACTTTTACTTTAACAGCATCTGTATTCACTACAGGCTGCGGCAGCCAGGACCTCCGGGCAACAGAAGGGGCAGCGGGAGAGAGCCAGGCAGAAGTCCTTCAGGAGGAATCTTCAGCCTTGCCGGAAACAGGAACCATTATCCTGAGCGTTAATCCGGAGATCAGCATTGAGTATGATGAGAATGGAAAAGTGATAGCTTTGACAGGCAATAATGTTGACGGAGAGGGAATTGTGGACGCATACCAGGATTATCAGGGAAAGGAATGCAGCATTGTACTGGAAGAACTGATAAACAGGATCCATGAAGCCGGATATTTTGTAGATGAAATAGACGGAAACAAGAAGAACATCGTGATACAGATGGAACCGGGTTCTGTCCTTCCAGATGATGATTTCCTGGAGACTATCAGCCGGGATACCCAGGAAGCGGTAGCTGGTCTGGAGCTTACTTCCGGCATTGTGACCATTGACGAGGATGATTATGATGAAAGCTATGCCAAAGACGGAAATCCATCACCTTACATTACCCTGGAAAAAGCAAAAGAAATTGCTCTTGCCCAGGCCCAGGTTTCAGAATCAGAGGCTGTCTTTGAAGACCGGGAATTTGATTTTGATGACGGTATCGCCATCTATGAACTGGAATTTACTGCAGCCGGCAATGAGTATGAATATGATATTGATGCAGTGACAGGAAAAGTATTAAAGGCAGCCCATCATGTGACAGGCCAGGAGATGGGAGATACAGACTATGGCCCGGATAATGACGGAGTGACAGATTACAGTGACACAGACTACGGCCCGGATAATGATGGGGTAACAGATTACGGAAATTCCGACTATGGTCCCAATAATGACGGAGTAACAGATTACAACGACAACGGCGCTACCAACTATGATGACAACGGAACAACAAATTATGATGACAACGGAACAACAAATTATGACGACAGCGGAAATACTAACTATGACGACAATGGGAATACTAACTACGATGACAATGGCACTACCAACTATGACGACGGAAACAGCGGCTATGACGATTAGGCCATGGAAGCAGCCGGCTATGCGCCATGAGCTCAAGCACCAGATCAGCCCGGGGGAGGATCTGGTGCTTTCCCAGAGACTGAGAAAACTATTTCCCCATGATAAATATGGGGGGCCTGAAGGAAGCTACAGGATCACCAGTCTTTATTTTGATACTCCCTATGACAGTGCCTACCGGGAGAAGCTGGACGGGGTGGACAGAAGAGAAAAATTCCGGCTGAGATATTACGGCACAGACACTTCTTTTATACGTCTGGAAAAGAAGTTTAAGGTAAAGGGGCTCTGCGGAAAGAAGAGTATTCCGGTGACCAGGGAACAGACCAAGAGGATCCTGGCTGGGGAATATGGATTCCTTCTTGGATCAGGAGAACCTTTGCTTATTGAATTTTACAGCAAAATACAGGGGAAAGGCCTTCGGCCCAAAACCATAGTCCGGTATGACCGGGAAGCTTTTATCTATTCTCCGGGGAACGTAAGGATCACTCTGGACAGGAATCTTTACACAGGACTTGGAAACAGGAACTTTCTGGATCCGGAGCTTAAGGGGATCAAGGCCATGGATTTCTGGACTGTGCTGGAAGTAAAATATGATGAATTTTTGCCGGAGCTGGTGCGTATGGCCGTGCAGGTGCCGGGACGCCAGGCGGGAGCCTGTTCCAAATATGCTCTCTGCAGGCGGTTTGACTGATCGGAGAGAGGAGAGTAGAGATCGTGACCTTTCAGGATATATTCAAATCAAATTTTTTGGAAAATATTACAGGGATTTCCATTCTGGATATGGCCATTGCTCTGATCCTGGCCTTTCTGATGGGACTGTTCATTTTTTTTATCTATAAGAAAAGCTGCAGCAGCGTAATGTACTCTGCCAGCTTTGGGACTACCCTTATCGCTTTGGCTTTGATCACGACCATTTTGATCATGACCGTAGTCAGCAATGTGGTTCTTTCCCTTGGCATGGTAGGCGCGTTGTCCATTGTCCGTTTCCGCACTGCTATCAAGGAGCCTCTGGATATCGCCTTTTTATTCTGGAGCATAGCCGTAGGCATTATACTGGCAGCAGGGCTGATCCCTCTGGCAGTTTTGGGGAGTATTTTTATCGGGGCGGTGATCTTCCTGTTTTCCAATAAGAAGACCATGGACAGCCCCTATATACTGGTAATCCACTGCGAGGACCAGGAGACAGAAGAAAAGGCAAGAGCTTTTGTAGCTTCTCAGGTGAGCAGGATGAACCTGAAAAGCAAAAGTGTGGAGGCGGGCAGGACAGAACTGAACTATGAAGTACGGCTGAAGGAAGACTGCAGCGGATTTGTGAACCAGCTGGACGCTATGGAAGGAGTCACCCACTGCGTCCTGGTATCTTATAACGGAGATTATATGGGTTAAAATATGGTAAAGCATAAACATATTGACAGGATCTGTATCCTGGCCGCTGTCCTTGCAGTCCTCCTTACCCTGGCGCTGATGAAAGGGGAAGAGCTGGGAATCCCAAAGGCAAGTGCAAATCCGGGATATGCAGAGAGACTTTTCGATGACAGCCGGGTGCACAGTCTGGACATTCAGATGGAGGACTGGAAAGGTTTTCTGGATAAGGCAGCAGCAGAAGAATACAGTTCCTGTACTGTGGAAATAGACGGGGAGGAATTCCGTCAGGTAGGGATCCGGGCAAAAGGGAACAATTCCCTGAGCCTTACAGAAGAATACGGTCTTTCCAGATACAGTCTGAAGCTGGAGTTTGATCATTTTACAGAGGGCGGAAATTACTATGGACTGGATAAATTGTCCTTAGACGCCTCTTTTCAGGACAACAGCTATATGAAAACCTGGATCGCCTATGATATGATGAGGTTTATGGAAGTCCCCGCCCCTTTATGCAGTTATGTGTGGGTGACGGTAAACGGAGAGGACTGGGGGCTTTTCCTTGCTATTGAAGAGCCGGAAGAAGCCTTTGCCAGAAGAAACTTCGGGAAAGACCACGGCAGCCTGTATAAGCCGGACTACAAAAACCTTGAAGCAGAGAACTATGATGTGGCTCTTAAGTATATAGATGAGGATCCGGACAGCTATCCCAATATTTTTGAAAATGCCAAGACAGAAATCGGAGAAGAGGACAAGAAACGAGTAGTAGAAGCCTTAAAGGTTCTTTCAACAGGAGAGGATCTGGAAGAGGCAGCAGATATAGACGAGGTGCTTCGGTACTTTACCGTGCAGGTCTTTGTAATGAACTGGGACAGTTATCTGGGGTATACAGGACATAACTATTACCTTTATGAAGAAGAAGGAATCCTTTCCATACTTCCCTGGGACTACAACCTGGCTTTCGGCACCTATGCCCTGGGAATGACAGACCCCATAAAAGATCCGGAGATCCTGATCAATTATCCCATTTATACTCCTGCCGAAGGAGAGGTAATGAAAAACAGACCTCTTTACCATAATCTGATGAAGAATGATCAGTATTTTCAAAAATATCAGCAGTATTTTGACGATCTGATCTCTCAATACTTTGAAAACGGGAGATTTCAGATTTTACTCCGGGAGACCCGGGAGATGATCGCCCCTTACGTGGAGAAAGACCCTACGGCTTTCTGTTCCTATGAGGACCATATGCTGGCAGCGGATACTCTGGAACAGGTGTGCCTTCTCAGGACCCAGAGCGTCCGGGGCCAGCTGGAGGGGGAAATTCCTCCGACTATCCGGGGCCAGCAGGAAAATCCCGGAGCCAGACTGGAGGCGGAACATATTCAGCTGGAAGATCTGGGAGACTTTGAAGATCTGGAGGAATCCCGGGAAAGACATAGAATCTTTCTTGACGGTCTCTGGAAATCAGAGTAAAATAATAGAAAATGTCTGAGCTGTCAGTGGTTCTGTCAGTAAAGCGTTCATAGAGAAAATACTGACCGGAAGAGAATCTGATGGAAAGAAAAACAGCTGCGTTTTTGGCCCAGGAGGCGGAAAACAGACAGCTCTGTTTCGCATATCTAGTAAAGTGAAAAGGGGCTGCCCCATTAAACATATATCAGGAATAGTTATTCATTTCACAGAAAATGGACAAGTATTCTCGATTTCGGTTTAGTGCGGCAGCCCTTTGTGTATGTTCAGACAAAGCAGAAGGGAGGAGAGACATGGATAAAGTCCAGTCAAGAATAGCGGTTATCGGAATTATTATTGAGGACAGAGGAATGGCAGGACAGGTGAACGAGCTGCTCCACAAGTATGGAGCCTATATTATCGGGAGAATGGGGATCCCCTATGAAAAAAAGCAGGTGAATATTATCAGCGTTGTCCTGGACGCCCCCTCTGACGTGATCAGCGCCCTTGCAGGCAAGCTGGGAAGGCTTCCGGGGGTCAGCTCCAAGGCCATCTATTCCAAAGAAAAACCTTTGGAAAATCCCGGGAAAAAGGACGGAGAATAACTATGGACCAGAAGATCAGGGAAGAGGTATTTCAGGCCTGTGCAGAGGATCTGTGCAGAGGCAGACATCTGAGCCGGGACCAGTGGAGGATCCTGCTGGAAGGCCGGACCCGGGAGAGGGCAGAAAAAATGGCAAAAAAAGCCTCTGCCTTAAGAGACCGGATCTATGGAAAAAGGATTTTTATCCGGGGCCTGATAGAATTTACCAATTACTGCAGAAATGACTGCTACTACTGCGGCATCCGGAAAAGCAACAAAAAGGCTTCCAGATACCGGCTTTCCCAAGGAGAGATCCTGGAATGCTGCAGGGCGGGATACCGTTTGGGATTTCGCACCTTTGTACTCCAGGGAGGGGAGGATCCCTATTACAATGACCAGAGGATCACAGAACTGGTGAAAGAGATCCGGAAAGAATTTCCTGACTGTGCCATTACCCTGTCCATTGGAGAAAAAGAAAGAGAAAGCTATGAAGCCTTTAAAAAAGCAGGGGCGGACCGGTATCTTCTCCGCCATGAAACTGCCAATGAAGAACATTACAGGAAGCTCCATCCAAAAGAGCTGTCTCTTTCCCACAGAATCCGCTGCCTGGAAACCTTGAAAAGCCTGGGATATCAGACCGGCGCCGGCTTTATGACCGGCTCTCCGGGGCAGACTATGGAAACTCTCATAGACGATCTGGAGTTTCTGGAAAGACTCCAGCCGGAGATGGTGGGCATCGGTCCCTTTATCCCCCACCATGAAACCCCTTTTAAAGAGGCGCCCCAGGGAGATCTGGAACGGACTCTCTACCTGCTGAGTCTGATCCGTCTCCTTCTGCCAAGAGTCCTCCTTCCCGCCACCACAGCTCTGGGGACCATTGACCCCAGAGGAAGAGAGAGAGGGATCCTGGCAGGAGCAAACGTAGTAATGCCCAATCTGTCCCCGGAAAATGTCCGGGAAAAATATCTCCTTTACGACAACAAGATCCACACAGGAAAAGAAGCCGCGGAATCTCTCGATCTCCTGAAAGAATCCATGAAAGAGATCGGCTATGAAATCGTGACAGACCGGGGAGATTTTCTAAAAAAATAAAAAATATGAAGCTGCCCCATTAGGTATCCTCGATGATGGCGAATGGGGGAGCTACATAGATATCAGGAGGAAAAGATAATGTATGATCCAAAATCAAAATGCGCAGATGATTTTATCAACCATGAGGAGATCATGGAGACCCTTGATTATGCAGAGAAGAATAAGCATAACAGAGAGCTGATCGATCAGATCCTGGATAAGGCCAGACTGAGAAAGGGACTGAGCCACAGAGAGGCGGCGGTCCTTCTGGACTGTGATCTGGAGGATAAGAACCAGGAGATCTATGCTCTGGCAGAGCAGATCAAAAAGGATTTCTACGGAAACCGGATCGTGCTTTTCGCGCCTTTGTATCTTTCCAACTATTGTGTCAACGGCTGTGTATACTGTCCATATCACGCCAAGAACAAACATATCCCAAGGAAAAAACTGACCCAGGAGGAAATCCGCCGGGAAGTTATCGCCCTTCAGGATATGGGACATAAGAGGCTGGCTTTGGAAACCGGAGAGGATCCGGTGAATAATCCCATTGAATATGTACTGGAAAGTATTAAGACTATCTACAGCATTAAACATAAAAACGGCGCCATCCGCCGGGTAAATGTAAACATTGCCGCCACCACGGTGGAGAACTACAGGAAGCTGAAAGAAGCAGGGATCGGAACCTATATTCTGTTCCAGGAAACCTATCATAAGGAAAGCTATCTGAAACTCCATCCCACAGGTCCTAAGCATGATTATAACTATCACACAGAAGCCATGGACCGGGCCATGGAAGGGGGCATTGACGACGTAGGCTGCGGCGTTCTCTTTGGACTGGAATTATACCGCTATGAATTTGCCGGCCTGCTGATGCATGCAGAACATCTGGAAGCTGTATACGGGGTAGGCCCCCATACCATCAGCGTGCCCAGAGTAAAAAGGGCGGATGACATTGACCCGGATGCCTTTGACAACGGGATCGATGATGATACCTTTGCCAAGATCGTGGCCTGCATCCGGATCGCGGTGCCTTATACCGGCATGATCATTTCCACCAGAGAGAATCAGAAATGCAGAGAGAGAGTCCTTCATCTGGGCATCTCCCAGATTTCCGGAGGCTCCAGGACCAGCGTGGGAGGATATGTGGAGCCGGAACCAGAGGAGGAATCCTCAGAGCAGTTTGAAGTCAGCGACAACCGTTCTCTGGACGAGGTGGTCAACTGGCTGATGGGAATGGGCTATGTGCCCAGCTTCTGCACCGCCTGCTACCGGGAGGGAAGGACCGGAGACCGGTTTATGTCCCTTTGCAAATCCGGGCAGATCCAGAACTGCTGTCTGCCTAATGCCTTAATGACTCTGAAGGAATACCTTATGGACTATGCTTCCCCGGACACTGTGGAAAAAGGACTGAAGCTGATTCAGGAGCAGATCCAGGAGATCCCAAGAGAAAAGACCAGAGAGATCGTAAAGGAACGGCTCATAGAGATTGAGAAAGGAAACCGGGACTTCCGGTTCTGATACAGACAGGAGGCTTTACATGGGAGGAATGAATCAGACGCCTGCCTCTGAGCGGGTACATATCGGATTTTTCGGAAAGCGGAACGCAGGAAAATCCAGTGTGATGAACAAGGTGACGGGACAGAATCTGGCGGTAGTGTCCGATGTAAAGGGAACCACCACAGACCCGGTGTATAAGGCTATGGAGCTTCTCCCCTTAGGCCCGGTGGTGATGATGGACACTCCGGGGATCGATGATGAGGGAGAACTGGGCAGCCTGCGGGTGAAAAAAAGCTATCAGGTGCTGAATAAAACAGACGCCGCAGTGCTGGTCATAGATGGGAAAAACGGGATGAGCCAGGAAGATCAGGCCCTTTTGGAGCGGATCAAAAAGAAAAAAATCCCCAGCATCCTGGTACTGAATAAAAGGGATATGCTGGAGCCGGAAGAGGTCTGTCAGACCCTGGCCGGACTGCCAAAAGGATATGAGGAAGGAAGAGATTTTCTATGGGTCAGCGCCAGGGAAGGCACCGGGATACAGGAACTGAAAGAAAAGCTGGCCATCCTGGCAAAGCCGGAAGAAAATCAGAAGAAGATTATCGGAGACCTGCTGTCTCCGGGAGATTTTGTGGTCCTGGTGGTGCCCATTGACAAGGCGGCGCCTAAGGGGAGGCTGATTCTTCCCCAGCAGCAGACCATCCGGGATATCCTGGATTCCAACGGGATCTCTGTAGTTGTGAAGGAAGACCGGCTGAAGGAAACCCTGGAAGGCCTGGGAAAGAAGCCCAGAATGGTGATCACAGACAGCCAGGTATTTGGAAAGGTTTCCAAAGATACCCCTAGGGAAATCCCTCTTACTTCTTTTTCTATTTTGTTCGCCAGATACAAAGGCAGCCTGAAAACAACAGTGCAGGGAGCCAGAGCCCTGGAGAATCTCAAAGACGGAGACCAGGTGCTGATCAGTGAAGGCTGCACCCATCACAGACAGTGCGGGGACATCGGCACAGTAAAGCTTCCAGCATGGATACAGAACTATACAGGAAAAGACCTGAAGTTTTCCTTTACCTCAGGAACAGAATTCCCTGAAGAACTGGGAGCATACAGCCTCATTGTTCACTGCGGGGGCTGCATGCTCAATGAGCGGGAGATGAAATACCGGCTAAGCTGCGCCCAGGACCAGGGAGTGCCCATGACCAATTACGGGATCCTTATCGCCTATATGAACGGGATCCTGGAGAGAAGCCTGGAACCCTTCGGCATTTAGGAAAGGCTGGACACAGACTCTCGTTCCACCAGCTCCACATCCAGGAGGATATTTTCACCAGGGACAGCTTTGGGATCTTTCAGCTTTTTCATAAGAAGCTGGCAGGTGATCTCTGCTTTTCGGGAAACGTCCTGGCGGATGGTGGTGAGAGGAGGCATAGCCAGAGGACTCATAGGATTATCGTCAAAGCCCACTACAGAAAAGTCGCCGGGAATCTCGTATCCCTGGCGGCGGGCGGCGGCGAAGATCTCATAGGCCATGCTGTCCGCATTGGTAAAAATGCCGGTCACAGGCTCAGGACCGGTTTTCAGCTCTCTTAACATGGCGTCCAGATTTTTTTTGGAAAAGATCAGGATCCGGTTTTTGGGAAGGGTGATCCCGGCTTTTTTCAAAGCCTGGGTAAATCCCTGGAGACGGTGCATCACAACTCCGTTGCCCAGAGCCTTAGGTCCTATAAAAGCCAGATTCCTGTGGCCTTTGGAAAGGAGATATTCAGCGGCCAGCTCTCCTCCCCGGAAGTCATCAATGCCTACGTTGGTGATCCGTCTCACAGTACTGTAGCTGTCAGTAAAAATGAGGGGAATCGGATTGTCCTCCTGGATCTGACGGATATTTTCGTCAAAGGCGCCGATAAAAACCGCACCGGCAACCTGCCAGGATTTCAGACAATAGTTGATCTCAGAATAGTCCTGGATAACATGGAGCATAAGGTCATAGCCGTTTTTCTGTATCTCCCGGGCCAGCTCTCCGCAAAAGTAGCTGTTGTAGGAATCCATCAGAGGATTGGGGGATTCTGTCTTATCCAGCAGCAGGACAGCCACCAGTTTTGAGGAATGAGAGGCCAGGGCCTTGGCGGAAGAATTGGGGATGTAGCCCATTTCTTCCGCTATTTTTCTGATCTTCTCCGCAGTCCGGGGAGAGATATCTTTCATTTTTCCGTTCAAAGCCCGGGAGACGGTCATAGCGCTCACCCCGGCTCTTTTTGCAATATCTTTTAATGTGACCATAGGATCCCTCCATAAGTTAACGCTAACGTTATTATAACGAAAAAAAACTAAATATGCAAGAAAATAGCCAATATATTGACATAAATAAAGGGAAGATATATAATCTAAGTAACGTTACCGCTAACGTAAAAATAGAGGGATGCACTATAAGAAACAATAGATTTTGTAAGGAGGAAATATGTTGGATCAAAATTGGAAGGTTCAGGCACATCCTGAAGCAAAAAAGGCAAATATCCTGCAGGGGGACAAGTACAGGATCACCTTGCTTACAGAAGGTCTGATCAGACTGGAATACAGCGAAGAGGGGATCTTTGAAGACAGGGCCACCCAGTGCGTGTGGAACAGAGATTTCCCTGAAGTAAAGTTTTCTTATGAAGAGACAGAGGACAGCCTGGAAATTTTTACCTCCATGGTACATTTGATCTATAATAAGAAAAAGTTTTCCCCTAACGGGCTTTCTATCCAGGCTGTGGGAAACTTCAGCGCCTATGGCAGTATCTGGCATTATGGAGATGATTTTCATGATCTGGGAGGAACCGCCAGGACCCTGGACGAGGCAGACGGGGAGATTCCTCTGGAAAGAGGCATTATAGGGAAAAACGGATTCTCCCTTTTAGATGACAGTAAATCTCTTCTCCTAAGAGAAGACGGATGGATCGAGCCAAGGGAAAGACAGGAGGAAGACCTGTATTTCTGGGGCTATGGACACAGCTATAAAGAGGCCCTTAAAGACTTTTATTATCTCTGCGGAAAAAGCCCTATGGTCCCCAGGTATGCTCTGGGAAACTGGTGGAGCCGGTATTATAAATATACAGAGAAAACCTACAAAGAGCTGATGGAGCGTTTTGAACAGGAGCAGATCCCCTTTTCTGTGGCAGTGATCGATATGGACTGGCATCTGGTAGACATTGATCCTAAATACGGAAGCGGCTGGACCGGCTATACCTGGAACAGAGATTTCTTTCCGGATCCGGAAGGCTTCCTGAAATGGCTTCATGACAGAAACATGAGGGTGACCTTAAACGTCCATCCTGCAGACGGGGTACGGGCCCACGAAGAACAGTACAGAGCAGTGGCAGAGGAGATGGGGGCAGACTGGGAAAAAGAGCAGCCGGTAAACTTTGACCCGGCAGATCCGAAGTTCCTGGAAGCCTGCTTTAAACACATTTATCACCCCATGGAAGACCAGGGCGTGGACTTCTGGTGGCTGGACTGGCAGTCCGGAGGGATCAGCAAGGTAGAAGGGCTGGATCCTCTTTGGGTGCTGAATCATTATCATTATCTGGATAACAAAAGAGGGGGAAAACGTCCTATGACCTTTTCCAGATACGCAGGACCGGGCAGCCACAGATATCCTATCGGATTTTCCGGAGACACCATCATCACCTGGGAATCTCTGGACTTCCAGCCTTACTTTACCTCAACAGCTTCCAATATAGGCTATGGCATGTGGAGCCATGATATCGGAGGCCATATGAGAGGCTATAAAGACGACGAGATGGCAGGCCGCTGGGTGCAGCTTGGGGTGTTCTCTCCGGTGATGCGCCTCCATTCCAGCAACAGCCAATTCAGCGGAAAAGAGCCCTGGAGATACCGGAAAGATATTGGAGAGATGATGAAGGACTTCCTCAGACTGCGCCACAGGCTGGTGCCTTATCTCTACACCATGAACCACAGAGCTTATGAAGAAGACCTTCCTCTGGTCCTTCCCATGTATTACGACTATCCGGAAGCAGAGGAAGCCTACCAGGTGCCAAATCAGTATACCTTCGGCACCCAGCTGCTGTGCGCGCCTATCACCACGCCTCAGATCCAAAAACTGAATGTGGGAAAGGTAAAAGTATGGCTTCCTGAAGGCACCTACTATGATGTGTTCACCGGTATGAGATACCAGGGAGGAAGAATGCTCCAGATGTACCGGAACCTTTCCTCTTTCCCGGTCCTGGCCAAAGCAGGAGCCATTATCCCCATGACAGAAGAGCTGGACAGCATCCAGAAAAATCCGGAGAAACTCTGTGTCCATGTATATCCGGGAGGAGACGGAAGCTTTGTCCTCTATGAGGATGACAACGAGACAGAAGCCTATAAGGAAGGAAAAGGAGTAAAAACCCCCATCACTTTCTCCTGGAATAAAGAAGAGAAGAAAGGAGAGCTGGTGATCTCCCCCGCAGAAGGATGCCTGGAGCTTCTTCCCCAAAAGAGAAGCTGGAAGGTGATCTTCCACGGAGTAAAGGCCTGTGAGCCGGAGAGCATAAGCTGCCAGGGAAGCTCTTCTGAGTGGACCTATGACCAGGAAAAGGCCAGTCTGTGCTGCTGCCTGAAAGACTGCGACCCGGCCCAGGAAATCCGCATCCTGGTCAAAGGCGCAGAAGAGGAGGAAAATCATATCTCAGAAAGATGCTTTGAATTCCTGAACCAGGCAGAGATAGGATTTGAGTTAAAAGACCGGCTGTACCGGACGATCCTGGAAGGATCCGACAGACTGATCCTTCTGTCCCAGCTCCAGACCATGGATCTGGATCCCGATCTGCTGGGCGCGCTGACAGAAATCATCACCGCATAAAAAGTTTTTATCCGGCATGTAATCCATCCAGCAGAGAGAACCGCTGTCCCAGGATTTCTTCATGACATACGGTTAAGATATAATTTTTGATAGCTTAACCGTATTTTTCAACAGGTTGGTGTGCCTGGACGGTTAAAAATAGATGTCTGGTATTTTAACCGTACATTTTCGCCGATTTGTACGGTCGAAATTTAATTTTTGGAAATCTAACCGTGCCATTTTGCCAATCTGTACGGTCGAAAATTGAATTTTGGAAATTTAACCGTACCTTTCTGCCAATCTGTACGGTTGGAAATTGATTTTTGGAAATCTAACCGTACCTTTCTGCCAATCTGTATGGTTAAAATTTGATTTTACAAGGCAGTATATCACGTATCTGATTTTTCCCTGTACTGGCAAGGTTTTGCAGATATGGTATTGAAATAGATTTCTATATAGAAAATCTTTCCCTCCAGCCGTGCCTGGATCTGTCCGTGCATCTGATCTGTAAATTCTTTTGCGATGGAAAGACCAAGGCCGCTGGAGGTTTTGCTTCTGGCTTCGTCTGCCTTATAGAACCGTTCAAATACTTTTTCTGGATCGATCTTTTCCGGGTCCCGGACTTCGTTCCAGATCCGGATCAGGCTTTTCCCTTCTTTTTCTTCCAGAGAAATCCCGATCCCTTTTGCCCCGTGATCCAGGGCGTTTTTGATCACATTTTGGAACATTCTGTGAAGGGCGGCTTCATTCCCTTCAATATACAACAACTGATCTGTTATACGGATCTCTGGCTGGATCCCCTTTCCGGTCCACTCATCATAATAAGAAAAAATCGTCTGCTTCAGGACCTGATTGATACAGCAGGGCTTCAGTTCCAGGTGAAAACTGTCGTTTTTCAGCTTGGTAAAGAGAAACAGCTCTTCCAGCATTTCTTTCAGGCTGTGGATCCGTTCCTGGATGATAGCCATGTAATGTTTCTGCTCTTCCCGGTCGTCACATTGTTCCAGAAGCTGGAAGTATCCGTCCAGAGAAGTCAGGGGAGTCCGGATATCATGGGAAAGGTTGGTATAGGTATCAGAAATCATCTGCTCTTTTTCCAGATACTTTTTCCTCTCTTTTTTCCGGTCCATGAGAAGCTGGTTCAAAACTTCCATCAATTCCTTTAAGCCCCCAAATCCCGTGTCCCCGGTGACCAGCATATTGCTGTCGTTTTTCAGGAGAAACCTCAATTGGCGGCAGATGTCTCCCACCTGCCGCTGAAATTTCCAGAAAAGGATTCCCTGTATAAAAATGATAAGGATCAGAAAACAAATCAGTATCTTCAACTTAAATATCTCTCTTTCTGAATATCTGACTGGAAAGAATGGTTACCGCCGCTCCCAGTACAATGGCTACCGCCAGAGCTTCTCCGCATGCCTTTGCCGAGGGGGCCATATCAAGAAGAGCCATCCGCCCGGTTACCGTATAACGGAGGAGAACGAAATCCTGGATCCCCAGTTTTGCCGCCACTTTATCCACTGCGCTGTATAAGATCACCATTACGTTCATGCAGAACAGGATCCCGAAGGTCATGCTGAATACATTGTTCCGGATGATCACTGTAACAGCCATACAGATCAGGAGCAGGGCGTAATGAAGGAGGGTCTGGGTTCCGGTGTAGGCTGCAAAATCCCGGACAGCACCGATCTGAAGTTCATGGAAACAGGCTGCCTGGGCTATGGCCTGGATCACAAGATAAAAAGCCATTGTGAGGATGGTATAGACAAACAGGGTCACAGCCTTGGAAAGCACCAGGTTTCCCCGGTTTTTCATCTGTCCGCCGATGTTTTTCACATATCCGCTGCTCACATCTGAGGAAGAAAAGAGAACAGCGAAAATCACCATAAACAGAGCGATGAATTTTCCGTGGAGACTGGCATAGGACAGATCGTAGAGAGTTACCTGTTCTCCCGGCTGTGTGGGGATGGTCACATCCATTCCCAGATTTACAGGCTCTTCCTGGGAAGCACTTTCCTGCTGGACGGTCTGAGTACTACTTTGTGCCTCTTCTTTCAGCATATTGTAGTCAATCACAGACATGGATGTGGTAAAGATCGTGGCAGCCGCCAGTATGATCCATATCATATAAAAGCTTTTCATCCGAAACATCCGGTACAGATCCATTTTAATACAATTCAGCATTTGAAGCACCTCCTGTGAGATTCAGAAAATAAGTTTCCAGTTCTTCACTGGTTATGGTAATTCCTCTGACCGGGATCCCGGCCTTTGAAAGCTCCATATTCAGCAGAGGGCTTTCGTTTAACCGCTCAAAAACCTGTATATGATTTTTATCCGTTACCTGATATCTGGAAAATCCCAGCCTGTCCAGTACAGGAAGGGTGCTCTCTGGATGATCCAGGGTGATCTCGATCCTTTCGCTGCACCGCTGCATCAGCTCTTCCCTGGTCAGCTCCTGAAGGAGGGCGCCGTTATGGATGATCCCGTAATCTGTGGCGATCTTGGACAATTCCTCTAAAATATGGCTGGAGATCAGAATGGTCATGTTCCGTTCCTGCTGGAGCCTCTGCAAGGTATCCCTCACTTCGGCGATCCCCTGAGGGTCCAGGCCGTTGATAGGCTCATCCAGTACCAGAAGATCCGGTTCCCCTACCAGGGCCAGGCCGATTCCCAACCGCTGCTTCATGCCAAGGGAGAAGTGCTTTGCCTTCTTCTTCCCGGTATCTCCCAGCCCCACAGTTTCCAGGATATCTTCGATATAGCCTTTCTTATGGATCCCGCAGAACAGACACTTGGTCTTAAGATTTTCATAGGCGGTCATATTTTCATAGAGCCCCGGGGCTTCAATGAGACAGCCGATCCTGGAACGCATATGTTCCAGCTCTCTGCCGCTATAACCGAATATTTCAATTTCTCCTTCCGTGGGTTTGGAAAGGCCGCTGATCATTTTCAGACAGGTGGTTTTTCCCGCTCCGTTTCTTCCGATGAATCCATAGATAGCGCCCTTTGGTATATGAAGGTCTACATGATCCACTGCATGATGATGGCCGAACTTTTTGGTCAGGCCTCTTGTACAAAGTAAATAATCACTCAAGTCATTCATCTCCTTTTTTGTTTCTGATCTCATCTTATCGGAAAAGTCCAAATAAAAAGCAAATCAAAAGTAAAAAAAGAGTAAAGTTATCCATGAAGACGGTAACCGATGCCCCATACAGTTTCAATGTATTCCTCAGAAGTGACTGCTTTAAGCTTTTTGCGGATATTGCTGATATGCACATCCAGAGTCTTGGTTTCTCCCATATAGGGTTCCTCCCAGGCGTAAGAAAAAATATCTTCTTTGCTGAAGACCTGCCGGGGATGGCTCACCAGAAGCTCCAGGATGGCAAATTCCTGCTTGGTGATCCTGGGGATCTCACTTTCGCCGATCTTTACCTGATAATTGGTTTTGTCCAGGACCAGATCTTTATAGGCCAGCCGGCCGGAGCCTGTTTCCCTCCCCGCATGGCGCAGCTGGACCTGGATCCTTGCCAGCACCTCCGGAAGTTCAAAAGGCTTGGTGATATAATCATCGGCCCCCTGGGTCAGCAGCCCGATCTTTTCATCCAGACTGTCTTTGGCCGTTAAAACGATCACCGGAAGATTACCCTTCTCCCGGATACTTTTTAAAACTTCTTCCCCTGAAATCCCCGGAAGCATCAGATCCAGCAGGACCAGAGAAACAGACTTCTGCATTTGAAGGACCAGTTCCGCCTCTGTTCCGGAAAAAGCCTGGATCACCTGGTAACCGGCTTTTTCCAGAGCAGTCTTCAGCAGGTTATTAATATTTGTGTCATCCTCAACGACCAGGATGTTAATAGGATTTTCCATAGTGCCTCCTTGGTATCTGTCTTTAAAATTTAACCCCTTTAATACATGCGAGAATTATTTCTTTATTTTTTTCATGCAAATAATTTTCATTTAATTTTGCTTTATTGTATCTAAGGTAAGAATCCTTTGTCCTTTCTATGAGGAGACTTGTAAAATACCTCTCCCAGCTGAAATATTCTCTGCCGTCAATATAATCCTCCGGATTTTCCAATATAGCCTGAATATCTTTTCCTTGGATCAGTCCAGACTGTAAGATCAGCCATTCAAAAGACTCTGGAAAATAGAGGTGGATGTTTTTCTTTTGGAGAGTATATTTGTACAGACGATCAATTTCGGGACCAATTGCGGCTCCGTCTGCTATTATACATATTCTTTCCGCTCCGAGCTGTTCCAGCAAATGGAAGATATTTGATTTTCTGCCGGCGCTTTTACAGGAAATATTTCTTTCCTCCCCGACAGCTTTAAAAAATTCATATCCTGAATTAGAGTCTTCTGTAATAATTGTTTCCGGTATTACAGGAAGTCTTTGATAATCAGAATAGATCTGATACATCTGATTATACATTCTCCGTGTATCATGGTACTTTCCAGAACAGTGAATCCCATAAATTTCTTCTACGCTGTATGGAAGATTATATAGATTCTCTCTGGTTATCAGGACGTAATAATTGTCAGATTTTTTGACAGCAGCTGCAAATTCTTCCGTATGGATAAACGCATTTTCTTCATCGGTAAAAAAGATGGTCTTTGAGGAATTTTCCAGAATCAATTTCCAGTTTGAGCCTTCCAGTATTCGGCAAGGAGCATTACATATTACATCTATTCCACTGGATGGACCCAGATTTTCCGCCTGCCTCAACATATTGATCAATGTTGTCTTTCCTGTGGCGCTGTCTCCCCGGATAACGGTAAGATTTCTTTTTATTTCAAACTCATAGTGAAGCCGGTTGTTCTTTACAATAATCTTAAATTTTCCTTTCATGCTTTTTACCTACACATATCTTCCTGCAATTCTTACAAACTGCTCCATGTTATACACCATATCCCCTGTATTAAGGATTTTGAGCTCAAACTCATTGTTTCCAAAATCCATGAGATGCCGGAGATTTATTGTCAGATCTTTTTCTCGTCCTATTTTCAGTATCCACTTTGCACAGTTATCTCCGCATGCGGAAGCGTTAAAGACCCTGCCGGACTGATCGAATGCCAGAAGCATCAGGGTTTTTACTCCGCCGGATATTTCTTTTACAGAGATGGGCCCAAGTACAGGACTTTCTATTAAATGGGGCCCGATAACTTCAGATTTATCCACATCTCTTATCATTTCGATGGATAATTTATCTGTAATCCACTCATCTTCATATTGATTATCAAAGTATGCGGGGGGATAGTAAATTGCCTGCTCCATTTCTCCCAGATATACGCTCAGCATAAGAGACCTCCAAAATATCAGATGATTTTCATATGTCCTATCCGGATATTTTGATCCGATTCTATATCAGAAAAGAAAAAAGCGGGAATTGCTTCAGCATTTTTGCTGACAATTCCCGCTTTTGATCAGCGTCCCGTGCGGGAATCGAACCCACAGCTAGCGCTTAGGAGTTCCTTGCGGAACGTGGTAGCTAGTGGTTCGATTATCCTTACGGTGGCGTTTAACAGCGGAAATACAGGCAAAAGTCTCTGTTCCTTCTGGAAGCTGATAAACTGACCTATACTCAAATTTACTTTAAAGTGTGAGCAAACGGTTAGCAGAGCGGAGCAAATCAGCCTTAAAAATCCACACGTTATATAAATCAATTTTACATCATTTATCACAAGAAAAAAAGATACTCGTATTAAAGAGGACGTTCAGAAATGAGCGTCCTTTCTCTTTGAGAATGAAAGGAGAATTAAAAGCTATGAAAAAGATATTGAAGCGATTAGCCACAGGCTTCCTTGCCTTTGCGACTATCGTTACCGCTTTGCCGACAACGGCAGTCCACGCTTCCGAGAAGCAATATTGGACAGAAAGTGCAGAGCGTGTCGGTATCGTTGAAAAAGTAATGAATGACGGTTCTATCGGTTCGACATTCAATGAGGGACACATGACCGTTGAGGGCGAGGACGCTTTCTGCGTGGATATTAACACCAACTTCCGCAACGGTTATAAGACCAGAGCCGACGCAAGCACACGCATGAGCTACGACCAGATTTCAGATGTTGCCCTCTCAATCGAGTATGTTAATCAGTATGTGCAGAGCCACAGCGGATTGAGCAGTCAGCATATCTATCTTTTGAAACAGTGCGTCGTATGGCAGAGATTGAGTGTTCATCTTGGCTGGCAATGCGATAACGTCAGAGCTTCCTATGATGAAATCTCAAAAGCCGTACAGGACAAGGTTTACGCTGGGGCGAAAGCCTTTGCCAGTGAGAATAAAGGACGCTATGAATGTGGCGGTTATATCTACTCTGGCGAGGGGCAGGACATTGGACAGTTCTGGGCGAAACTTGCCGTTGGAAATGCCACATTGAAAAAGACTTCCAGTAAT
>DWYL01000033.1 GCA_019118685.1 Candidatus Blautia merdipullorum
CGCATTGTATTTCTTCCGATACCCGTACATTCTGCGGCTTCTTCTATGGTTAAACCCATTTTGATGTTGCTCATTTTATCAAACTCCTTTCAAAATACGCATTTTGCAACTATGTATCTGTAATTATACTTATTTTGCTATCTTTTGTCAACTCGTTTTGCAACTTATCAAGAAATATTTTTGCCTATTATTAAATTTATGGTTGCAAAATAGGCTTTACTATGCTATACTATCAGCAATAGGAGGTGAAAACCTTGAAAAAAGAAATTGTATTCACCGCAAAACAGGTCGGTGAACGAGTGAAAGAACGCCGAACAGAATTAAACTTAACAATGCCCGAACTTGGTAAGCGTGTCGGGGTAAACAAATCTACCATTCAAAGATATGAAGCGGACGGTGTAGACCCGAAGCGTACAATGATTATCAACGGGCTGGCAGAAGCACTCCTGACCACTCCCGAATGGCTGACAGGACTTTCCGAAGATAAGGAATATGACAGCCGCACTTTATGTGCAAGGGATATGGAGGAACATATCAAAAATTATCTTGATACGGTTTCTTCTGTGGTAAAGGGAGAACCGCACCAACAGCTGCTCACGACATTCCTCGGAAAGATGATTGACCTCTATACGGTTATGACTTATCACTTTGCAGACGCTATGGCTGAGGTTGACCGTGTAGCGGAGGACGAGGGCTTAAAGCAGTCCTTACGCCGTTATGCGATTGAGTCAGGGGCAATTATGGAAAGGGTTTACCGTAAAGAAATGGAACTTCCTATCGAGGATATGAAGCAGTTTTTAGATGGGATTTTACATATCTACGATGAGGGACGCACCGCTGTAAAGATGGGTGACCTGTTCGGGATAGTGACAGCAGCCGAAGAAAGGGTTGCTGAAAAAGAAAAATTCCGTGGTTCTTTGACAAGTGAAAACGATGACTGACACTCATCGGCATAAGTAACCTTATTACTTTACGCACACCATATGTCACAGTCCCGATTGCCACGGATAGAAAGGGGAAATTTATCTATGGCAAAAGGTTCTGTAAGAAAAAAAGGTAAAAAGTGGTACGCACGCTTCTATATCGAAGATGAAAGCGGCAGAAAAGTACAGAAAGAGTTTGTGGGAACAGAAAGTAAGTCTGAAACAGAAGCCCTGCTCAGAAAAGCAATCGCTGACTATGAGGAAAAGAAGTTTGTCGGGAAAGCCGAAAACATCACGGTAGGCGAAATGCTGGATATGTGGGTGGAGGAAGAACTGAAGCCCGGCAGTCTTAGCAACGGTACGGTTATGGCGTACACGGCGGCAGTCAAAAAGATTAAGAAATATCCCATTGGCAGCCGAAAACTGAAAACCGTGACCGCTGACCATTTACAGGCGTTTATCGACCTTATGAGTTACGGAGGGGTCAATCCCGACGGTACAAATTCAAAGCCTATGAGCAAAGGCTATATGTTGCAATTCTCGGCGGTGCTGCAAAACTCATTCCGCTTTGCGGTATTCCCGAAAAGGCTGATAACCTTTAACCCGATGCAGTATGTAAAGCTGCGTGGCAGAAAAGAGGAAACGGATATTTTCTCGGACAGCGAAGAAGATATTACTCCCATTCCTACCATTACACACGGGGAATACCAAAAGCTGACGGACTTCTTAATTGCAAAGAAACACCCTGCGCTGCTTGCGGTGCAGATAGCCTATTATGCAGGCTTGCGTATCGGAGAGGTCTGCGGTCTGACTTGGCAGGACATCAACCTTGACGAGCAGTATCTAACCGTAAGACGCAGTATGCGGTACAATGGCACAAGGCATAAGCACGAGGTCGGCACAACAAAACGCAGTAAAGTCCGTACCGTTGATTTCTGCGACACATTGGCTGACATCTTACGGAAAGCAAAAACAGAACAGCATAAAAACCGTTTTCGCTATGGCGAACTGTATCATCTTAACTACTGCAAGGCAGTCAAAGAAAAGGGGCGTACCTATTACGAGGTTTACAGTCTGCAAAGGACGCAGGAAACGCCCGAAAATGACAGGGAATTATCCTTTGTCTGCTTAAAGGAGGACGGTGCTTTTGTTTCTGCAAGTGCAGTCGGTCAGATTTGCCGCAAAGCAAAGGCAGAGGTTGAGGGATTGGAGGACTTCCATTTCCACACACTCCGCCACACATATACGAGCAACCTGCTTTCAGGCGGTGCAAAACCCAAAGATGTGCAGGAACTTCTCGGACACTCTGATGTCAGTACCACAATGAACATTTATGCCCACTCTACCAGAGAAGCAAAGCGGACTTCCGCCAGGCTCTTGGATAAGGTCGTGGGCGAAGCATAAAAAATTTCCCTTGTTTCGGCTCATAAGGGCAAAAACAAGGGAAAATACATAAGGTTTTGATATTTGATAGGCGATAAGCCTTGAAAAATCAAGGAATTTGGGAAGATTGAATTTTTAATTTAAATTAATTTTAATGCAAAGGAGTGCTTTAATGCGAAAATTAACAAAAAAACAGTTGGAAGTCATGAAAGTATTATGGGATAACAACGGCCCGATGATCTCTTCTGAAATCGAGAAAAGTAATCCCTCTTTTAATACTAACACAGTTCAGGCCTGCTTACGGGAGTTGTTAAAGAAAGGCTACATTCAGGTTGCAGATATCGTTTACAGCGGCACTGTTTTGACAAGGAGTTACCTACCCACCTTCACAAAAACAGAATATTTGAAGGATGCATGTAACGAAATCATCGGCAACGATCACAGTTCATTTTCATTATGCGCTTCTTTAATCGAAGACCAGACAAATCCGGATGATCTGGCAGAATTGGAAAAAATGATCGAGAAGAGAAAGCTAGAGTTAAAACATGATTAAAGCACTACTATTATCACCCGGACCTGTTTTGACTTGTCTTATTGTAATTTCTTTGCTGTTGGTTTTTTTCTTATTGTCGATCCAATGCGGATTTTTGTATGACAAGGCAAACACAAGAATTTTTTTCGCGATCATTTCTGTTATATGCTTAAGAATGACGTTGCCGGTCAATTTTCCATTTACATATTCTATTTATATCAAGGATTTTGTCCGCCCGGTTATGGATGTTCTTTCCGTCAGCATAGCAGATACGTCGTTTATGGTATTTGACTGTTTATACGGTATCTGGGCAATCGGCGCTGTCATTCAATTGTGCCGGTTCCTGAAAGCAAAAAAAGTTTATACAGATCGTATCAGAGAATTCATAATAACCAAAGAATCTTCCTATGCTTACTTATACGATTTTGTACAAAAACACTCTACAAAGCCTATTAAAGTAGCTGTTGTTCCTATGCCTATATCCCCTAGTATTACAGGAATATTCAAACCAGTTTTAATTTTACCTGAAGTGAATGATTTTTCTCAAAAAGAGTTGACGTATATATTTGATCATGAATTATATCATTATAAAAAACATGATCTTATCTTATTACTTTTAATCGATATCGTCTGCTGTATACATTGGTGGAATCCATTGGTTTATGTTCTGAAGAAATGGTTTTGCCTGGCAATGGAGATCACAAACGACCAGGCGATCATGCAGGGCAGAGACAGCACGGACAGGCTGGATTATGCATCCTTAATCATCAAGATCTCAAAAAAACTCCAGCGCACAAAAAATACAACTATTTATAATTTAGATTTTGTTGGTTCAAAACATTCACAGTTAAAACTGCGTATTAAATATCTGTATAAAGATTCACATAACAAAAAGTACCTCTCCGTGATAAAAAGTCTGGAATTACTGTTTTTAACCATACTTTTGATTTTCAGTTTATTTTTCGT
>DWYL01000293.1 GCA_019118685.1 Candidatus Blautia merdipullorum
AGTTCCCCTGTATGCGGATGTCCCAGGCCTGTAACCGGGACGAGCTGATCCGGCGGTACGCGCAGGAAGCAGACGGGCTGATTTATCACACGGTACAGTTCTGCGATAATTACGCTTACGAATATACCTGGCTGCGGACCTGGATCGACCGGCCTATGCTTTTGCTGGAGACAGACTATACACGCCAGAGCTACGGCCAGATTCTGACCCGGATAGAAGCATTTCTGGAGTCCCTGTCTTCGGGAAGCCGAAAAATGCCTGTGAAAAAGAAGGAGAATGAACAGATGTATGTACTTGGAATAGACAGCGGTTCCACCTCCACCAATGCGGTGATCATGGACCAGGACAGAAAGATCAGGGCTTTTTCTGTAGTGCGGACCGGGGCAAAATCCGGAGTCAGCGCCCAGAAAGCTTTAGAGGAGGTTCTGGAGAAGGCAGGCCTTGCCAGAGAGGATATTTCCTGGATCGTATCTACAGGATACGGTCGGGTAAGTATCTCCTTTGCAGATGAAAATGTGACGGAGATCAGCTGCCATGGCAAGGGAGCCCACTATTTTAATCCAAAGATCCGCACGATCCTGGACATCGGAGGCCAGGACAGTAAAGCCATCCATCTAAATGAAAAGGGTGAGGTAAAGGATTTCGTGATGAACGACAAGTGCGCCGCAGGCACAGGCCGTTTTCTGGAAATGATCGCCCGTACCCTGGAGGTCTCTTTGGACGAACTGGGGGCTATCGCCTTGACTTCCACAGAGAAGATCGAGATCACCAGTATGTGTTCCGTTTTCGCAGAGTCCGAGGTGATCTCCCTGATCGCTAATAATAAGGAAAAGGTAGATATTGCAGACGGAGTCTGCCATGCCATTGCAAACAAGGCATTTGGTCTGCTCCGCCGGGTTGGCATGGAGCCGGATTTCATGATGACAGGAGGAGTGGCTAAGAACCCCGGTGTGGTCCGGGCCGTGGAGGAGAAGATCGGAAGCAGCCTGTATATCTGCGAAGAGCCGGAGATCGTAGGAGCTGCGGGAGCCGCATTGTACGCTTTGGAGAAAGTTCTATGAAGCAGTACGGGGACAGAGGGGAAGAAAAACTCACTAATAAAGGCAGGATAGCCAGATTTATCTCCCTTCAGGGAACCACTTCCAAAGCGGAGATTTCTTCCAGACTGAATTTGAGCATGCCTACTACTCTGCAGAATGTAAAACTTTTGATAGAAGAAGGAATCGTAGAAGAAACCGGAGAATATGCCTCTACAGGAGGACGTAAGGCTAAGGCCTTATCTGTCAGGAGCGATGCAGGGTATGGAGCAGGCGTGGATATTACCAACAATCATGTTACAATGGTGATGGTCAACGGAAAAAAAGAAATGATCGCTGGGAAGAGAAGCAGGATTCCCTATGAGAACAGCCCTCGGTATTATGAAGAACTGATCAAAGCTGTAAAGGCTTTCATGGAAAGCCAGGAGATTGACCAGAGTAAGATCGCAGGGGTAGGCTTCTCCCTTCCGGGGATTGTGGATCGAGAACACTGCCTGCTTCTTAGGTCTCACACATTAAGGGTAGAGAACGTAAGCTTTCGCTCACTGGGAGACTCTCTGGGATATCCTTATGGAATTGAGAATGACGCCAACAGCGCCGCCTTTGCAGAATTAGGAAGAGAAACAGAAAACGCAGTTTATCTGTCTTTGAGCAATACTGTAGGAGGAGCGATCTGCCTTGGAAACCATTTTTATCCGGGAGAAAATTTTAAAAGCGCTGAATTCGGGCATATGGTGATAGAAAAAAACGGAAAAACCTGTTACTGCGGGAAAAAAGGGTGTATGGATGCTTATTGTTCCGCACAAGTTCTTGAGGAAAAAGCAGGATGCAGTCTGGAAGAATATTTCGGCAGAGTAAGAAGAAGAGAAGAGGATGCCTTAAGGATCCTGGAGGGGTACCTGGAGGATCTTGCAGTCGGGGTGACGAATCTTCGGATGATCTTTGACTGCAGCATTGTGCTGGGAGGATATGTGGGAGGCTATCTGGAGGATTTCCTGCCGGAATTATCACGGAAACTGACGGAGCATAACAATTTCGATATCGATACCTCCTATCTCAAAGGCGGGAAGTATAAATTAAACGCCGCAGCATATGGAGCCGCTCTTAAGTTCATAGATTCCTTTCTGAAAAACATATAAATAAAGGGATTGACAAAAACCCAACTGTGGATAATAATATAATTACTTTAATAAAATATTTGATAAAAGTAATTATAAAAAGGAGAGGAAACATGGAAGGCAAAATGAAAACCGCAGTGATGCTGGGTATTGGCAAAATGGGATTTGAAGAGCGGGATATTCCACAGGTTAAAGAGGACGAGGTATTAGTAAAACTGGAATATGTGGGGATCTGCGGAAGCGATCTTCACTATTATGAAAGCGGAGCCATCGGAGATTATGTGGTAAAACCGCCCTTTGTGCTGGGACATGAACCGGGAGGCACAGTAGTAGAAGTAGGGAAAAAGGTAAAACATCTGAAAATAGGAGACAGAGTTGCTCTGGAGCCGGGAAAGACATGCGGGCATTGCGAATTCTGCAAGACCGGCAGATATAATCTCTGTCCTGACGTAGTATTCTTTGCCACACCTCCGGTAGACGGTGTTTTTCAGGAATATGTGGCTCATGAGGCAGATCTTTGCTTTAAACTTCCGGATAATGTCAGCACTTTGGAAGGCGCCCTTATCGAGCCCCTTGCGGTGGGGTTCCATGCAGCTATCCAAGGGGACGCCCATCTGGGGCAGAAAGCGGTGGTAATGGGTTCCGGGTGCATCGGACTTGTTTCTATGATGGCTCTTAAGGCCAGAGGAGTCTCTGAGGTATATGTAGTGGATATCATGGAAAAACGTCTCCAGAAAGCCATGGAACTGGGAGCCACAGGAGTGATCAACGGAGCAAAGGAAAAGGTGGAAGAAAAGATCAATGAACTTACAGGAGGAAAAGGCGTTGATCTGGTGATCGAGACCGCCGGTACGGAAATCACCACCCGCCAGGCTATTCATATAGCCAAAAAAGGATCCACCATTGTTCTGGTAGGCTATAGCAAAACCGGAGAAATGACCCTTCCCATGAGTCTTGTGCTGGATAAGGAACTGACCTTCAAAAGTGTATTCCGGTACCGTCATATTTATCCTATGGCCATCGAAGCAGTGGCTCAGGGAAAAGTAAACCTGAAAGGGATCGTGACCGATATTTTTGACCTTGATGATGTACAGAAAGCAATGGATTACAGTGTAAATAATAAAGCAGATATTGTGAAAGCAGTGATCCGTATCTGCGACAGAGAAGACGAAAAATAAGCGGACAGTATCCGGGAGGCTTTATGAAAGGATTCCCGGCAGATACTGGATTTGGGATAAAAAGCAGTCAGACAAAAGTCTGGCTGCTTTTTGTGTGGGGATTGTTTTTTGATAAAAACAAAACTATTTTACTAAAATATGAGTGGCGTATAGAAGGTAAAAAGTAAAAGAAAAGGAGAATGCTGCATAGGGAAAATACACAAAAATAAGAGGGATATTATTAAAAATACCCAGAAAAACTATATAAAATATACGAAATACAGGAAAAATGAATAAAAATCTTTACATTTACCGAGTAAAATGTTATAGTAATTTTACCAAGTAAAAATCACCTAAAGGAGGAAAAGTAATGAGAAGAAAAATGGTAGTGATTTGTGCGGCTGTATTAACTGCTACAACGATCTTTGCCGGATGTGGAAACGGCGGCAGCGGCGAATCTGACAATGGCAAGACAAAAATCCGTTTTGCTACATGGGATGTGGCCGAGGATGTTGACAAACAGCAGGCTCTGGTTGACAAGTTTAATGAGGAGCACGACGACATTGAAGTTACTCTGGAGGCTTATGGTAGTGATTTCGATACAAAGATCAGTGCGGGAATGGGATCTGGAGATACGCCTGATGTTATGTACATGTGGAATTATCCTTCTTACTATGAAGGACTGGAGCCTCTGGATGATTACATTGCAGAGGAAGGAGAGGACTATAAGTCTAATTTCTATGATACCCTTTGGGACTATAATACCATGGACGGCAGCATCTATGGCATTCCTGTAGGATTTACCACCCACTGCTTGTTCTACAATAAAGACCTGTTTGCCCAGGCGGGAGTGGAAGAGCCCACGGCAGACTGGACATGGGATGATCTTCAGGCGGCAGCCAAGACGATTTCCGAAAAAACAGATGCAGCAGGATTTGCATTCCAGATGAAACCAGACCCCTATGATTTTGAAATGTATTTATGGAGCAACGGAACTTCCTACTGTGACGAAGAAGGGAATATGGAGGGATGCATCAATAGCGAAGAATCTGCTGAGGTATTCCAGATGTTCCAGGATATGGAAGAAGAAGGATATGCAACTGCTACAGAAAATGATGGAACAGATGAATTCCGTGCAGGAAATGCGGCTATGTATATTTACGGTTCCTGGTCAATCGATACTCTGAATGAAGACGGATTAAACTATGGAGTTACTACCATTCCTGCTTTTGCAGATGCAGAACAGGATTCTGTCAGCATCTTAAGTTCTTCCGGTCTTTCTATGTCAAAAGACAGTGAACACAAAGATGCTGCATGGGAATTTATTAAGTATTGGACAAATGAAGAGTGCAATATTGAAAGAATCGGAACAGAACTTCCTGTGCTGAACAGTGTAGTAGAATCTCAGGGGATCATGGATCAACCGGAATATGCTCCTTTCTATACCATGCTGGAGCAGAGCAGCGGCCATACTCCTGCAAGCTTCCTGATGGAAAGCTGGTCAGAAGTAGCGGAAAATCTCCAGTTATCCTTTGAACAGATTTTTAATCCAAGCTCTCTTCAGAATGTAGATGAAGTTCTGGAAAACGCTGTGCAGTAATGATTCCAAGGGGAGGGCCTGGCCCTCCCGGCATAGGAGATGAATGTAAATGAAGAAAAAGAGTTTTATAAAAACAGCCACCCCATATTTATTTATTTCGCCCTGGATCTTTGGATTTCTGGCTTTTACCTTTGGACCATTGATCCTCTCTCTGGTCATGAGTTTTTTTGATTGGCCGCTGACTTCAGAACATACTTT
>DWYL01000294.1 GCA_019118685.1 Candidatus Blautia merdipullorum
TGTGTATATGTGGGATGTTTCGTGTGGTAACTTAACAATACAACATATATTCAAAAACTGCTACTTTTTTTGAAAAAGTGGTGGTTTCACGTACTTAGGGCTAGCCGCCGCGCTAGCGGCTTGGTACAATACCAGAAGAACAGGATATGGCATTTTACACATTCAAAATGAAGCCTCAGGACAAATTTGATTATATGCAGGGAGGAGAGATTATGACAACAATCGCTGAGAAAAAGAACAAATCTATGCTGATCGCGCAGATCGGGAGAGGAACCTATTTAAACACGAATTACGCAGTTTTGCACGAAAGAATATCATCGGCTGACGCACATCAGTATAAGATAGATAACCTGGCCGCATATCAGACAGGTTATACATTCGAGGCAGTTTTACATGAGCTTCAGTATAAAAAAGATACAGATATAGATACCGTACTTTTGATCGGTACATCGACGTCATACTGGGGATCGCTCTGCAGTTATTTCCTCAGGAACTCTGAGGCAGGTGAAGCTGAGACCGGCCCTATAACGGACGAGCACTTAATCGAGGTTATTGAGAGGCTGAAGGAGGAAGCTGGAGAAGAGATAACCAGAGAGGAGCTTAAGCGAAAAGAAATTGGAGAAAAGGCTCCTATCCGGATCGAGGGAGAGGGCAGAGGCGCCGGGATACCTATTGATATTATTGCTGAAAATGACGAAATAAAGCAGGCTGTCGAGCATCTCCTGACAGGTATCATCCAAAAAAAGCTGAACTGTCATACACAGATACGGATTCTCATTCTGGAAAAGGGCATTGACGACGAAGAAATAAAGAAGAACTTTACACTTCTTCAGACTGGGCTGGAGAGCATAGTGGCAGAGTATTATGAAACCGGAGAAATAGGTCCGTCACAAACAGAGCAGGAAGATACGGAACGCTTAATAAGACCGGAAATCGACCTGTATCTGGACGTCTCTAACGGATTCCGATCCCTGCCTATGTATATCTACAGTTTTGCAAGCTATCTGACACGGATCCGCAGGGAGAATTACAGGATCTATATGTATTACGGCATGGCAGATGCGAAGGGACAGTACGGCGAAGGAGAAAAATTGTATGCCCCGCTTGTCGATCTGGATCAGATCACAGACCTGATGCATTGGATCAATGCGATCAATGAATTCCACAACATGGGATCAGTCAGGGAATTGATCAATATTTTCCGAGAAAAGGAGGAGTGGAATATTGGAACAGGCGATGCTGATTATCCGGATCTGCGGACCGTATTTGAAATGTTTGAATATGCTGCAAATGCGCACAATCTTAAGGTTCTGGAAGATACGATCGGCATCATGCGAAGTATGAAGGATCTGGATGACAGCCCGGATAAATTCCCTGAAAGCGGGAAGCTGCCGCGTCAGGCCGTGGTCATGCTTCAGGATATCGGAGAAGAGTTTGAAGAAAGGTTTTCGGGGGAAGGAATCCGGGAGCGGTTTAAATACAGCAATCTTACTCTGAGACTGGCAGAGTGGTTTTACGATGAAGGGAGGATCGGAAGCTCTGCGATCGCGGCAATGGAGGGAGTTACCACATACCTCTTGGAGCGGTTTTCCGAACTTGACGAAATGACCATTATACAGGAGTATCTGATACGGGAGCCTGTAAAACAGCTGCTTATGGAAGATAAGAACAGGACGGATTTCGGAAAGGCATATGACAGTATCAGAAGAAATATCCGTAATATCGGTGCACACATTCTTTTCCAGGAAGTATCTGGGAGAGATGTTATACAGTATAAAAAAGATATAGAATCAGTACTTGAGAAGATGCTGATCGATATAAAACAAGAGAAAAATGAAGATTCTATTTTCTTGTCTCTCAGTAACGAGATACATGAAAGTGTGGAAATGAACATTCATAAAATTCGGAAGCCCTATAAGACAGTAGTGAAAATTCAGACAGAGGCGCAGCGGGTTCAGAAGGTAATCGGAACATTGAAAACTGTGGAAATCCTGCCGGATGATCTCTCCAAAGAAGTTTATAAGGCGCTTTGTGAGCTTAAGATACAGGTCAAAAGAATGGAAGAGCTGGAAAAGAAAGGAATGAACGGACTTCCAGTGTTCATAAATGAGCTGGATGAACTGGCTGTATTGAAAGCCTGCATGTCATTCTGGATTGGAGCCGGAAAAGAGGAACATCTTGAAATCAGATATCATTCCGGTTTTGGCAAGAATAAGAACGGAAGACCGGCGTCAGATCGCATACTGAATTTTTTTGCCACTCATGGTGAGAAATTCGTTGAAATTGCCAAATCAATCCATAGAGAAAAGGTTTTTATCAACTGCTCCAATCATCCGTCGGAAACATGGTGCGCAGAGCAGAAAAAAGCGGCGGAAGAATACGGAAGGATCGTGGATATCCGTTTCCCCGAAGTAGATCCGGGCTGGACGAACGCACAAGTGAATGCTGAGGCTGAACGAATATGCGGAGAGATCGATCAGTACGATGCAGCGGCAGTTATGTGCCAGGGAGAGTTCACTCTCACATATGCGATCATCAGTAGACTGAAGGAAAAAGGTATCACAGTACTTGCTGCGTGCAGCAGAAGAAGAACAGAAGAAATAATAAATGAAGACGGAAGCACACAGAAGAAAGCGCTTTACAGTTTTGAAGGATTCAGGGAATTCTGATATTCCCCGAAAAGGAGATGGCGATGGAACATACAATAACATTCGATATACCTTACATCAGGCTTGGCTTTCATGCAGAGTTATTAAGCAGTGCGCGCATGCCCGAGACTAAGACAGCCGCACTGCGCGGCGGAATGGGAGAGATGCTGCTCAGACAGAATTGTGTAACAGACTGGAAATGTGAAACATGCAGGTTCAGAAAAGCATGCGTTGTAAGCCATACATTCTATTCTGCCATGGAGAAAAAACCTTCCTATGTGACAAGTCCGGAAAGTGTGGGGTATCTGATCGAATGTACAGACACCCATACATACTTTAAGAAAGGCGGCCGATTTGAATTTACGCTGACCCTGTTCGGAGACAGCGTTGTATTTTTTAATCTTTATCTTCAGGCGTTCTGTCAGCTGGGAATGACCGGTCTAGGAAAAGATAAAGCGCGTTTTCGGATTTGTGAAGTGCGTAATACTCAGGGAAGGACTATCGTACGGGATAACGAGGTAGACATGAGCCGATATTGTATAGACACCGTAGGCGGCTATATCAAAAAAAGAAAAGAAAAGCTGCTGCGGGGGACGGGAGACTGGAGACTTACGTTTATTACACCGCTGAGTATGAAATATCAGCAGGAATATATGGAACAATTTTATGGGGAAGCACTTGTAAAGGGAGCTGCCAGAAGAATACAGATGCTTAATTATTATATCGGGAATGAGGCGGATGTACCGGAATTTTCAGCATATCCAGAGATCAGGACACAGTCGGCCAGCCCGAAAACTGTGAGACGTTATTCGGGAACTCAGGATTCCCGTATGGCGCTGCGGGGAATATCAGGAACCGTGACATTCAATACTATGCCCGAAGAGTGCCTGGATTATCTGATTGCGGGAGAATTGACACATATGGGAAGGAATACGAGCTTTGGGTTTGGGATATACCATATTTACAGGGAATAAATGAAAAAATATTTATGCCAGTAAATAACAAAAAATATTAGAATATTAGAAAATAGCAATAATATTATTTTAAAAAATGGTAAGTTAAGATATAATAATTAATAGTGATGATATACATGTCCAAGTATTTACAAGAATAAAGCATGCATTACCAGAGAAGAGTATTATCAGGGAGGAAACAATATGACATACGTTTTAGCACAGTATACGATTCGATCAAAGCAAGAATACATATTTCGCTCGAATCGTGTAACAGAGATTATCGGCGCATCGGATAATATCACACGAAGCTGGGACATTTTGTTTGAGCAGGCAGAGAAATTATTTGAACAGAGCGGCGTTCCTGGAAAGAAGACGCTGCGGCTTGCAGATCAGAAAGAATTTCATATATCTGAAATAGCAGAAGCGTTTAGAACAAACACGCTCCACATGGTCGAATTGTTTCGGGGAGGGGGAAATGAAACAATACTTTTCGATTCACATGATAGTTACATAAAAGTGAATAAGGCGTTTTCATATTATCTGTTAAAGAAATATCCGGGTCTGATTCCAATGGCTGTATGCAGTGAGTATACAGGAGACTATCAGCATGATTATACATGTCTGATGCAGGAAGCGGACAGGGAAAAAAAACGAATGATAACCGGCCAAAGTGATTTCATTCTGCCTTTTTCGATGATGGATCGTAATACGTTTCAGCCATATTCTTGTGTAGAGAAATATGAGGATGGATTAGTTCGGCTTACTGCAGAAGCACAGGTCAATCGTAAACGGGGGCAGGAAATCAGCAGAGAAGATCCGGAGGTGCAGATTCTGGATAATATGATAATCGGTAAAGGAGAAGAAAGTCTTCTGGCAGTTATCCATGCAGATGGAAATAATATGGGAATTAAAATTTCGAAAATGCTGGAAGGAAAAACGGATTATGACACCTGCATATCAAAAATGAGAGAGTTTACAGAAATAACGGCAGATGCGTTTTCGGTTCAGGGAGTGCAGGCATTAGAAAAGTGCAGAGATACCCTGCAAGAGAAATATAAAGGAAAATATGAAGAAGGAGCTTTTCTGTTCCGAAAAATTATTACAGATGGAGATGATATGACATTTGTATGTAATGCACGGTTTGCAATGGAATATGTACAGGCATATCTGAAATCAGTGCAGGATTATCAGAAAAAAAATATGTCAGAATGGATGTACAGCTCGTGTGCAGGTATTTGTATTTTCCACAGTCACTATCCGTTTTCAAGAGCATATTCTATGGCTGAGCAGGCATGTGAAAATGCGAAGAAAAAAGTACACGGAAGACAGAATAAGATAATTGAAGAAGGCTGGCTGGATTTTCATTATATACATAATGGAATCGGAGGAGATCTTGACAGTGTAAGAAAGCGTCAGGGGACAGAACGATGTATTGCCCGTCCGTGGCTGATCGCAGGAGGAGAAGCCGGGAACATTCTTCATTATGACAGACTAACAGAACTGAACAGCTTGTTGAATGAATATCATGTGTCAAGAAGTGATATTAAAACAATCGGAAATGAATTCGAAGATAGTTTGTCCTGTGGCAGACAGGAGTTGGTTCGGGTTAATGGACACCATAAAGGTCTGGAGAACACAATAAAGGAGAAATATTCGGATCAGGAACAGTTGTTAAAAATGCTTTATGATTTTTCAGAAGTGTATGATCTGTGGTTTAAGGAGGGGTGATAGATGGAATATTTGAAAATAGTGCTTCGGTCCGACTTGTGTGCTGGAAATGGAGAAAGTGTAGGAAATGCTGTAGATACGGATGTATGTATGGATGAGGCAGGACTTCCGTATATTCCGGCAAGGCGGCTGAAGGGTTGCCTAAAACAGTCAGCACGCGATATGGAGAAGATGGAGTATCCGGAGGCGTCAGAGAAAACCCGCAGAATATTCGGAGATGCATATGGAAATGAAGGATGTCTGTTTCTTCAGGATGCAGTCATGAGGGGAGCGGAAACTATCCGTGAATTCCTGACAAAAAAAATACCGGCAGACGACCGGAATATAGAAAAATGTGAAGGGGCGATACCGGACATAGTAAAACGAATGGCACATCCTGCAAATGTCGGACGTATGTTTTCAAGGGTTAGAGGACAGACAAAATTGGAGGATGGAGTTAAAGTGGATAACTCCCTGAGGTTTACAAGAGTGATCAGCCATTATGATCCTTTTGATTTGAAAAACAGCAAAGAGATGGAATTCTATGCCCCATTATACCTGAACACAGAAGATTCAACGTTGCGAGATTTTTTGATAGATTGCTGTAAAGCGACCAGACATATTGGGACTTCTCGAAATCGAGGACTCGGCAACGTGAAAATAATGGTTTGGAATGATGATTCCACTGCTGATGATTCTTCTAAAGAAGAGATTCCAGAAGAATATGAGATCCCCGAGAAATTTGAGAAGACTCTGAAAGAAATGAATTCAGAAGATAAAGTGAAGATTTCTTATCATATTTCATTAGATGCACCGGTTACTCTGCCGGGATGTGGCGAGCTTAATACGTCCATACCGGCAAGAAGCGTGATTGGATGCCTTGCAGGAAATTATCTGCGTACAGGAAATGCAGATGATAAATTTTTTGATTCACTTTTCCAGAATGGTGATGTTTGCTGGTCGGCACTCACTCCGGTTATTGATGGAGGGATTTCTGATCCTGCGCCAATGATGTTGGTAAAGCTTAAAAATGATAATGGCCGTCTGATCAATAGTCTGGCGCAGAAAGATACAGACTGGAAAGGGCTGAAGCCAAAAACAATGGACAGTGCGTTTGCTTCTTTCTTTACACCGGAGGATAAGACCAAAGTCGGATTTGCAGTGGCAGAGCCTGCTATTCATACAGTTTATCACCATGCAGTCCATGGAACCTTTCAGGATAAGTTATCTTCTCCTGATTCATCAGAAAGTGAAGAGAAAATGCTGTATATGCAGGAATCTATTGATGCCGGAATGATATATGGGGGGACTGTGATCTGTACGAAAGAGATGATAAAAAAAGTGCTTACTATTCTAAGCCGGGCTGACTTGCGTTTTGGGCGCAGCAGAAGTACGCAATATGCTTCCTGCTCTCTGAAAGAAATTGTAAATGTGGAACCCTGCGGAGAGGAACGTATTAGCACTGCAAAAGGTGAAGCGGTGTATGTTATATTAAAGTCGGATCTTGCCATACAGCAAGAAGGAAGATACATAACAGATGCAGATAAAATACGCAGCGTACTGGCAGATAAACTAGGTCTTAAGGATAAGGTACCAGATGGCCGGACGGATTACTGCCGTTACCATACAATCGGTGGTTATCAGTCGACATGGAAGCTTCAGAAACCGCATGTTCCTGTTGTGAGAGCCGGAAGTGTTTACTGCTTTGAAGCATCTGGAGAAAGTGTTCCATCTATAATCCGAACAGGAGGATTTGCACAGGAAGGATTCGGAGTATGTTATGTTATGACTGAGGAAAAAATGCAGGAAGCAGTTTCTGTGAGAGAGGGAAATATTGATTATATTGAGCCTAAAGAGGATTGCAGATATACCCGGGAGATATATACAAAATTGTTAGTATCAGCCGGACTTGAGGCAATGCGGAGATATGCGCTGGATTACAGTGTCCAGGATGAGAAAATTCCGGTCGGACGTCTGAGGCTGATGCTTTCTCAGGCGGAAGATTATCAGGATTTTCTTCGAATGATCGGAACGATTAAGGAGAGTGATATCAGCAGTGAGAATGAAAACGGCAGAAAAAAGGTCAGTGAGAATCTGGTCAGAGGAATTTATTCGCACACCGGAAAGAATACGCTCTCATTGAAAAAGATTCTGGGTGAAGATGACGCTTTATGGAAAGAAATCAGCAGCTTCCCTGAGGCACAGGATGTTCTTTTGAAAAGCTGGAAAGTTCCTCTGGAGATTATTCTTCATAAACAGCATTATAAAAAGGAAAGGTAGGAGATTTCATTGAAAAAAGTATATTATCAGTTAAAAATGTACCAGAAGTCTCCGCTTCGAATAGGCAGTGGAGAAAATGAGATCACTGACAGTGATCTTATGATCGATGGTAAAGGATGCCCGTTTATTCCGGGAAGCAGTGTCGCGGGTGTACTTAGGAATTTGTGTATGAATACAATCCCGACCTTATCAGAAGAAGATGTAAATGAAATGTTTGGAGATATTTCGGAAGATACTATTTCGGAGAGTCATGTGCTGGTCAGTGATGCTGTTGGACCGGGGACAGCATCTGCATCTGATTATAAGATTACCGTTCGTGATGGAATACGTCTTGATGAATGGGGGATGACAGTCCAGGGAAATAAATATGATTTTCAGGTGACAGAGACAGAGATGCCTTACTATTCTGTACTGGAGTGGACCGGAGAGGAAGGAGATTATCAGAAAGAAATCGCAGATGGTCTGGATCCATTAATGAAAAGTCTGGTATTTGATGGAATTTCTTTCGGCGCGAGAACGACCAGAGGATATGGAAATATGGCTGTGACTGTAAAAAGGATAGATTATCAATTTCCGGAAGATATAGAAGAATGGATGAAATTTGACCCGTTGGATGAAGAATCATTTGTAAATGGGACAGATATTACTGCCGAGTCTCAGAAAAATGCATATATTAAGATATGTGCAGATATAAAAATAAAAGGAAGTTTTTCTGTTCGGGTAAATACTGCACGGGCGGAGGTATTTAGCGATGGCAGCGTACCGGACTCCGTCCCGCTGTCTAATTTGGAAGAAAAGCCGGTTATTCCCGGTACTTCATGGGCAGGGACTTTCAGACATCATATGCAGGCACTTTTGAGACAGCTTAACATGGACAGCACGGAAAAAAACAGAACCGTTGAAATAAACCGTTTGTTTGGGATGGAAGAAAAAGAAGGTGAACATATACGTTCGTCAATTCGTTTTGGAGAGACAGTGATTAGCGGAGGGGCTCCGTATTCTCTCACTCGAAATGCGGTAGACCGATTTACTCAGGCTCCGCGGAACACAGCTCTTTTTACAAGCAGACTTTGGCAGGGAGGGCATGGAAAACTGGAAATTGTAATAGACCGAAATAAATGGAACAAATTTCAGATACAGTTGTTGGCAGTTTCCCTGATCGATCTGGAGCTTGGACTTCTGAGTTTTGGCGGAGCGTCAGGAACAGGACACGGAAGATGCAGTGTTATGCATCTAACCGTGGATGGTAAGGATATGACCCGTCAGATTAAGGAAAATAACAGTCATTTTCTGGAGGAATTTTTATGAATGAATGTATGTGGATCAAGGAGAGCGGCTCTGTTCAGACAATAGATTTAAGTTCTGAGTTACTGCAAAGATTTTCAGGAGATTTTTTATTCCTTGCTTATGGAACGAATTTTTTTCAGGCGGGTCATGCAAATAAAGAAGAACTCAGTATATTAAAACTGGAAAAGCTTTTGGAGCTTCGGATTTTTTCGGACGAGCAGGAAATCTATTTTAGCAGGAGCTGTATCGGTGAAAGTTTTCAGTGGAGAATCGCATCAGAGCAGGATGTTTCGCAGAAGTATTATATTGTTCAGTATCAGACCCTTGATATTAATCACGATAAGTGTGAAAAGATGGGAAATCCGACAGATCAGTATGGCAATCTTGTCCTTTATACCACAGTTGGCGGGAAATATGTACTCCCTGCAGATATGAACGCAGACAGTTCTGAGGTAATCTGTTATCTCATTTATGACAAAAACGGAATGGCAAAGATCGCTGATTACCGTCTGAAAGGATTTGTAGAGCAAAATGCTGTGGAGAAAGGAAGTGAGAAAGTATGAGTAATCAGTTATTTGTTAACCCATATAACTTCATTCCGTTTGGTTCGACAATTGAAGAAAGACGAAAATCCAGAGAATCTGTCTATCGCGGAGAGTCGCATTTGGTCAGCGGCTGGCTTACAGTAGCGCTCGATACAAAGACACCGCTTATTGTTCCGGATGGGGCACATCCGAAATATTGGGATATCAATAAGAACAGATATATTGATAATCCAAGTGATGACGAAAAGAAAAACCTGCATAAAGAGTACGGCTTTTTGAGAGCTCCCGGAGAAACAGGGGACGAGCCGGTGATTCCTGGCAGCGAGCTCCGTGGAATGCTGCGCAGTGTATATGAGGCTGTTACAGACAGCTGTACAGCATTTCTTCTGGATGATAAGCCAATCAGCCAGCGTGTTCCTACTTTCGGGTCATTGCAGAAAAGAGGATTGCTGGCGTATGAGGAGACTATTACTGGCAGCGGGGAACGCCGATGGGTATTATACAGTACCTATGCTGAAAAAGTTGCAGTACAAGTAAAAGAATCAAAACAAGTAGAAGAAACATATCTAGAGTATAAGAATGGACAGAGAGTTACAGAAAAGAATGGAGACTTTATTGCTAATCATGGCTGGCTTCAGTATAATATACCTGTAAATACAAAAGACGATTATCACATTGCTTATCTGCAGGAAAACGAAAGGATCTATACATGGGATTTTACGAGAGAAGACGGTACACCGGATAGGATTAGAAATGAGGAACCCTACAGAGCTCTTAAGTCAGCTTTGCAGGATCGCCCGCGGGCGTTGAAAAACCGGAATAAGATACCAAATAAAAATCTTCAAAACGCCTTAGAACGGGCAAAAGCGGGGAACGACAATAAAATTCCTGTATACTATTTTATGGTAAAGCGGGGAAATGAAACGCTCGTATATTTGTCCAACTCTTCTATTGGTCGGATTGCCCAGAGAAGAAAGTGGGAAGAAATAATGGGAGTGCATGTACCTTGTGATAATACTGACCGTCTTTGCCCGGCATGTCTGCTGTTTGGAACAACAAGAGGAAAGGGGCTGAAAGGACATATTCGTATTACAGACGCGAAACCTGTTGGCAGTCTAAAAAGTGAAATACATACTTTGCAGATACTTGGCGAGCCAAGGACGTCAGCTTTTGAGTTTTATCTAAGGAAACCGAAGGGGCAACAGGTGACGTATTGGAATTTCGACTTTTATGGTGAAAAAGTATTGGATTGCAATGGCAAAGCCCATACGGAGTATCATGATCTAGGAAATGCAACACCCAGAGGAAGAAAGATGTACTGGCATAGTTCGGTGGCTGCGGACGCGCCTAAAGGCAAGATGAATTCGACGATGGAAGCAATGAGCGGTTCGTTTGAATTTCAAATATATTTTGATGAAATTACGGAAGAACAGCTTCAAAACCTGGTATGGGTCGTTACTTTAGGTGAGAACCGAAAAGACAGCACAAGACAGCATAAGCTTGGACATGCAAAACCATTTGGGTATGGAAGTACTAAGCTTATAGTAACAGAGAAAGTTATCCGTAATGTATCAATGGAAGGGAATTCTATAGAGGTAAGTCTTGATAGAAAAGGCTATAAAGATATTAACACAAAGCAGGGAAAAAATCTTGATCAGGGAGCGGTTAAAAATCTATTAATTATGTGTGATACCCGGTCTATACCTAAAGGTGTTCCGGTTATGTATCCAAGAGAGTTGGACAAAAAAGGCAATGAATATATATATACCTGGTTTGCAAATAATCGGAAAAATGCAGACAGGCTGCGTACTCTACCGGAACCAGTTGATCAAAGACTGACTTTGAGAGGCAGATGGAATAAATCAGGTTCGGGACCCTCTGACTCTTCAGGAAATTTCCAAAATAGATGTAAGGGTGAAAAGGCATCCCGAGTTGCGGGCAGGGTAAAATTCTTCAGAACAGACCAGAATTTCGGGTATATTACCGGAGAAGATAATACGGATTACAGGATTACGCTCAATGCATATAATCCGGATATTCAGGCAGAGGATTTGAAAAAGGGGCGTTCTGTTACATTTATTCCTAAGAATTTAAACGGCAAATGGGTGGCAAACCAGTGCAGACTGGCGGAGTAAAGCAGGTATAGGAATAGTTATAATATTAGCAGTATGACTAATATCTGGGCAGCTGCAGTACTTTTGATTATATTATGAGGAACGCGAGTGCTGCAGCATGCCAATAGTTCTCGAACATTTGTCAAAAAGTGTAAGCTACAGTGGGATTTACAGAGGTATAAGTACAAAGAGGAGTATACCGGTCTATTGACTGAAAGTATATGGAAAAGATTCCGGATGGAGAGACAAGCCGTAATATAAAGAGAAGGACAAATGATAAAATATAAGCAATGTAGCTTTCATTTTATTGGCAGATTGGGTATAATATTTATGTTGTGGTAAGCAGGCGCCTTCCTCCAAATATGAACAAATTGTGAACATGCCAGAAAATGAGCAAAAAACGCCTGATTTCAGAATTTTCAGATAAATCTCTGCAAAAATGAGCCTGCAAAGTCAGCATTTATGCGGGCTCTGAGAGGGTACCGTAGAAATCAAAGAAGCCCGTTCA
>DWYL01000295.1 GCA_019118685.1 Candidatus Blautia merdipullorum
TTCTTTTACTGCATTTTTCAAAGAACATCCTATATCCCTCACAAAAATAATCTCTGTATGTCCCCTCTTCTTCGTTTCTGACCCTCTGTCTCTGGCATCCCCCTCTGCACAGCCGGTACCATCTGCACACCCTGCACTCTGCATCTATTTTAAGGGAACGGCCCACAAAATCCCGGGCAGTCTCTGACTCCTCCATTTTCTCTACAGGATCAGAGTTATAATTTCCCAGCCTGTATTCATCCAGAACATAAAAATCACATGGATAGGCGCTTCCGTCTGCTTCAGCCACACACTGGACACTGCAGACCCCTCTCTGGGCACAGGCCTCAGGTTCATACCCCATAAGAATCCCGATATAATTTTCAAACTGCCGGATATACGGCGCTCTGCCCTTCTTCCAGTCTTTATCCCACATGCGGAACAGCTTTATAAGGAACTCTCCGTAAAGTTCCGGAGTCAGAGAGTACTCCTGCATCCCCGGCTTCTCTCCCAGAGGATCCAGGCAGGGAATATACTGCTGATACTTCCACCCGCTGCGTATATATTCGCGGTAGATTTCCTGGATGTGTTCTGCGGTCTGTGCCGTAACAACCGTAAGAATGTTATATTCAATCCCGAATTCGTCCAGCATTCGGATGCTCTCTCTCACCCGCTCATAGGTGGGCCTTCCGGCGCTGTCCCGGCGGTATCGGTCATGGACTTTCCGGATCCCGTCCAGGGATATCCCCACCAGAAAATTATGATCCCGGAACAGCCGGCACCATCTCTCATCCAGTTCCAGCCCGTTCGTCTGGATCGTATTCAGAACCCGCAGCCGGCCTCTGCCAAATCTCTGCTCCAGTTCCACCGCCCTCTGGTAAAATTCAATTCCTCTCAAAGTGGGCTCTCCCCCCTGAAAGGCAAAACAGATCTCTCCCCCGGCCTGTCTCATCGCCCTGCGGATCAGCTTTTCCAATGTCTCTTCCGACATCATCCCATAGGAAGGGATATCCCGCTTCTTCATCTCATCACAATAAAAGCAGTAATCACAGCTCATATTACATAGTCCTGAGACGGGTTTTAGCAAAATTGTATGTAAGGCCATAGTATACTCCTTTCCCTGCCCTGCTTCCTTTTTCTCTGGCATTCAGATAGATACACTCTCCTGTGAATCATTCTGAAGCTTCAAAAAGCCCCTCTGAAATCCGATTTTATCATATCTGATCGGCGCTTTTCTGCTTGGTTTTGTATTGCTCACGCTGGTTCTGGCTGTACCGGTTCTCCAAGGCTTACTCGTTGTCCAGGCATTGACATCTGCGCAGCTTTTTACTGCAGACAATTCATGATCACACTGATCATCATTTCCTTTTCTTTTGGATCAGATTCTGCAATCATAATAGTAAGAGCCACCAGAGTATGATCATCAATGAGCTTTGCTCCGTTTTGGAACAGCACACCGTTTTTATCCAGGAAATATAGGAATATCGTAGCCGCTATACGTTTATTTCCATCGGAAAAGCTATGGTTCTTCGTAATAAAATACAGTAAATTTGCGGCTTTTTCTTCTAAGGTAGGATAAAGGTCTTCTCCTCCGAAGCTCTGATAGACCGCGCCGATACTCCCTTTAAAGGAATCATCTTTTTCGTTGCCGAACAAGGAGCTGCTCTCTCCAAATTTCATACTATCAATCACTTTTCTGCATTCCTCATATGTCAATACATAGGCTGCTTTATTCCCTTTCGGACGCTTCATATTCTGATGGTCATATGCGTCCAACAGTTCCAGGGCCTGGCTGTATCGTTCCACTACAGTCAGTACCTGTCTGGTATCCAGGCTGTTTTCTACTCTTTTCATAACTCGTATTACCTCATTCAACTGGCTCATACGGTTATGATTCACAGCATAGCCTTTGATTATGTAATCCTTTAGTACAGAATTAGCCCAGCGCCGGAACTCTACGCCTCGTTTGGATTTCACACGATAGCCCACGGAGATAATCACGTCCAGATTGTAATGTTCAACCATATAGTTCTTATTGTCGGAGGCAGTTGTCGCAAATTTTGCGACAACTGAATTTTGTTCAGCCAGCTCTTCTTTCAGAGCATTGTTAATGTGTTTCCCAATAGTTTTCACATCACGTTCAAACAACGCAGCCATCTGATTTCTATTAAGCCAGACCGATTCGTTTTCTACTGTAACCGGCAGTGCAATACCCTTATCTTCTGTCTCAAACAAAACAATTTCTTTTTTATTTCCCATAAGCTTCTCCCTTTCCCTATCTTTATTCTGGTATACCACAGGATTATTTTCGAACTAAGGGCATAAAATGGATTTCCAGTCTGCGGCGTTGTTATCAGTACACTAAGTCCGTTAACGCCTGCAGATATCCTTCCAAACGCCTCTGTGCATCCGGAGCCAATTTTTCGTACTTCCTGATCAGTTCATATTCTTTGGAATTTTTATCAATCACAACATAATCTGTCTGCCTGTATTCCCTTGGATTTTTGCTGTCAGTCTCCAGCAGCAGCTCATATGGAGAAATCCCCAGCACGTCGCATATGATCATAATCTTATCAGCAGAAGGATTCGTTCCCTTTCTCCGCCAGTCACTGATCGTACTCTGAGATATACCCGTTCTTTTCGCAAATTCATTTTGGGACATTCCCCTTTCCTCAAGGTATTGATAGATTCGTTCACTTATCAGCATATTTTCTCCTTTCTTCTACATCCTCCACGCATATATGCAGCTAGCTGACAAATCTCTCTCCAACTCTTCGCTTTATGCGGCCTTCAAACGTATATACGTTATATTATCGTAAAGCAAAGAACATATCAATCCTCTCAACATGCTCTTTGTTCACAAAATATTTATTCACAATTGTTTTTGACATAAAAGTAGATGCATGTTGTCTGCGCTTGTATTATATACAGGTTAGTCATTACAGAAATCCTATCTCCAGAAGTTCCTGTGCAATCTCCTTGCTCTTTACTCTCATCAGGTTATCTTCTTCCTTTGCATTAGAAAGCAGGTTTACGCTTCCGTACCAGACAATTTCTCTGTCAATAACAGCAAAATGCTCATGCATTCCCGGCTTTTCCTGCACAGTCACTCCCAAGCCCATCAGTTCTGCGATCAGTTCTTTCGTCTTTTCGATACGCTCTTTGGGGTAGCCATCCCCAGGGAGCGTCAGAAGTGTAATCTTAACCCCGGCATCATGACGTTCTCCTAGAGTTTTTATATTCCTTTGTACACCCCTTTCATTGATTCCAGGACTGGAAATCACTATCTCCATACCAGCTTCCTCTATATCTCTTTCAAATACGGAGATATAAGAATCGCTGTCGAATATGGCATTTGTCTCCTGCTTTTTCTCTGTTGTGTTCATAATAATTTC
>DWYL01000296.1 GCA_019118685.1 Candidatus Blautia merdipullorum
CCGGAAGCTCATCTTCCTCACTGGCAAAATCCAGGACATAAGTATCACCCCAATGTAAAGGTTCCTTAGTGATATGTACCACAGTTCCAAAGTTGTCTGTGACATCATAATTCCACTCCAGAAAATCTCCCTTTACTTTCCAGTTTTTATAATCAATCTCATATCTGGGTTTGAGAAAAGTCAGTTTTTTCTGGATACGCCCCATTTCCTGTCCATGAATCATAATTTCAAAAACCGGCAGCAGCTGAAAAAGTTTTTCCCGCACCAGTCCTACTTCTTCTCCCTTATTGTCATAGACATGAAGCTTGTGTCCAAGGGACAGAAATTCTCCTTTTACAAAATATTTCGCATTCCCCTCTTCATCGTAAATATCAAAAGTGTCTGTCCAGGAAAACACCCGCTGTTTAATTAAAAGTTTCATCTTTTTCCCTTTCTTTTTAAAAATCATATCTTCGGATCTGGCAGTTTTTCATGCCGAAAGCCGCAAATTCTTCGTTTGTCATATCATAAAAATAAGAGTGCACCGCCCGGGCGATGCCGTTATGGGCCACCAGCAGAACCGTTTCTGTATCAGAGCGTTCCCTAAGGTCGTCCAGCAGATTGTAGATTCTCTGACAGAGCTTCAGCATAGATTCTCCCCCTCCATAGCTGGAGACAAAATTTTCTTTTGCCTTTTTAAATTCTGCTCCATCTCTGGGGGTAGACTCGTACATGCCGAAATTCTGCTCTTTCAGCCGAATCTCTTCTTTCATAGGTATTCCTGCCGCCTCAGAAATCTGTCTGGCTGTCTCTTTTGCCCGGATTAAAGGAGAATAGAGAATCTTATCAATCTTCAATCTCTGGCGAAGGATTTCTTCGCCCAGCTCTCTGGCCTGCTCATATCCCAGAGGCGTAAGAGGAATATCCGTTGCTCCGCAGATTTTGTTCTCCACATTCCATACTGTCTGTCCATGCCTGACATAATAAAAATGCCCCATTCTTCCGCACCTCTCTTTTTCTCTATTTTGAGACATTTTATCATATCCCTTCCATTGCCTCAATCTTATTTTCACTTCTTCTGATTTTTCATTTTTTCTATAAATATTCTGCCGTCTTCTGCCATAATCTTCAGCCGTTCATACTCTTCCAAAAGCATTTTTCTTCCTGCCTCTGTAATAATATAGGATTTCCTCCGGTTTTCTTCACCGGTCAGCCGTATGATCTGGTTTTTCTCGAATTTAGACAGCATGGCGTACAAAGTCCCCGGTCCTACCTTTACTCTGTCCCCGGAAATCTTCCGGACCTTTTCCATAATGTCCACCCCACAGCATTCCTCGGTAAGAGCCAGCAGAATATAATACATAGGTTCTGTCAATGTCTGAAATTGTTCTCTCGCCATTCTTTCAAGCCTCCTTTTCAGGCAGACGTTTTCTCACGGGATATTCCCCTTTCTCAGATCTGCTAAAGCTTCAGGGCCTCCCGGATAAAAAGAATCTGATCTTTGTTCAAATCTTTTTTCCCAATAAAATATAATACTGTGTCCTCATATTTCACAGCCATCTCTTCCCTTCGGTTGCTCTGTTTTGCTTCCAGTGCCTGCCATATATTTTCATATAATGGCGGTTCTTCCTCATTTTGTATACATATATCATAAATCCTGTTCAGGATCCTTTTCCGGGATGAGCGGTATGTATAGCAGACCACCAGATTTTCATATGGATCTTTAAGTTTCTCACCTTCTGCCTCAGGAAGAAAGATACTATACCGGACAGCTTCTCCAAAAATCCCTTTTATGCTATCTTCGATTTCTACGGTACCGCTTCCATATGCCGTTTCTACGATTTCTTCCTGCTCTCCGGTTTCTGTTTCGTCAACTTTTTTTCTTCGGAAATTCCCAGTGAGACAGCCAGAACCATTACAGGAAAAATACATACAAACAATAATGTTGCCAGCATATTTTTCTCCCTGGATGGTCTTATCCAAGCCATCACCAAACTAAAAATCAAAAATCCTACAGCTACAATAAGAACTATAAAAATCCTGTTTCTGCCGCTAAAGGCTGCGACTGCTCCCAAAAAAACTACTGTAAAGATAAAATATAGCAGGCTTCTAAAACCTACCCAAATATGTACTGCCCTATTTCCTCCTCCATAAAAAACCCGGCACCCTTGTTTCATTCGATGATTTGAGTTGACTTTCCAGGCTATGAATCCTATGAAATGGAAAAGTTCTCCTATCAAAAGCACCGTCCAGGTAAAAATCCACAGTAAAAGCAAATCTGAAAAAATATAATTTACATAGTCAAAGGTACCAAGCCTCCAGTACAAAAGTGCGGTCATAAAGCAGGAAAGAAAAAATTTTCCTCCAAAAGATTTCCATTCCGCTTTACGGACATTTTCGTATCTTTCTTCTTCTGTAACAATCGGAACCGCATCTTCCCGGATCTTCCGGAACACACAGAATTTTCCGATACTGTCTACCAGCTCCCAGCCGGCTTCTTCACAGTACCTGGCATATTCCTGAGTATTTGGTTCCGGCCTTTTATCATTTTCGTCCCCTTCCGGAAAAATTTCTGCCGCATAGCTTTCCTTACGGGGCTGATCTTTATAAAATACCAGCCCCAGTTTCCAGCCTTTAAAGATCCAGCCTTTTGCAGCCATTCTCTCTAAATAGTCCGCAAAACTGTCACATTCTCTGTAATGATATTTTTTGAATACTACCCTCTTTTTCATAAAGAACACCCCCGTTCTCCGAAAAAACATTCCCCAAAAACAAATTATCGAGTGTCGATATTTCTTACTTTTAGTATAATATCGACACTCGATAATTGCAATAGATTTCCTATATTTTATTTTTATTTCTGCAAACAATGAGCCAGGTGTCGGGCATGCTCCCATGTCCACTTGACTTCATATCTTATAACCCCAGCTTCTCAATAATCTCTTTCAGCGCTGTCCGCACGGGAGAATCTTTCGGCAGCTGCACCGTTGGCTTTCCATCACAGTCGTACTGATAAACCAGATCGTCATGAGGTACTACCCCCAGAAGTTTCAGACCCTGATTCCTGATCTCCTCCAGCGTTCCCTCATCCAGTTTGCCCTTAGGCGCCCGGTTGACGATCAGGCCTGTTTTCTTTGGATGGAAATTCAGTTCTTCCATGAGTCTGGCAATCCGTCCCGCCGCCTGAACTCCTCTCCTGGAGCAGTCGCTGACTAAGATGGCAACCTCCATGGCCGGCAGGATTCCTCTGCTGATATGCTCCATTCCCGCTTCATTATCCACCACAATATAAGGATAATGGCTCTGAAGCTTCTGCACCTGGGTCTGGACCAGACCATTTACAAAGCAGTAACAGCCCTGTCCCTGAGACCGTCCCATGACCATCAGATCATAGTCATCTTCCTCTGTCAGAGCGTCCATCATACGGCTTTCCAGATATTCCGCTTTAGTAACTCCCGCCGGAATCTTATACTTTGGATCCGTTCCGGCTCTTTCAATTTCTTCTCGCAGCTCACCCAGAGTGATCCCAGGTTCTACTCCCAGAACCTCATTTAAATTGGAATTGGCGTCTGCATCCACTGCCAGCACCGGCTTTTTCCCTGTCTCGCAGAGATACTGGATTAAAAGTCCGCATAAAGTGGTCTTTCCCACGCCGCCTTTTCCGGATACTGCAATAATATGTCCCATAATTAATTCCTCCTCATTTTTCCCTTTCACAAGGGATATATTTATTGAACATGTTGTTGATTTTCTTACACCATGGATATTATAATAAAATCCAGGAGAATACAATGATCAGATTTCCAGATCTGCCATGTTTCTCAACAGATTTTAAAAATTGTCTATGAACAGGGGGAGTTTGTGTGAAAAATAAGACGAAAGTTACAGACCGTCGCACCAGATATACCCGGCAGACCATCAAAGACTCTTTTCTTTCTCTTCTGAAAGAAAAACCTTTTCCTAAGATCACGGTTACAGAACTGTGCCGCCTATCAGAAATCAACCGTGGAACCTTTTATCTTCATTATTATGATATAGATGATGTGCTGGATGACCTGCTCAATAATGTGATCACAGATACTTCCAGTATATTAGACCATGTACTCTGCTCTGAAAAAATAAGCTGTACCTATCCTTTCTGTCAGAAGGTTCAGGAAGATGTGCGGCTTCAGGTCCTGTTTTTTGATGATGTGGCCTCTTCCCGGCTTCTGGAAAAGCTCTGCGAACTGTCCAAAGAGTCATTTATCACCCATCTTATGCAGAACAGCCTCCTGACCTTTGAGCAGGCGGAGGCTGTCCTTTATTTTCAGATGAACGGCTGTCTGGCTATTAATAAAAGAATGCTGAAGAACAAATGTACCAACTGGAAAGAGATCCAGCAGGCCGTGGACCATTTTATCAGAGCCGGCCTGGAAAGTTTCCTGATCTGCGACGGCCGCCAGACGATTTCAGGAAAAGCCCCAGGCCGATCAGGCACACCAGAAGCTCTGTAACCGGAAAAGCAGCCCATACTCCCAGCAGTTTCCCCAGGGCCGAAAGAAGAAAGGCCAGGGGAATGATCAGGATAAATCCTCTCAGCAGAGAAATGATATGAGCAGGCAGGGGATTATCCGTAGAGGTAAAGTATACCGACAGTACAATATTAAATCCTGCAAATATGCAGCCGGTAAAATAGATCCGCAGTCCCTGCCGGGCAATACTCTGAAGGGTGGGATTCTGTTCACTGTTGAAAACAGCGGCAATGGGATCGGCGCCAAAAAAGATCGTCAGATACACCACTGCGGATATGAGGACCACCGCTGCCATGGCATAGCGGAGGATACTTTTAATATTTTTACGGTTTCCTGCCCCGTAAAAGCTGCTCATCAGAGGCTGGATTCCCTGGGAGATCCCTGTGTAGATTGCGATCACCACCAGAGAAAGGTTTGCGATCACCCCATAAGCGGCCACTCCCGTATTTCCTGCCAGTCCCAGAATGATCATGTTGAACACAATAATGACGATCCCGGAGGACACCTCGGTAATAAGGGAAGGCAGGCCGCTGGAGAAGATTCCCAGGATCAGCCCTGGCAGGATCCTGCATTTTTTCAGATGGAACTGATTTTTCTTTCTCAGCAGGTAGGGGGACAGGATCCCGATACTGATCACCGGGGCCAGGCCGGTGGCAAAGGCTGCTCCGAAAATTCCCATTTTCAGAGGAAACATAAACACATAATCCAGCACTACATTGGAAAGGCTTCCTCCGATCATAGCTGCCATGGATAACTGGGGCGCCCCGTCATTTCTGATAAAGCAAAGAAGAAGATTATTCGTCATAAACATAGGCGCAAAGACCAGGATCACCCGAAGGTAGGTCTTTCCCATTTCATAAACAGTGTCGTCTGCTCCCAGCAAACGGATCAGGGGGCCGGCGGCGAAAATCCCCAGAAGGAAAAAGATTCCTGCGATCACAGCAGTCATCACTGCGCCGTTTGTAAATATTTGATTTCCTCGTTCCCGATTTCCCTGGCTCTTCAAGATGGAATATTTGATTCCCCCTCCCATACCAATCATCAGACCGCTTCCGTTAATAAAACTGTATACCGGGATAGCCAGGTTCAAGGCTGTCAGACCATTGGCTCCCAATGCCAGGGATACGAAAAAAGTATCCGCCAGAATGTAGCAGGAAAGGGCGATCATTCCCAGCACATTCAGGGAGGCATATTTCATAAATAAGCCAAAACATGATTTTTCCTGCATTTTCTCTAGTTTCTCCCTTCTTTTCTCACCAGTTCAATGGCTTCTTTTCCACTGATGTGTTCTATGGAAAGTTCCAGCATACACAGAGGAGCAAATTCCCGGTCAACGGCCTGGTTTCTTTTCTCCTCCGGCTCCTCTGGGGCATACTTCCAAGCCAGCTTTTCAATGGCTCTCCTTTTTTCCTCTTCACTTTCCAAAATGCGGATTTTCCCAAAGACGATCACACTGCGGAAATAGGTGGTATATTCCTCCGGCACGATCTGGTCCTGATCAATGACGCAGAAAGAGGCTTTTTCATTCCGCTTTATGGCTTCTATCTTATATCCATTTCTGGCACAGTGGAAAAAAATCTTTTGCTTCTCGTAAAAATAACTGAGGGGGACTGCATAAGGATAGCCCTCTTCTCCCTCCAGGGCCAGTACGCCTGAGTTTCCCCTTTCCAGGATCTTCTCACAGGTCTCCAAAGGAAGGGCCTGTTTCTTTCTTCTCATTTCGCCGAACATTTTCTGAAATCCTCCTGTAATCTCTGTCTTTTTCTTTGAAGTTTTCCTTGTCCGCCAGTCTTATTCCACAAAAAAACGCCTTCATTCATCCCTTCTAAGGCCTATCGGAATGAATAAGGCGTTACCCGGCGGCAAACATTCGTATGTTTCTTTATAAACAATTAGAAATTTATCACAGAGCCGGTTCAAAGTCAAGAAAAGTTTTACAGGATTCCCAGTCCTTTTACTGTAAGCATAATGAAATCCTGTACGTTGGTTACAATAGTGGTGGCAGAAAGACTGCCTCTGTCCAGGAGCTTATTTACCACAAACTCATCCGCATCTACCGTGTAGAGAAAAACCGGACGTATCTCCTTCTCAGGAGTCACCGTATAGGAAGGTGTCATATTTCCTGTGGCGATAGTATGAAGCATAGTAGCCAGGCAGACTACTGTTGTAGCCTTTTCCACCATCTGCCGCATGGCCGTCTGTCCCTCATAGGCGTTTCCAATGACTTCCGGCAGGGGGCCGTCGTCCCGGATAGAGCCAGTCAGTACAAAGGGGATTTTATTTTTTACACAACTGTACATAATGCCGTCATCAATCTTATAGTCTTCAATGAACTGAGGAATGGAGCCACTTCTTCTCACCCGGTTGATCACATCCAGATGATTATAATGGCCGTTGGGGTGGGATTTCTGGGTATAAATATCCTGTCCCAGGGCGGTGTGGAACATCGCTCCTTCCAGATCGTGGGTAGCCAAGGCATTCCCTGCCATAAGACCGTCCACGTAGCCGTTTTCCACCATAGCCTCCATGGCCCTTCTGGCGTCGGCGTCAAAGGCGAAGGCCGGTCCCATGACCCAGAGGATATTTCCATGCTCTCTTTCATAATTGAGCAGCTCAAAAAAACGGTCGTAGTCCCTGGCATACGAAGTCTCCCGGCTTCTCCCCTGGCGGAACACAAACTGATCTTTCTCCGTTTCTTCAGGATCTTCAAAGCCCCTGGTATGAAGGTAGATCCCTTCCTCTCCCTTTTCTGTTCTTCCCAGAATGACCCGGTCTCCTTTTTTCAGATTCCGGTTTTCTACTACTTTTAAAGTTCCGTCCTTGGCAAATACCACGCTGGAATCCATTCTGGATCTTTCCGGCAGCATCCATTCTCCGTTAATCTTAAAATATTCCGGATACATAGAGGTGCTGTGATAGTTCTCCGGCGCCACACCGTCTGCTGCCGCTTCCTCCCATCTGACGTCTGGGGCACTTTTTAACGGTTCTGAAGAAAAATCTGGTGCATAGTATTTTGGCAATGTAAACATAAACTTCCTCCCTGGTATTTTTTCCTGTATTTTCTTATTCAACGCTGGCAGCCTTTCGGTATACACAGCGGCCTCCGATATAAGTTTCCGCCACGCTGATCTGATCGATCTCCTTTGGAGAAATTTCCAAAAGATCCCGATCCAGGATCAGGAAATCTGCCTTATATCCTTCTTTTAACTGACCCAGGCCCTTAAATCCTGCAATTTCCGCCGACTCCTTCGTATAAAGAATCAGAGCCGTCTCTATATCAATGGCCTGGTCTTCTCCGCAGTCTGTGCCATCCCAGGCCTTCCTGGTCACGGCGCCCTTTATATTGGGGAAAGGATCCGAGGGAACCGCCCAGGAGGTAGCCGGAGCGTCTGTGGAAAGGCAGAGCTTTACCCCTTTCTCCAGCAGATGGCGGATAGGATAGCAGGTCTTCATCTTCTCTGTTCCCAGGTTTTTCAGATAGCTTTCAATCTCTGCATAGAGAAAGATAGGCTGGGTCACAAAGCCGATCCCATGTGCGGCAGCCTTTTCAATACTGTCTTCCGAAGGAAGGGTAATGTGTTCTACCCGGACGTATGGTTCCGGTCCGAGATTCCATTTTTCTTCCTGAACTGCCCGGTCCACCACTCTTTCAATGGCTTTCGTTCCCATAGCATGCATGGAAAGCTGGCAATGATTTTTCTTGCAGAAATCAATAGCCGTCTCCATCTGCCGGTCGCTGCAAACAGAAATCCCCCGGGAATCAGAATCCAGATAAGGCTCCGCCATCCAGGCGGTCTTTCCTGAAACGCTGCCGTCCCCGATGAGTTTCAGGCCGGCGGCAAATATCTGCTGGTTCTTGTCAAAGCGTTCTTCCGGGATCTGGAAATCTTCCTTATCCATAAAGAAATCCCACATATAGTAAACCCCCACTTCCTGGAGAAAACCTTTCCTGACCGCTTCCTGATAAAGAGGGTAATTATCTCCTTCATCTAAATTTCCCATATCTGTCACAGCCACGATCCCCTGGGAAGTAAGAAGTTTTCCCAGCTCTGTCAGGTTTTCCACTGCTTCTTCCCGGTTTTCTGAGGGCATAAAGGGAGTGATCAGGTTTCTGGCGTTTTCTTTTAAAACCCCGGTAGGCTCTCCGTTTTCATCCCGCTCGATCTCTCCTCCCTCAGGATCCGGGGTGTTCCGGTCAATTCCTGCCAGTTCCAGGGCCTTGCTGTTGACACAGCGGATATGGCCGCAGGTCCGTACAATCGACACGGGAGAATCGCTGCAGCCCTTGTCCAGATCCCAGCGGTTAATGGAACGGCGCTCTGCAAACTTTCCTTCGTCATATCCCCAGCCAAGACACCATTTTCCCGGTCCCTGCTCCTCTCTCTTTTCCCGCACTGCCTGGATCAGTTCTTCAATGGAACGGATCTTTGGGGGCAGAGCTGAGATCTGCCGGCTGTAATCCGCCAGCATAAGAGGGTGCATATGAGCGTCTACAAATCCCGGTATCACCCGGCGTCCCTGAAGGTCCACCCGTTCGCAGTCCTGAGGAGCCAGCTTTTCTACTTCTTCCCTGCTGCCCACTTTCCGGATAACTCCATCCTCTGTAAGCATAGCCTCTGCGTACAGATTTTCCTTATCTGATGTAAAGATTTTTCCGTTTTCATAAATACAAGCTTTCATTTATGTACTGTACCTCCATTTATCTCTTATATTGCATAGGGAACACTTTCCCTTCCTGTCACCTTATAAGTGACCGCTCCCACAATGAATCCGATGATCGTAGGCACTACCCAGGCAAAGCCCTGTTTGGCAAAAGGTATCATGTAAATAACGTTCATAATACCGGAAATATCAATGGGTATCAGCCCTGAAGACTGGGCCACATTTAATGCGTCAAACAGAGACATGACTGCGGATACGATCACTGCTCCCTTCCAGGCTCCGTCATTGGACACAAACTTTTTAAACAGACCCAGGATCATCATGACCACTGACATTGGGAAGATAATGGTAAAGATCGGGCCGGAAATAGTCAGTACATTACTCACTCCTGTAGAAGACACCAGGAAAATGGCAATAGTGATCACCAGAGAAGCCAGCTTATAAGAAACTTTTCCCTTTGTCCATTCTTCCACCCACTGGCCTGTGGTAGCGATCATTCCCACCGCCGTAGTCAGGCAGGCAAAGATCACGGCCAGGGACAGCACAACGCTTCCCCCTGTGCCTGCCAGCCTTCTCACCAGGTCAGTAAGGAGATAAGTGGTGTCCACATCTGCAGGATAGTCATTTCCTCCCTGGGCACCCAAATAGGCCAGGCCGCTGTATACAATAAACAAAAGAAGAAATCCGATCACAATAATCCCAAACATCATTTTCCGGTATTCTTCTTTTTTCGTATAGCCCTTCTGCTGAAAAGCCACGATAAAAATTCCTGCACAGATAATTCCTGTTCCTACATCGCCCGTATTATATCCGGTAAGGAAAGCACTGAGAAAAGCCTCCTGTCCGCTTGTCTGTGTTCCTCCCTGGACCGGTCCCAGAGGATGAAAAATAGCCAGAAGGATCACTGCCAGAAGGGTAATGAGGAGGATCGGGGTCAGATACTTTCCGATCCGGTCAATGACATTGGACTTGTTCATGGCAAAATAGTAGGATATCCCAAAGAACAGAAACAGGAAGATGATCCTGGCATATACAGGAAGCGATCCGAAGATCCCTTCAAAACCGGTCTCGTAAGCTACCCCTCCGCACCTGGGAATGGTGCCGAAAATAACTACTAAAAGTCCCAGGCCCATATACAGATAGTGCCACCAGCTTGTCACATGCTTCATCATATCCTGAATTCCATACCCTACATTTCCCACCGCCGCCACGGCAAGCATAGGAAAGAGGATGGCAGAAATAGCCAGTCCTCCGATAGCCCAGAATACATGCTCACCGGAAAGCAGGCCTACCTGAGGCGGAAATATCAGGTTGCCGGAGCCGAAGAAAATGGCGAACATGGCAAATCCTGTGATCAAAATGTCTTTAAACATACTTTTCTTCATCTGTGTCTCTCCCTTTAATTACTGTATTAATTCGATAACTTTTCACCGTGCAAAAGTGTATCATAAAAAAACAAGTGCTTCAGCCTGAAGCCGAAGCACCATTGCTTATGTCTATATATCATACTCCTGTTTTTACAGCTTTGTCAATGTTTTAAATTTCTCCCAATAATTCCAGTATCCGGTCCTGCTGCCCTTTATCCGGTGTAAAGCTCAGGTCCACTTTCACGATCCGGTCTTCCATGCAGAGCAGATACCGGCAAATTTCCTGTTCCTCTCTTTCAAAAGCTGTCTGCAGAACCTGAAGGCTGTCCTTCTTTCCTGTTCCCCAGGAATCCATGATCTGCCATTTTCCCCCGCTGCTGTAAGTCCGTTCCATAGAGGATCTGGTAAATCCATAGAACGGAGCCAGCTTTACTTTTGTCACCACATATTCCAGATAATATCCCGGAGTCCCCTTTGCTCCCGACAAAGCCTCATCATAAAACTGTTCAATCTCCATTCTGGAAAGGAAAGCCGAGCTTTGGACATTCTCGGTATCAATGTACCCCTTCCTATTAAACTCCGGTCCTGCCAGTTTCTGAAGAGTCAGAGGATTTTCCTGCCCCTGCAAGTAAAATCCTCTTTTTTCATAATAGTCCCCGGTTTCAAAAGAACTAAAATAGTAATAACCATTAAATACCACAAAGAAAATAAGAAAGGCCAGGACAAGATTTACGCCTATGTTTGCTGCAGTGGCAGAGCCCCTGCCCCGCATACGGTTTCTGATAATATCCTGAAAATAATAAACGATAAAATATCCTGCCAGTACGGCCAGCACCAGGCCGCCTCCTGCTGTAAAGGCATAAAAAACTACAGCAGCCATGGTCAAAAGCATAATTATTTTTGAAATCATCGGATACCCTTTTGTTGGTGTAAAAGACTGGTCTCTCCGGGCATTTGCTTTCGCTTTCTTATACCAGCGCCGAAAAGTGATAAATTCCACTGATCCATACACTCCCAGCATAAATCCCGTAAAGGCCAGGGTTAAACCGCTTCCGTCAGAAAGGGTCCTTGCCCCGTCAAAATAAAGGCTTAAGAAGAAATAAATTGTAAGCAGCCAGCCGATCATTCCCAGGATCCCATCTGCAATCCGGAACCTTCTTGAACCTTTACGGATATTTTCCACTTGAATATCTGCCTGGGTCTCCAGGGGAACAGGATCTTCTCTCTCATTGCAGAAAATCTTCAGGGCTCCATGCTCTGCTGCCAGCTCCCAGCCCGCTATCTGACAGTATTCTTCAAAGGTCAGCTCTTCTCCGGTAGGAGGCGCATAGACCCCGCTTCCCGGAAAATATCCTACTGCGTAGCGAAGCTCTTTTGGCTCTGACCGGCGGTAGTGCCAGAAAATCCCCATTCGATCCAGGATCCAGCCTTTCCTGGCCATTTTTTCAAAGTGCTGTTCCATTGTGGTATGATCAAAATAATAAGTCCATATGAGTTCAAGCTTCCCCCTGCTCATTTTCCTTCACCTCCATATAGCGGCGGTAATCTGCCGCCTGACCGCATATCCTCTCATACTCTGCACGAAGTGCTTCTTTCCCTGTCTCTGTAAGGATATAGCTTTTCCTTCTTCCCTCCACCTTTGTCTCTACGATCATTTCCGCCTGAGAGAACTGATCCAGGAGATTATAAAGAGTTCCCGGCCCTATATTTACCCGGCCTTCTGTCATCTCATGGACCTTCTCCATAATATCCATGCCGCAGCATTCCTGCCTGAGGCAGAGAAGGATATAAAACATCTGCTCCGTTAAAGTCTGAAACTTTGCTCTGGCCATAGCATCGCTCCTTTTATCGAATATCGATATTTCTCTTAATTTCATTATAACATCGAATATCGATAATAGCAAGCTAGACTTTCCCAAAGATTCAGATTTACAGTTCCAGATCCTTTTTCCCCGTGTTACAAAAAGAACAGCCCCCGGTCCAAGGCAACCTCTCCTTGTTCCAGGCACTGTCCTGATGTTTAAAAATTTTATAAAGTTTTTTCTGCAAAGTCCTTTTAGGAATCTTTTCTGGCCTCTGCCGCTTTATTGATACAGGTAATAGCGTTGAGGCTCCGGGGATATCCAATATAAGGCAGGCACTGGGATACCACTTTTGTAAGGAACTCCTTGTCATTTCCCAGATTCATATTTCCTCCTGCATGGGCAATGAGCTGAGGTTCACAGCCTCCCTGAGCTGCCAGGAAACAGAAAGTGATCATCTCTCTCTGAGCCAGGTTAAGGCCGGTGCGTGTATAGTAGTCTCCAAAGCAGTTGTCTGCCAGCCAGCGGTTGATATGGCCGTTTTTCCAGGCTTCCTTCATGCCCTCACCGAAAATGTCCACCTGAGCCTGCGCGCCTTTTTCCAGACGGTCTTCCATAGTGGTTGTAGCCTGTCCTTCCAGAGGCAGTTTCACGCCTCTTTCTGTCAAAATCTCATTTACTGCATCAAGGAAAGGGCGTACTCTGCCTATCCCCAGATAATCTACTGCCTGATAGACTACTTCTTTAATCATAACAGGAGTAAGTCCTGCATCCAGTGCCCTGGGTACTTCTGTCTTGAACTCATCAATTCCCTGGCAACCCAAAAGTGTGGCAATGATCGCCATATGGCGAGTAGTCTCCTCCAACTGCTGTCCTTCTTCCTGAACAACTTCTTCAAAGGCAAAATGTTCAAAACGTTCTGCAAATTCCGGATCTGTTTCTCTGTAATTCATATTGATATCCTCCTATTTTTCTTATTTTACTTTGTTTCTATTTTCTGACTGCCTGTAGACCATACATGCTCTTGCTTTGCGGCAGCCGGCGTATTCTGGGCCATGACCCCTACCAGTTTATGAGGAACATAGGCCTCTTCCAGATACTTCTTCTCTTCCTCTGTAAGCTGAAGATCCACAGCTTTTGCCGCTCCCCGGATATGGTGGAGTTTGGTGGCACCTACTACCGGTGCAGTTACCTTCGTCAAAAGCCAGGCCAGAGAAATCTCTGTCATAGACACGCCCCGCTTATCGGCCAGCTCAGCCACCCGGTCAATGATCACCTGGTCCTGACGGGCAGTATCATCGTATTTCAGTTTTGCATAGCTGTCCTCTTCAAGTCTCTTGGAAGTTTCCCCCGGGTGTTTGGAAAGACGTCCTCCTGCCAGAGCGCTGTAAGGCGTCATAGCAATATTGTCTTCTGCACAGAGCTTTGCCATCTCCCTCTCTTCCTCGCGGAAAATCAGGTTATAATGCCCCTGTATAGAAACAAACTTCTGGAAACCTTCCTTTTCCGCCAGCGCATTTGCCTTGGCAAGCTGGTAGGCAAAGCAGTTGGAAATTCCGATATAACGGGCTTTTCCTTCTTTTACGATCCTGTTCAGGCCATCCATAATATCATAGAGAGGCGTCTCATGATCCCACATATGGTAAATATACAGATCTACATAGTCTAACCCCAGATTTTTCAGGCTGGTATTAATCATTCTCTCAATATGTTCCTGCCCAGAAATCCTCTGCTGAATTTCTTCCGGAGTCCGAGGAAGAAATTTCGTAGCCACTACCACATCTTCCCTCTTTGCAAAGTCTCTGAGAGCCCGGCCGACATATTGTTCACTGGTGCCGCTCTGGTATCCGATAGCTGTATCAAAAAAATTGACGCCTAGATCCAGTCCTTCCTTAATAATCTCCCGGGAATGTTCCTCATCCAAAGTCCAGCTGTGCTGTCCGTTTTGGGCATCTCCAAAGCCCATACATCCCATACAGATCCGGGAAACCGTCAGACCCGAATTGCCAAGTTTTGTATATTGCATAAAAGAATCCCTCCCTGTTCCGCCTTGTAATACTCTTTTTCAGGTTTTCCTTTTCTTTAATTCATTATAGCTGTGAGATGACAGCCTGTCTAATACCTAAGTTTTATCATTCTTCATGCCTTTTTTCTATTTTTCCCTTTCCCTCTGCTCCAAATATATCTTTTAGGCATTTATAATAATCCAATATAAGCATTAGACACTCTTTCCCTTGAGGACTAAAATATAGGTGTTCAAAGATAAACGCACTTGTACTTTACACGGTATCCTTTTATCTGTAGTCAAAGAAGCTGATACCCAAAAGGAGGTGTCCTATGACCATGGATGAGGCAAGCAGGCGCTATAACATTCCCCTGGAAATTCTTCATGAATATGAACAATGGGGGCTGTGCGGAGCCGTAAGAAAAGTGATCGGCGCCTGGCAGTATGATGATACAGACCTGGAACATCTGAGTATGATCATGACTCTGCATGATATCGGTTTTGAAAATTCTGAGATAGAAACTTATGTGAAAAAACTGCTGGAAAAGGAATCCGGAGAGGACCAATGTCTGAAAATGCTGGAGCAAAAAAGACAGAATATTTTAGACGAAATCCATTTTCGTGAAAAGCAGCTCAGTAATCTGGACTATCTCCGCTATAATATCTGTAAGGATCAGGATACCGGTAAATCAGTCTAAGGAGGTATTTTAATTATGAAAATTCAGGACAAAGAAACATTTGATAAAGCAAATATGTTTGGTATAGGGCAGGAAAATACTGCTTTTGCCCAGTATTTTATCGGAAATTCCTATTTAAATCCTCTGACAAAACCAGGGGAAAGTCCCGTATTTCTGGCAAATGTCACGTTTGAGCCGGGCTGCCGCAATAACTGGCACATTCACCATGCAAAAACCGGAGGCGGGCAGATTCTTATCTGTACAGCAGGAAGCGGCTGGTATCAGGAAGAAGGCAAAGATCCGGTAAGCCTGGAGCCAGGTACTGTTATTGTGATCCCTCCTGAAGTAAAACACTGGCACGGAGCCAAAGCAGACAGCTGGTTTTCTCACATTGCTCTCGAAGTCCCTGGAACAGAGACCAGCAACGAATGGCTGGAAGCTGTAGATGATGAAACATATTCCAAATTAAAATAATAAGATTACACATTTTATTCCTCCTGTTGATTGGCATGCTGCCCGAGGGTATCATGAAGGCAGCATATCCAATTCTCAGGGGGATATTTTTATTTCTGCAGGCAACAGGTATTTAATTTATAACAACAGTTGATTTCCAAAGCGCAGCCTCTAGTTCTATTTCAAATATTTGTAGACAAGCCGCTCTACAATCTGCATATTTAAAACCGTTTTTTCTGTCTCATATGTAAGGATCAGGCGCTCCCCCGGATAAATTCCGTTTTCCTCATATGCATAAATCTTTCTGATCGCGTTTTGTGCATAAACCGGATCGTCCATCCTGCCGTCATGCTCCCAGTAGATTTCCTGTCCGGTCTTTGCTGACAGAAAAGTGAAATCCGGATAGACCGTTCCAAAATTTTTCAGATATAAAGGACATTCATATTTGTAAGGGATCTGGTTTCTGTAAAAGAAATCCGCCAGTATCTTTTCAGATTTCGAACGTACCCTTTCTCCCCGTTCGCTCAGAATCAGAGGAGTATCCTCTCTAAATTCTTTTCCTTTATACTCCTGTTTTTCCCATTCTTCTATCTGGCATTTCCAGATAGTCTCCACCGGCCGGATACGCTTTTGTTTTTCTATATGTTCTTTCCAATATACCATTTCTACCTCATCATCTTCATAATCCCTGGTTATTTTCTTGATTTGATCAAGTCTTTTGGAAACTAATCGGATAATCTTCTCATCATAGGATTTCTGAGCGAGCCTGCAGATCAGTTTCTGGTTTTCTTTTGGAATATACGTCCCTTTTGTCTTATCTCCCGGCATGCCCTGATAAAACTGTACCCACTTTTTGTTTACAGATATCCGCAGCGAACCAGGCGGAACATCCTTTTCCATTTCTTTTGTTGTTTTCTCCAATATATCCTCCAATCTACGCTGCTCGCAGAGCAGCATATCTTTAAGACCTTTCATCAATTGCTCCTTTCCTGATTTTTCTACAAATAAATTTTTTCTGATTTTTCTGCTGGAACCATTATCTCACTTCTGCAGGCGGATTCCGCCTTTACCGATTTTCTGCCGTAGGCTTCAGCCCATTTCTACAGGCGAATTTCATCTTTCCCGATTTTTTGCTGTAGGCTTCGGCTCATTTCTACAGGCGAATTTCGCTTTTCTCAATTTTTGCTGTAGGCTTCAGCTCATTTCTACGGGCGAATTTCGCTTTCCTCGATTTTTTGCTGTAGGCTTCGGCTTATTTCTACCGACGAATTTCACATTTTCCGATTTTCTGCCGTAGATTTCGACTCATTTCTACGGGCGAATTTCGCTTTCCTCGATTTTTTGCTGTAGGCCTCGTCTTATTTCTACAGGCAGATTTCGCTTTCCTCGATTTTCTGCCGTGGACTTCGACTCATTTCTACCGGCGAATTTCACATTTTCCGATTTTCTGCCGTAGGCTTCAGCTCATTTCTACCGGCGGATTCCGCCTTTTCATATTTTCTACTGTAGGCTTCGCCCTATTTCTACCGACGAATTTCACTTTTCTCGATTTTCTACTGTAAACTTCGCCCTATTTCTACCGGCGAATTTCGATTCCCTTGTTTTTCTGCCGTAAGCTTCGACTTATTTCTACAGTCTGATTCTTGTTTTCTTATATTGGGAATGTTTTCCGATGACTTCCGGATGTTTGATATGATTCATTTGAATTGATATGATATAAGTTGATCTAAAAATCCCGGAAGCCGAAACTTCCGGGATAAATATCTTTTGTAATGCAACGTATGCTCTCTGATTATCTCTTGGGTAATCCCGATTAACGCTTGCTTAACGTTTTGGTAACCGAAAATAGCGGAAATACGGGGATTCAGCCAGGATTTGTTGCAGATGCGTTACAAACCGTAGAAGACTGAATGCGATTGAGGACACCTCTCTTATTACCCTCAAATGATATAAATTGTGTCTGCTTTTTATTTTCCGTAGTCTTCAACATACATCTTTAGATATATTGATTTATCATGGTTGCATAACTCTCATCACAATCTCCTTCTATATTTATTTGAGTCATAAACTTTTTATCAAGCAACAAAAAATATTCATTAATTAAAGCTTTTTCAAATCGAAATATGTACTCTAATAAAGAACTCTTATATAAATCTTCTTCAATACATATGGTAGAGATATTATTGTAACCTTCCTGTAACATTTTAGCAGATATAAATTCTGGCGTAAAAATTATTTCTGTGTTTTCATCAACAGCTTGTCTGCAATACTCAAAGTTAATACCATAGAATTCATTATAAATATTCCGTTCCATATTTTCTTTTTGCATTTTAACTAATGCTAATATCGTTGTATGAATTGCAAAACTTTTTTCCGCTTCTGTAACATTCATACCAGAAAACAATTTAAAACTTCTTTTATCTTTGTTAAACAAAGCTCTTAACAATAGC
>DWYL01000297.1 GCA_019118685.1 Candidatus Blautia merdipullorum
TCAGACGCAGCCTTCACTATTAAAGATGTCTTTCCATCTTTATCCAGACACAAGATCAAACGATTGTACCGTTCCTGAGTTTCCTGTCTTCCCTCTTGTCGTCCTTCTATCCTGCCCTCTTCTATGAAATCATCACGTAGCATTTGTCCCAGTATTGTCATTTTGACTTCCTCCTTTATCTTTTCCAGGTCTGCTCTGCTGAGCAGTTTGTTTGCCAGGGCATAGAGCATAGCTTCCATTTTTTTCGCTTCTTCTATGCTGATCAGCTTATCTTCCCTATTGACTGCCTTGATTCCCTCCAGTATCCTGGTTTTGATCTCTGATTTGCCGCCCATAAGAGGGATGAGCAGCACCGAGATCAGATCTTTCCTTTTCAACTTTTTCTTCTTTTGTATTTTCTTCAGGATTTTGTCCCCGTCTTTTTTCTTCATTTGTATCAGTTTGACCCGGTAGGTATTGATCCCCTCGGTGATCTCTGTAAGAATGTGTTTTCTGTTTGCGGTACAGATCACACAGGTAAGGACTTCTACCCCATAGGTCCGGCTGGTAGCTGCCTCATACTCCCGGAATCTCCGCAGGTCAGCCTTGGTAAGAGGATCGCTTTCAAATTCAATATGATACCACCAGCCGTTTCTCATCACATAGTTAAAATCCTGATACATCTTTCTGGTTTCCAGATGTACCAGCTCCGTAGGAGCGATTCCCTTTACAGGTTCTTTAACGCCTAACCATTTCAGTAGTTCCTCTCCGAAAAACTGTGCTCCGGTCTTCATGATCTCGTCTTCTACCTGTCCCAGGGGTTTTGATGATTCCTGACACTTTGTTTCTTTCAAACGGCCTCCTTTCGGGCCCGCAGAAACTGTATCTGTAAAATATTATACACAAAAGAAATAGCTCTGCCCAGGATTAATCTTTGTTTTCCCGATTGCTTTTATTATTTGAGAAATATGTCCGAATCGGACGGATATGTTATTAAGATTATTTTTAGAACTGTTTTCCGCTTTGCAGCGTCTTAAATTTCCTGCATACAGCAGTTTTTTATTTTTGTATTTTACAGATACCTCTGCTTACCATTTCCTGTAACTGTAGGATAGCACAGGCTATGACAAAAGTACAGAACTTTTCAAAGTACCGGTCTTCCGCTCATAGTTCCGGAACCGCCCGGCATCGCCTGTCGGCAGGAAGAATCAAAACTCCCGTCATATTTTTCCTATTTCTATAATATGCTATAAAAAGAAATGCAGGAGGTGCAGCCATGAGCTCAAAAACTAAAATTGTGGTATTACATATGAAAGAAGTTATCTACACCGGTATTTTCGTGGTCTTCGCCATTGTACTGGCTGTTCTGCTCTTTATGATGTTCGGAAAAGGCAAAGAGGCGGACACTGCCAGCGCCCAGGCCGTCTATCATGCCGGTGTCTACACAAGTCCCATAACCTTAAATGACAATACCTTTGACGTAGAGGTTACCGTAGACGAAGACCACATTAATTCCATCTCTCTGAAAAATCTCAGCGAGACCACCACCGCCATGTATCCTCTGATGGAGCCAGCCCTGGATGCCCTCTCCACTCAGATCTGTGAATCCCAATCCACAGAAAACATTACCTACTCCGAAGAAAACAAATATACCTCCATGCTGCTTTTAGATGCCATCAATAAAGCGCTGGATAAAGCAAGGATCGCCGATTAGAAAGGGAGCTTTCATAGCTCCTTTTCTGTTTCTCCGCTTACATCTCCCTTCTTTTCTCCTGTAATTTTCCTCTTCCTTTATATGGCTTTTCTTTTCCGATTTCCCTTATGCTGCTTGATGTGCCCGGTCCGTAATGCTATACTGCTCTTGTAAAATAAGATCCTTATATCAAAATCGGAGTGATAAAATCTATGTGCAGAAACAGAAAAAAGAGAAATCAAGACCTGCTCCATGCAAAGCCGGTATCCTGAGCGGCCTTTGCATGGAGCAGCCAGAACAGCCGCTCACGAAAAATGCCGGCTTTGCTCCTTGGCTAGATCAAGAAGGAGGCCTGCATTTGAAGTATATAAACGCAAAGACAATTCTTCCCAAAGCGCTGATCGAAGAGCTCCAGAACTATGTCCAGGCCGGCTATATCTATGTGCCGGCAAAAGAGGAGCAGCACAGATCCTGGGGAGAGGTATCTGGTTATCGAGAAGAACTGGAAAAGCGCAACAAAAAGATCCGGATGGAATACGGACAAGGCATTTCTGTGGAGGAACTTGCCTGCCGCTATTGCCTTTCCATATCTGCTATACGAAAAATCATTTATCATAAATGAAATGGACCGCCGCACAAAAAAACAAAATGCGGCGGTCTTTTTATACAAAACACTTCGGTATCATTCTGTAGATTGCGAGCAGACAAAACCTCCAGGTAAAATATTCTTATCCTCGCAGACATACCAAGACGGGGCTGTCGCATTAGTCATATTTCAGGAATATTTATACATTTTATGCGAATTTGTCGAGCATAGCTTTGAGACCATAGGCTCAAAGCGGCACAGACTGAGCAATAAAATGTATAAATATTTTCGATTTTGATTTGCTATGCTCCCTCTATCTTTTTACTGCGGGAAATATTTTGCTTAGGAGGATATTCAGATGGCTATGACAGATAAAATCTATCCCCGGACCGGCGATAGGGAAACCGTTTATTTAAAAAACGTAATTGACAATCCCAATATCCAAATAGGGGATTATACCATCTACAATGACTTTGTCCATGATCCCAGAGAATTCCTGAAAAATAATGTCTTATATCATTATCCCATCAACAAAGACCGGCTGATCATTGGAAAGTTTTGTTCCATTGCCTGCGGTGCTAAATTTCTTTTTAACAGTGCCAATCATAGAATAGCTTCTCTTTCCACCTATACCTTTCCTTTGTTTTTTGAAGAATGGGGCCTTGAGAAAGAGAATGTTGCCCAGGCCTGGGATCAGAAAGGGGACATTATTATAGGCAATGACGTCTGGATCGGTTACGAAGCTGTGATCCTTTCCGGAGTGACCATTGGAGACGGCGCTGTGATCGGCTGCCGGGCGGTCGTTACCAAAGACGTGCCTCCTTATACCATTGTAGGAGGAGTCCCAGCAAAGCCTATCCGAAAACGGTTTGATGAAGAAACCATAAAGGAACTCCAGAAGATAAAATGGTGGGACTGGCCGGAAGAAAAAATTGCGGGAAAGATTCCTGCCATACAAGCCGGGGATTTAGAAGAATTAAGAGAGGGATAGATATGTGCACAAGATTTGTTTATAACGGAAAAGATACAATTACAGGATTTAACTTTGACATTGATCTGTCTGTATGGGATCACAAAATCATCAAAGAAAAAGACCGGTTTTATATCGGGATAAAAATGCCGGATAACCGGTATCATTCCTTCCATGGAGTTCACCGGAACGGAAATACAGGGACCCTCCTCTATGTTCATGGAAATCCCCGGGGAAGATATGTTGAGGGAAACTCCTCTTATACCATTGCTGATCTTACAGAAAATTATATCCGGGGTATTCTTTCCTTTGATGAGGTTTTACATATCCTGCAGGAGCAGAAAATTGTTTATTCCCCGGACACAACCATGCAGGCCATGCTTTCTGACAGATATGGAAGAGTCCTTCTCATAGAGCCTGGGATCGGGTATCGGCTGGAGCAGAAGCAGTATTCTCTCATGACAAACTACTCTGTGCTGAAGCCTGAAAGCACCCGCCCTTATATAGTACCCGGCGATGACCGGTATGAACGGGCGCAGGCGCAGCTTGAAAAGCAGAAAGAAACCTTTTCTGTTTCCGACGCTTTCCACATATTAAAATCCGTTAGACAGGAAGGTCTGTGGGCAACAAGAGTTACCTTTGTATATTCCGTCATGGAAAAGAAAATTTACTATGTGCTGAACAATGATTTTGAAGAAATGTCAGAATATTCCTTCGATAGTTGATTTAAAAAGTTCTTCTACCTTAATCCTGTCTTCGGAGGCTTCATAAGGCCAGAAATAATATCTTATCTGATCTCCCGTATTATACGAGTTCAGGGTAATATCTTCCATAACAGACTCTTTGGAACAATCCAGCAGAATTTCTTTTTCGTCCTTTGTTCTCTGAATTGTGATTTCCCCCTTCTCCCGGTCTATTTCCAGGATTTTTCCTTCTTCCTGTGACCAATAGGTTCCCGAACCGCCGGAAATATTTTTCTGGTTTTTATCCGAAATCAGTATTCCAGCGGTTCCCGCCAGAACCAGAAGAAACACGCTGGCAACACCCGCCAGTAATCTTTTAGAAGATCCCTTCATTCTATCACACCTTCCTTATTCCATGGGAAACTTCAGCCCCCACTGCTCTCTTGCCTGATCCATCAGTCCCATGATTTCCATAGTTTCTTTGTGAGGCATCTGAGGGCACTGGGTAAGGCCCTTTTCTATGGCTTCTTTGCAGGCCAGAACTTCATACTCGTATCCGGTGATCTGTTCCGGACAATGGTACTGAGCCTTTACCTGACGATCCCGGTCATAGATGGTCAGGGTCTGGAAATTATTGATATTCTCCACTACTGCAAAGCCTTCTGTTCCGTAGATGATCCCCTGCCGGTCAGAAAGGACCCGCATAGAGCTGTTAAGAACTGCCATTTTCCCTCCCGGATAGATCAGTGTAATACTGTTTTGGGCGTCTACGCCGGTATCTGTCATAATGGCAGTAGATACCATTTTCTCTATCTGATTGCCAAAGACCATAGATGCAAAATTCAGGGCATATACCCCAACGTCCAGAAGCGCTCCGCCGCCCAGTTCCGGCTTCAGAAGTCTCGGCACGTCTCCGATAAGATAACAGAGATTTGCAGTGAGCGTCATAGGCGCTCCGATAGCTCCTTGGGCCAGTACCTGACGGATGGTGTTCCACATAGGCATATACCGGACCCACATAGCTTCAGCCAGAAGCACGCCTTTTTCCTGGGCCAGCCGGATCATTTCTCCGGCCTGTTTCTGGTTTACTGCAAAGGATTTCTCACATAACACATTTCTTCCATGAGCAATGAGCATTTTCACATTCTCATAGTGTTCCGACATAGGACTGGCCACATAAACCAGATCTACATTTTCATCTGCAGCCATCTCCTCATAGGAACCATAAGCTTTCTCAATCTGAAAACGTTCTGCAAAGGCTTCTGCCTTCTCCAGGCTTCTGGAAGCTACCGCATAGATCCTGGCTTCTTTCATCTTAGCTACAGTATCCGCCATAGTTGCCGCAATATTTCCTGTGCTTAAAATACCTACTCTCAACTGCTCCATTTTATTTTTCCTCCCGATTTTTTGTCTCCGCCTTCCGCAAATCCGCCTTTAGCGTTCTGTCAGCCCATACGCTTCAGCCAGACTTTCCAGCCCTTCTAAAATCTCTTCTCTGGAATAATCATGCTCTTCCAGAAAATCATCATCAAATTCATCTAAATGCTGATAAAAATCCGCCACCATGATCCCGTATCCCGGTGTATTCTCCGGAAAATCTCCCAGAAGAATATTTTCCGCTTCATTGATCTCTCCCCGGTCTGCCATCTCCAGGATCCGGGCATAAAGGTTTTCCTCTTCTGTCCGTTCCTGCTCCTGAGGCAGCTCATAGCGGACCTCCTTCTTTCCCGTAAGGACCAGTGCAAGCCCCCGGACGATGTCATTGATCATACGCATAAGATAATCCTGTTTAACTCCCATGTGACCTCTTCCTTTCATTATACCTTAATCGCAAATTTGATCACGCCGTCCTGTTTCTTCTCAAAGATCTCATAAGCTTCCATAATATGTTCCAAAGTCGTCCGGTGAGTGATCAGCGGGCTGGTATCCAGCTCTCCCTTTTGGATCAGGTCCATGATCTGATCACAATAACAGCCGTCTACCCCGCCTGTCTTAAAGACCAGGTTCTTTCCATACATGGAAGGCAGAGGCAGCCGCTGGTCTTCTTCATACATAGCCACTAAGGTAACCACTGCATTGGGCCTGGCGATCTTCCAGGCAGTCTGGAAGGTATCTTTTCCTCCTGCCACCTCAAAGACCCGGTCTGCTCCCCGTCCATGAGACAACTCCCGGATCTGGGTTTCCAGATCCCTTTCTGAAATTTCACCGGGATTTATACAGAAATCCGCCAGATGGTTGTCCTTTACTACATCCAGACGGTTCTCGTCGGTATCCAGGGCAATGATCTTTCCAGGGTCATAAAGTCTGGCGCACATCATGGTACACAGTCCCGCAGGACCTGCCCCGATCACCGCCACAGTGTCTCCTTTGCTGATTTCTCCGATCCTGGCAGCCCAGTAACCGGTAGACAGAAGATCCCCGGTGAAAAGAGCAGCTTCGTCTGAAACTCTATCGGGAATTTTCGTAAGACCGTTGTCCCCGAAAGGGATCCGGACATACTCTGCCTGTCCTCCGTCGATCCGGCACCCCAGGGCCCAGCCGCCCAGAGGATCGCTGCAGTTATTTACAAAGCCTCGCTTACAGTAAAAGCAGCTTCCGCAGAAAGTCTCCACATTCACCGCCACCCGGTCTCCCGGTTTCACCTTTTTCACAGCTTTTCCGGTTTCTTCCACCACCCCTACAAACTCATGGCCCAGGATAGTTCCCGGCACAGCATTTGGCACCGCTCCATGCTTGATATGGATATCGCTGGAACAGATGGTGGTAAGAGTCACTTTTATCAGAACGTCTGTGTCCTTTTCCAGGCAGGGCCTGGGCCGTTCTGTAAGGACCAGCTTTCCTTTTTCTTCAAAAACTACCGCTTTCATAGTCGCCGCCTTTCTTTTACTCCTGGATCTGTTCCAGTTCCTCCATCCAGATCCGCACACAGGCGTCGCTTGACATCCGGAGATCTCCCCTTGGAGATACGGCTACACTTCCCACCTTAGGTCCGTCGGGAAGACAGGAACGCTTGAACTGCTGGGCAAAAAATCTGGAATAGAAAGTCTTCAGCCATTTCATGATCACTTCCGGCTCGTAGACTCCGGCAAAAGCTGCCTTTGCCATACGGTAAATCTTGCCAGGTCTGAAATGAAAACGGAGCATCTGATATAAGAAGAAATCATGAAGCTCATAGGGACCTACCAGATCTTCGGTCTTCTGGGAGATCACTCCGTCCTTTGGAGGAAGAAGCTCCGGACTTACCGGTGTATCCAGAATATCCAGAAGGATCTGGGACAGTTTTTCCTCTCCGCAGGTATCGGCATAATACCGTACCAGATGGCGGACCAGAGTCTTTGGCACAGAGGCGTTTACTCCATACATGGACATATGATCCCCGTTATAGGTTGCCCAGCCAAGGGCCAGCTCTGAAAGGTCTCCAGTTCCAACCACCATGCCTCCCTGCTGGTTGGCAATATCCATGATCACCTGGGTCCGCTCCCTGGCCTGGGAGTTTTCGTAAGTCACGTCATGAACATTTTCATCATGACCGATATCGGAAAAATGCTGCAGCACTGCTTTCTTGATATCCACTTCCATAAGAGTAGCTCCCAGCCTTCTGGTCAGTTCGCAGGCGTTGGTATAAGTCCGGTCTGTGGTGCCAAAGCAGGGCATAGTCACTGCAGTGATATGTTCTCTTCCCATTCCCAGAAGATCAAAAGCCCTGGCAGTGACCAGGAGAGCCAGTGTGGAATCCAGGCCTCCGGAAATTCCCAGCACCGCTCTCTGGCAGCGGGTATGCTCCAAACGCTTCTTCAGGCCCATAGCCTGGATCATCAGGATCTCATTACAGCGCTTTTCTCTTTCTCCCCGGCTGTCCGGCACAAAGGGACTGGGATCGATAAACCGCTCCAGTTTTGTCTCCTCTACAGGAAGGGAAAACTCTACTGTAAGATATCCTTCTCTCTTTTCCTCATGCCAGGTGGAAATCCTTCTCCGTTCTTCTGATAAACGGTTGATATCCAGAACGGCCTCTGCTGACTGGTTCTGGAACATTTCCGCTTCTTTTAATACTACGCCGTTTTCGCAGATCAGGTGCTGGCCGCCGAAAACCAGATCCTGGGTGGACTCTCCATATCCGGCAGTAGCGTAAATATAGGCGCACAGCAGTCTGGCAGACTGGCTCTTTACCAGCTCCCGTCTGTAGTCGGCTTTCCCAACGGTCTCATCACTGGCGGAAAGGTTTACGATCACATTTGCCCCGGCCATGGCGTGAGCTACGCTTGGAGGGGCAGCCGCCCACAGATCCTCGCAAATTTCCGCAGCTACTGTAAGGCCCGGCATTTCCCGGCAGGAAAACAGCAGTTTCTCCATAACAGGAACCTGCTTTCCTCCCAGTTCCGTATATCCCCAGAGATTTTTTCCTGAAGAGAAATGCCTTGCCTCATAAAACTCTCCATAATTGGGCAGATACTCCTTGGGGACCAGTCCCAGGATCTCTCCCTGGTTTATAGCTGCCGCCACATTATAGAGCTTCCCACGGTAAGCATAGGGAAGTCCTACAAAGATCAGCCCGGGCACATCCTTCAATTCCTTTGCTGCCCTTAAAAGCTGCTCCCTGGCGCTATTCAGCAAAGTCTCCTGCCAGAAAAGGTCCTGACAGGTATAGCCGGTAATGGAAAGCTCCGGGAACACCAGGATCCTGGCTCCTTTATCAGAAAGCTCTCTGGCTTTCTTAATGATCTCATCCGTGTTGTGAATACAGTCGGCCACCCGGACGTCAATAGCTGCCGCTGCCGCCTTTATAAATCCATCTCTCATCTTCCGCCAAACCTCTTTCTTTTATCCTCTTTTACATTCTTTTAAGATCCGTTTCAGTTCTTCTACTGTAAAAGTATAATTTTTATTACAGAAATGACAGTTCATCTCGATTTCTTTTCCTTCATCGATCATTTCCTGAATGTCTTTTCTTCCAATGCTGATCAGAGCTCTCTCCACTCTCTCCTTGCTGCAGTTGCAGTGGAACTGAGTGGGGATCCTGTCGTTAAATTCAATATCAAATCCTTCCAGCAAAAGTTCCAGAAGGCTTTCCGGCGTATGTCCCTCTTCCAGAAGAGCTGTGACAGAAGTCACTTTTTTCAGATTTTCCTCCAGCCGGGTGATCACTGCTTCCTCTGTGAAAGGCATAAGCTGGATAATAAAACCTCCTGCCTGTTTCACAGTGTTGTCCTTTTCCATCAATACCCCCAGTCCTACAGAAGAGGGCACCTGTTCGCTGGTGGCAAAGTAATAGGTAAGATCCTCTGCGATCTCGCTGGTCTGGAGCACGGTCTGGCCCACATAAGGCTCTTTCATACCCATATCCTTAATCACGTTCATAAAGCCCACGCCTACAGCGCCTGCCACATCCAATTTCCCCTGAGCATTGGCGTGAAGGACCACATTGGGATTTCCCACATATCCCTTTACATTTCCCTTGGAATCTGCAGTAACGGTAATGCCCTCCAGAGGACCTCCCGCCTTGATCTGCAGGGTCAGCAGGTCCTTCTCTCCTTTCATCATCACGCCCATCATGGCTCCTGCTGTAAGCAGACGGCCCAGAGCCGCCGTAGCCACCGGACTGGTATTATGGGCTGCTCTGGCATACTCCACCAGATCCCTGGTGGTAGCCGCAAATGCCCTGATCTGATAATTGGCCGCTGTGGCCCTTACAATATAATCTCCCATATTTTAATTCTCCTCTTTCTGCTTATTTTTCCCTTTTTCTCTGGCAAGTATGTAGATCCTCTCGCTGTCCTCTCTCACCGGATCCCTGGTAAAGGCGTCGTAGGCGGCAACAAATTCCATCCCTGCCTTTAACAGCAGCTCCTTCACCTTTTCCAGAGAATAGGCTTTCTGATAATGGGTCTCCTCATACTTCCGGTAAAGAGTCTCCCCATCCTTTTCCACCGGGACAAAAAGAGCCAGATCATATTCGTTGATCTGTTCTTCTGGATCATAATAATTATCCCAGATAAAGCTGGCATCTTCCCGGTCCTCGGCTATGGTAGTGTCTCCCAGGATTTCTTTATATTTGTATTCTGTATTCAGGTCAAAAATAAAAATCCCACCGGGATCCAGATAGTTGTTTACCAGCCGGAATACTTCCAGCAGATCCTCTTCTTCCGTTATATAATTCATGCTGTCACAGACAGACACCACTGCCCGGACAGTGCCGTAAAGTTCAAATTCCCGCATGTCCTGAAGGAGATAGAGGATGTCCTGGCCCTCTTCTTCCTTTTTCTCCATGGCGATCTCCAGCATGTCCACAGAATTGTCCACACCGATCATGTCGTATCCCTTCCCGGCCAGAAGACGGGTCATATTTCCTGTCCCGCAGCCCAGCTCCAGGACCAGTCCATCCCGGATCCCCTGGTCCTCTAAAAGCCCGGTAAGGTATCCGCACCACTCTTCATAGGGAATATTGTCCATAAACAGGTCATAGACCCTGGCAAAACTCTCATAAGAACTCATAAATTTCTCTCCTTATTCATTCCCGCGGGCAACGAGCCAAGCGGACATGCTGGCATGTCCATTTGGCGACTGCCGCGAGGGTCTTTGACTCTTCCTAATACTACCATGAAACGAGGGAGGTGGCAAGGCGGAGGAAAAAAGGAAAATATCACAAAACTGCAACATTTTCCTGAAAAATTGAAATAATGGTGAGACCTTCCCCTGCTATGATAAAACCATCAAAAGAAAACAGACACCTATGGGAGGTAAACCTTATGAAAAATAAATCTGCTCTCTATAAATTCTACATATCCGCAGCCCTTCTGGCCCTGGCTTTTCTCACCACTTTGCCCAGGTTCTTCCAGATCCTTGAAAGCCTGGCAGTAAACGGAGGAGCCTTTCTCCTCCTGGCCGGCCCGGGCCTGTGGCTTTTTGTCAAAAAGATGAACTCTCTGCACCGGAAAGAGGAACTTCTCCCTACAATTCCCGCCGGTCAGACTACAGCAGTATAAAATTTCTGACAGATTATCCATAAAGATCGAAAAAATATAGAACAGAAAGAAGGCATATCTCATGACACTGACAAAAAGATTCGAAGAAAACAAACTGACCATCATTGGAACCGCTATTCTCCTCCTGCTTCTGGCTATAGGATTTCAAAGCGGGATCTTCTCTTCCCGGGAGGCTATGGAGCAGTTTCTCCGTCAGACAGGAGTCCTGGCTCCTCTGTGCTTTCTCCTGCTCCAGACTGTACAGGTAGTGATCCCGGTAGTTCCCGGAGGCGTCAGCTGTATCATCGGCGTGGCAATGTTCGGCCCCCTGTACGGCTTCTTTCTGAACTATGCCGGAATGGTCACAGGTTCTGTAATCAGTTTTCTCCTGGCAAGGCACTATGGACAGACCTTTCTTTTAAAGTTTGTATCAGAAGAAACCTTTCAGAAATACATTTCCTGGGCAGAAAAAGGAAAGAAATTCGATATATTCTTCCTTCTGGCTCTAATCCTGCCAGGTATGCCTGACGATCTGTTATGTCTGATAGCAGGATTGACTTCCATGTCCCTGAAAAAATATCTGGTTTTCACCCTTCTGGGAAGACCCTTCTCCCTGCTGGCCTACAGCCTGAGCGGCACCCTGATCCTGGAAAATCTCACCGCTCTGTTTTAAAAATCTGAAATATATACCGGAGGTTTCTTATGTACAAAATCTTATCCCTGACCCACTGCAAAAAAATCTTTCACAGCTTTCTTTCCCTGCTGCCCCAGTTATTTTTATTTGAGCTGGCTTTTAAAGTTCTCTCCCTATTCTTTTTCATTCCCGGGGTCAAAGAGCTGATGGTCATGATGCTGGAAATAGCCGGGGATACCAGCCTGTATAACTACCATATGCTTCAGATCCTTTTCAGCCTTCCCGGAATCGCAGCCATTGTCCTGATCCTGTGCCTTTCTGTTTTCCTGGCATATTTTGAATTTTCCTTTATCTTTATTGCCCTTTATCAGAGCTATGCGGGATCCTCCTTTTCTCTGAAGGATACTCTAAAGACCTCTGTGTACTCTCTATTTTCCTTAAATTTCAGAGACATTCCAGGGTTTTTTGTATATGGGATCCTTCTCCTTCCTTTTCAGAATCTCTATCTAGTGCCTTCGGTTATGCCCCGCCTGGAAATTCCGACTTTCGTTACAGGAGAACTGTCTAAACGGTGGTATGGAAACTTTGTTCTGGATCTGGGCTATACTCTGATTTTTCTCCTGTTTCTTCTGCTGCTTTTCCTTCTTCCGGCTATGATCCTGAAGAGAAAAAGCTTCCGGGAAGGCTGTAAAGAAAGTATCTTTGCCTGGAAAAAAGCAGGGCTAAAAGGCGTTCTTCTCCTGGGTATCCTCATGGCTCTGTGGCAGCTGCTTTTTGGCAGGTCCGGTATCCTGCCCGGAGACTTTTCCTCTGTTATAGAGGAGAATCCCCTGAAAACCCTGTGTCTGCTTTTCTTCTCCGGAAAGGCTCAGGAAACCGCCTTCACAGGCGTGCTGGTCTGGATCCTCCGCTGTATTCTTTCCCTGGGATTTTCCTCATTCCTTACAGGAATTTTACTCCCCGTTCCAGAAGAAGCAGCGCCTGTGCTTTTTCCATCAGCCAGGCTTTCTTCTCAATCTTTTACTAAAATAAAAGCTTTTCTATCCTCCGGGATCCGTAAAACCCAGGCGTATTTCTGTCCTCTTTTCAGGGAGATTCCCCTTCTGAAAAAGCTCTGGATCCCTGTGGTTCTCCTGGTCCTTGCCGCCGGCCTTTTGGCCATGTATCAGTATGCTCAGGAACCTCCTGTGGTCCACAAGCCGCTGTCCATCGGTCACAGGGGCAGCGATCTGGGTGTGGAGAATACCCTGGAGGCAGTAAAAGGGGCGATTGATTCCGGTGCAGACTTTGCAGAAGTAGATATCCAGCTGACGAAAGATCAGGTTCCGGTAGCCGTCCATGATGATAACCTGAGCCGTATGGCAGGCCGGTTTAAAAATATCAACAGCCTTACTCTGGAAGAACTCCAGTCTATCTCTCTGTCTCAGTATGGTATGGAAGGACAGGTTCCCACCCTGGAAGAGCTGCTCACTCTTTCCAAGGGAAAGATCCGTCTGCTCATCGAGTTAAAAGCGGTTTCCGGAAAAGAAAGAGAAATCCTTGTGGACCAGATCCTGGCTCTGATTGAAAGATATGATTTTGAAAAAGACTGTATCCTTATGTCCCTGGACTTCGACCTGATCCAGCTTGTCCGCCAGAAAAATCCGGCCTTAAAAACCGGCTGCTGCATGTTCGGAAACCTGGGTGAAACCACCGTGGAGGACCTTCTTTCCCTGGACTGCGACTTTGTAGTCATTGAAGAAAACATGGTCTCCAACAGCTTTATCTCCGCCTGCCGCCAGGCCTGGCTCCCGGTGTATGTGTGGACTGTAGATCTGGAAGAAAATATGAGAAAGTATCTGGATATGGGGGTAAACGGTCTGATCTCCGACAAACCCTATCTGGTCAAAGATGTGCTGGAAGACTATTCTTTTCAGGGAATTCCTACTGGAGAAGATTATTATTTTTCTTAAAAAGATTTCTGCATAAAAAAAGGCTGGAGCTGCCGATTTTGATTAATGCAACAGCTCCAGCTCCTTATAAAGATCACAAATCTATTAAAGCTGTAAATATGTTGTTTTTACTGTACTTCATATTGGAAAAAAGCATTGCTGTTTAAAAATTCTTCAGCTTCTTTCACCATATCAGAAATATCTGTTCCTTCTGAGAGTACTGCCGGCAGAGGAATGCAGTTTTCCTCTGTTTTAATGCCATGTTTTGCCTTTTCTACTGAAAAGTAGTTATGCTCTGCGGCAAAGCCGGGATTTGGCTGGAGCATGCAGTTGTTATAAGTCTCCAGAATAGCAGCGGCAGAAACTCCCTTAGGAGAGATTTCTTCATATTTGCTAAAGTCTGCGGTATGTACCGGCCCTTCCTCTTTGTAAATGCGGCTTACCTCTTTTAAGATCTTCAGTTCCCGGTCATTTAAAGGCTGAAAATCCTTCATATAGGAAATATTGTCTTCTACCTGTGCTAAGTCGGACATTCCAGATAAGACTGTCAAAATCCCATCCAGTCCTGCCGCAAAACGGATGGCCCAGGAAGCCGGAGACATCCGGGGAGCTTCCTGTTTCATAAGCGCTTCTGCTTTCTCCGGAACCTTTGCCAGCATACCACCTTTCACCGGTTCCATAACGATCACCTGGCAGCCATGTTTCCGGATCACTTCATAACACTTCTTTGCCTGGATCAGATAAGCGTTCCAGTCAATATAATTCAGAGCAATCTGGACAAATTCTACTTCCGGATGTTCCGAAAGGATCTTGTCCAGGTTATCGGCAGAATCATGATAGGAAAAGCCGATATGACGGATCTTTCCATCTTTTTTCCACTGCTGCATATGTTCAAACATATGGCATTCCTTGATCTCTCTTCCATAGCGGATACCGTTTACATTATGAAGGAGAAAATAATCAAAATATTCTGTACCGCATTTCTCCAGCTGCTGGGCGAAAATTTCTTCCACCTGCTCCTCCTTTGTGATCGCAAAAGTGGGGAGCTTTGAAGCCAGCCTGAATTTTTCTCTGGGGTAACGACTGATCAGACAGCGCTGGATAGCATTTTCGCTTTTTCCATTGTGGTACACATAGCTGGTGTCAAAATAGTCAAATCCAGCGTCTAAATAAGCATCTACCATTTGATTTACCTGTTCAAAATCAATGTCTTCCGGATTTTCTGACTTCTGAGGCAGACGCATCCAGCCAAAACCTAATTTTCCCTTTGCCATTATTTCTTCCTCCTATTTGCTCTTATACTGCAGATTCTTATGTGATAACAGTTCAGCCCCCGCCATTTGGGAAATCCCGCTGGCGTGCTTGCTGCAGCTGAACTGTTACTTTATATGGTTATTTTACAGCAGAAACACTTGACATGGAATTTCCGATCCGGCTATAATGCATTTACCAAAAGTAAAAGCAAGGAGGTATCTGTATGTATAGCCAGCAGATAAAAATCTTTGTTCAGGCAGCAGAAAGAGGCAGTCTCTCCAAGGCCGCCAGGGATCTCTTTGTGACCCCTGCCTCTGTTATGAAACAGATGAACGCACTGGAGGATCGCTTGAATCTGAAGCTGATAAAAAGAACCAATCAGGGTATAGAGCTTACCCCCGCAGGGGCCTATCTCTATAAAGCAGCAAAAGATTTTATCCGCCAGTCTGAAAAAGCAGTAGAAAAAGCAAGGGCCATCCAGCAGCAGACTGTCAAAACCATTCGCCTTGGTTCTTCTCTTCTGAATCCCGGAAACCTTCTCATCGACCTGTGGAACCAGGTCAGTCCGGATCCTTCCGAATATCGGATAAAAATGGTTCCTTACAGCGATGACCGGCAGAAGATCCTTTCTGTTGTCTCCTCTCTGGGGGAAGAGATAGATTTCATGGCGGGCGTTTTCGGCTCCCGTCAAATGCTGAGCCTGAGCAATTTTTTTGAGCTGGGCAGCTTCCCCATATCCGTTGCTGTTCCCAGGAATCACCGCCTTGCTTCTAAAAAAATACTGGAAATCTCGGATCTGTACGGAGAACGGCTTCTCTCTGTCAAAGAGGGCGACGCCTTCTATATAGATCCTCTGAGAGAAATGCTTAAGACCTGCCATCCCCAGATCCAAGTGGAAGATACGGATTATTTCTATGATCTGGAAACCTTTAACACCTGCGAAGTCACAGGTTCCCTCCTGCTGACCCTGGCATGCTGGGAAAGAGTCCATCCTTCTCTTATTACCATTCCGGTAAACTGGAATTATAAAGTTTCCTATGGTCTTTTATATGCCAAGGATCCCACACCTGAAGCTGCAGCCTTTCTTAAGGCTCTGAAAAAAGCCCTGGCATTGTCTAAAAATCCTGATTCTGTTTTCTCTCATTGAGAGAAGCTATAAAAAGGAAGAAGCCATTCCCTGGAAATCCGTACTTTATAAAAGCCGTGATTTTACAGGATGGCCTCTTCCTTTTCATCAGAGGGGCAAAACTGGCATTAGCCCACAGCCCCTTATATCTCCTGTCTTATGAAATTGCTACACCAAAGTGTTCCATATTATATTTATTGATTTCGTCAATTACAATAGGTTCTACATGAGGATAGATGGTTCCAGGGCCTCCGTATGTGATCCCCGGCCAGAAACCTTTCAGATTTCCATATGCATCACAGGCCCGGCGGGTTTCTTTGCGTATCTCCTCCTCTGTGGCGTCTTCCCGGTCGATCACAGAATCCACGCCGCCCATAAGAAGCATCCGATCCCCTACTTTTTCGGAGATCGCAGCAATATTATTGGTATTCAGGACGCCCTGCCAGATGTCAACGCCAATTTCCGCCATATCTTCCACAATAGGTTCCATAAAAGAATCTCCATGGTGCATAGCGATCACTCCCTGAGAGTGAAGGTAGCTGTAAAGCTTCCGGTATGGCTCCTTGAAGAACTCTCTCCATACCTCCGGTGACATAAACATGCTGGTTCTGGAACCCCAGTCATCATGGGACATAATACAGTCCGGATGAAGATGTTCTACGATCAGCTTCATATAAGTCAGACGATACTCACAGATCACATCGATCAATTCATGCATAGCTTCCGGCTCAAGAAGGAAATTCACTAAAGTATCTTCAAAAGTCATAAGCATATGAAGCTGTTCAAAAATACCTGTTCCCATAACGACCATGGTCAGATATTTATCCTGATCGATCTTGCTTTTTGCTTCCAGGGCCTCTTCCCAGCCCTCTGCACATTTTCCTGCCAGATCGGGAACTTTAACATATTTTTTCCACTCTGTTATATCTTTGATAACCTGATTTTCTTCTGTAACATAGGGCACTGCTGCCGGTGCGTCCTCAGGGAACATGATATAGGTTCCCCACTGATCATAAGAATTCGTTCCTCTTACCCGGTTTCCTCTCAACAGTTTAAAGCAGGGATCTCCAGGGATTGTTCGGAACATTGTCAGGGAATTGCACAGACATTCCGGTTTTCCATCTTTTTTTAAAGTTTCCAGCAGATTTTGTTTAGGTGTCAACATAATTTTTATCTCCTTTCTCTACATGCTTTTCCATAATAAATATGGAAAATCTCAAATATAAATTCTTCACAGGTTTCGCCATATCAGAGGCTGCCAGTCCGGTGATCTCTTTAATCTTTCTGAGCCGGTAAAATAATGTGCTGCGCCCTACATACAACTGAGCCGCAGTGGCTACTGTATTTCGCTCATTCAGGATATACTTGCAAAGAGTTTTATAAAGCTCCGTATGATTTTCCTCATCATATTCTCCGAGAGTTTTAAGTTCACAGGCGCACAGTTCTTCCGGCTCGAACTGAGAACCGCAAAGGTCTCCGATATAATCCATTACAATATCTCCAAAAGCGTAATACCACTTTGTATCATTCCGTTTCCGACAATATTCCAATGCGATAGAGGCCTGGCGATAGTAATGGCTCAGCCGGGTAAAATCGTCAAAAACATTACTGACCCCTGCTTTAAACAGGCCGTCTCTGAGAATACCGGCAATTTCTGAAGTATAGTCTTTATTTACAGACAGATTAATGATGATACATATCTGATTTCCAATAAAAAAAGCCCTGCTTCCGGAAACTCTTGTTTCCACATAATTGCATACACTGACTGCAGATCCGGGATTTCCTTCCTCCTCTTCCCCATCCATCCGTATACAGACATAATGATCTGTCAATTTCCATTTGCACTGGGCGATCCGGCTTTCAATCTCTGAATTTGTAAAGGTTTTCCCCTGAACCATGCTCTCCAGCATCTGATACAGGGCACGCTTGTACGGGATATCCAGATGTCCCCGTCTGGACAATACCATCCGGATCAGCTTTGCCAGATATTCCGCAGAGGCAAACTGGCCGGGTTTTAAAGGAGTATCTATCTCACAGATTACCAGGCGGCCTTCATAGGTCCCGTTATCATCCCGGATATTTACATATATATCACGATATCCCCGAAGTTCTGCCGAATAAATATGGGCTCCTTCTGTTGTCAGAGTATGAAGGTATTCCCGGTCTGTCCGAAAATCATTCAGATCTTCCAAAGGAGTGATCAGCTGACCAGTCTGTTCATCCTTTTCCCATACGATCATCCCTTCCCGCCATACAGGACAGGAGATCAGCTGCAGCTGGGAATCATGGACAAAAAGAGGGTTTTTAAAATAAGAACAGCTGATCCTGCACAGTTCTTCCACACCTTCTTCCTGGATTATGACATTCTGTAATTTTTCCGCCCAGGATACATGCTTATGAAACGCTTCCTGGCATTGATTCATAAGATCCAGAAGATCCGTCTCTTTGGGAAGCTGTAAAAGGCTATGGGTACTGTTTTTCCACTTTTCGGGGATTTCTCCCAGCACGATAAGGGAACAATGCTGTTTGGGGAAGATATTCTGCAAATCTGTCCCCCTGAGGATATATGCATACTTTGGAAGCAGCTGTCTGTCCTTCTTATTATAAAAGTAAACTCCCTCTAGCGTCTGGGAATCCAGGCCTCTGTAAAATTGTATATCCTGATATTGTTCTATAAGCTCATCTGCCAGGATCTGCAGATTCAATAAAAATCTAATATCTCTGTTCATCTGGTTTCTGTCAGTTTTCCTTTTTTCAGGAACGGGCGGCAATTTCGGCTGTATACTGCTCTACTTTTTCCTTTGTAAGCTTGAAACCGAAAATCAGTGCAATAACTGCAACGATCAGTGCAATGGCTGGAATTACCATAAATCCGATACTTATGGCATTTTTCAGCCCTTCCGGAGTGTCTGCCGGATTAATATCCGCACTGAAATTTCCCATAGCGAGACATGCGGAAATAATAATTCCTCTGGTCATAATAGAAACTTTCAAAGGTACATTCTGAAGTCCGCTGATCCATCCTGCAGCATTTTTTCCAGTCTTCCATTCACTGTATATAATCGTATCTCCATAAAGTGCCGGTGTACAGGCATATGTAATGCCATATCCAAACATTGCCACACTCATAAGAACGATTACCAATGTGACATTATTATAAAACAGATAAGAAACGATCAGAAGGATCGCCTGTATAGCCATAACACCGATCGTAGTCGTTCTGGTGGTAAAACGATTGCTCAATGCTTTGCTGAGATATGCTCCGATCACACAGAAAATATTGGTAACCAGCATATACGCAGACAGCAGACCATCGTTCATAGCAATATAGGTAAAATAATAAGTTGCTACACCCATAAGTACAAAGTTAAACATAAATTTTGCAAGATCTGCAATCAAAAGAGCGATCAAAGGAGGATTCTGAAGCAGAGCCCTGATCAGATCCATGCCTCCTGTCCTGTCCTTCTCTTTTGCCTGTTTCTGCCCCTGGTCTTTTGGCTGGACTTCCTGTACCTGTTCATAACCGTCAAACATACGGAAATGGGCATAATACAGAACTGCCATAATACATCCGAGAACAAAGGCCGCTGCTCCATACTGATTTACCTCTCCGATAAATCCTGCCATGATCGCAGCCAGTCCAGGTCCTACATAAGAGAAAATAACTTTGGAAAAGTTTGCCCAGGCAGCTCTGGTAGAAGAAAGCTGGGAGCGTTCTTCAGGAGTCTTTCCTGCAACAGAGATCATAGACACATTCGCCACATAAGCGAAATTCCATGCCACATGGCTGGCAATAGCCGCCACTATGATAATGATAGCGGAAACCCATCCATCTCCGATCTTTACAAACTGGAATGCATATAAAAAAGGTACCAGCCAGGGTATGACAACCAGCCAGGAACGATATCTTCCCCATTTCAGAGGCTTGATGCTATTCAGGATCGCTCCGTAGATCCAGGAAAGCGCAGCATCCACAGTACTGGATATCGTAGTAATTAAAGTTACCATCGGCAGGCTGAACTGGGCCAGATTTGTCAAAAAGAAACTAAAATAATAGCTTTCAATATTCGACATAAGTGTAAAGCCACAGTCACCTACTCCATAAAAACGTTTCAGCATTTTGCTGAGTCCTTTTTGAGAGGTTTTCTTTTCTTCTTTCATAACTTATTCCCTTCTTTCGTACTAGTACAGCGCTTGGTCCAGTTATTTAACGAACGCTGTACTAGGAATTGTGTTTCAAGCAGCTTCCATGAAACACATTGCTCAGTTAGCTATTATGCATAATCGCCCGGTTCCTTATCCATGTTATTTGTGCAAGAATAACACGAATCTATATACAAAATTTAGCATAAACATGACAGTAAAATCAATAGACAGATATAAAATAGACAGATTCGTCAAAATAATTCTGATACAAAAAGGATTTAAAAGCAATGTGTTCAATACAGTTTTATGCAAATTTCCTTTTTCATCCATTTCAGGTATAATTTTATGTATTTTACGCAAAAGGACTTCTTTCTGACCTCAAAGATGGTATACTATAGATATGATATTGTACAATAATCTATGGAGGGAAATTTGCCCATGAGAAAAGTGAGTTTATTCATTGCAATGAGCCTGGACGGCTACATCGCAGATAAAAAAGGCGGTGTAGATTGGCTTGATGGACAGGACAGCGGCACTGAAACTGAAGATGGCTATTCTACATTTATACAAGATGTAGATACAGTCCTCATGGGCTGGAATACCTATCATCAGACCGTAACCCAGCTATCTCCCGACCAGTGGGTATACCCGAATCAGACAAGTTATGTGTTCACACACAGGCAGCTGCCCTCTACCGATAACATTCATTTTTCCTCCCAGGCTCCCTGGAAAATCCTAAAGCAATTAAAAAAGCAGGCAGGAAAGAAAATCTGGATCTGCGGAGGGAGAGATCTTATCCGTCAGCTGATGGAAAAGGATCTTATCGATGAATATAATAGTTGAAGTTAAAATTGGTTCACGTAAAAACCTATAATGGGATCGCTGAACTGCTTTATGAACGAAGGAGTACCTGACATGATGATACGAAAATACCAGCCTTCCGACTGTCCCCGGCTGGCAGAGCTTTTTTACCAGACCGTACACGAAGTCAATAAGCAAGACTACACCAAAGAGCAGCTAAATGCCTGGGCTTCCGGTGAGGTGGACCTGGATGCCTGGAACCGTTCCTTCCTGGAACACTATACTTTAATAGCCGTTGAAGAGGGCGAGATTCTGGGTTTTGGGGACATAGACGAAACCGGATATCTGGACCGTCTGTACGTCCATAAAGATCATCAGAGAGAAGGAGTCGCCTCCGAACTCTGTAACAAACTGGAGGCCCATGTTCCCGGAGACATACGAACCCATGCTTCTATCACTGCCAGACCTTTTTTTCAAAAGAGAGGCTATAAAGTAATAAAAGAACAGCAGGTAGAACGCCAGGGAATCCTTCTCACTAATTTTGTCATGGAAATTGAAAAGAAAAAGGAAAAGCCCTCTGGGAAAGAGAAACTTATGAAAAAAGTGATCGTCATCGGCAGCCCTGGGGCCGGAAAAAGCACTTTTTCCCGGAAACTCAGGGATGTGACCGGACTGCCTTTATATTATCTGGACATGATCTGGCATAAGCCTGACAGGACCAACATTTCCCGGGAAGAATTAGTCGCCGAGCAAAAAAAGATCATGGAAAATCGGTCATGGATCATCGACGGAAACTATCTTAGCACCATGGAACTGCGGCTGAAAAACTGCGATACCATTTTCTTACTGGATTACCCTCTGGAAGTCTGTCTTGCAGGAGCCAAAGCCCGTATCGGAACAAAACGGGAAGATATTCCCTGGGTGGAAGCAGAGTTTGACGAAGAATTCCGTCAATGGATCCTGAACTTTCCCAAAGACCAGCTTCCTGTTATCTACCAGCTTCTTGAAAAGTATGGTCAAAACCGGAATATCCACATTTTCAGATCCAGAGAAACAGCAGAAAACTACCTGGAAGAAAACTTTTCACAGAATAAGGAGTACTCTATATGAGTAATATCCGGGTAATGACCATAAACGATTATGAGGGCGTTTACAATTTATGGATCGACACTTAAGCGAGGTATATTTCTATGGAATACAAAATCGTAAACTTATCCCAAAACCCGGAAATTCTGGACAGGGCAGCCAGATGGTTCCATGAAAAATGGGAGGTTCCCCTTGAAGCATACAGAGAAAGCATGGAAGAATCTCTCCTGAAAAAAGCTCCTGTTCCTCAGTGGTATCTGGCGCTAAAAGATTCTGAGATCATTGGAGGAATGGGCGTTATTGAAAATGATTTTCACCATCGAAAGGACCTGGCGCCTAATGTCTGCGCCGTTTACACAGAAGCAGAATACAGAAACCATGGGGTGGCCGGAGCACTTCTGGATTATGTCTGCAGAGACATGAAAGAAAAAGGAATCGATACCTTATATCTTATTACAGACCATACTTCCTTTTACGAAAGATATGGCTGGGAATTTTACTGCATGGTCCAGGGTGACGGAGATTCTCAAATGTCAAGAATGTATATCCACAGAGGGTAATTCCTTATCTAGATAAAGTCTTCTTACAGGAGGTGTTTTTATGGAAATGTTCTTTGTCATAATCGCTTTGATCGCAGTATGTGCAGCAGTATTTTTAAGGGGAAAAGCCTGGACAGATTTTACAAATGACCTGTCCAAAAAAGATACACCAGATAAAAAGTAAAACATAGCTCTGGAATCACCCCTGTGGATTATTTTAAAATCAGAAAGCAGGTACTATATAATGCGTGAGAGAACCATTATGATATTTCCTAAATTCAATAATATGGAAATCATAGATAGCATACGAAAAAAATATG
>DWYL01000034.1 GCA_019118685.1 Candidatus Blautia merdipullorum
CATGTCCCTGGGCTTCTCCGTCACAGATATCGGTGGTAAAATATCTGGCTCCGTGTCCTCCGGCTTGGGCCACCCCTTTTCTGGCCTCTTCCACCAGTTCCAGCAAATGTCCGCTTCCCGGATGGCTGTCCCCGAAGGTACTCTCGATCATGATCTGGGGTTTTGACAGATCCTCCAGTTTCCATCCCGTTCCCAGACGCAGCGGGTCCAGTTCCGGAGCAATTTTTCTCAGTTCCTGACTTCTCAGCTTCATAACTTTTCTCCTTTTCTTTTATCATATCAAGATCAACTGTTTCTGTATTTCATAGTTACATAACAGACATGAAAACAGTCTATGTCATAACACGTATGACGTCTTATGTTAAGAATAAACCTTTTATCCTTCTCCGTCAATAAAAGTTTCGGATTTATTCTCCCATAGCTTCTCCTGTATTTTTTTCTGATTCAGGAGAAGATGTTCCTTCATAGCTTCTCTGGCCCCCTTGGAATCATGATCCTGTATAGATGTCACGATCTTCCGGTGGGTCCTTAAAGTTTCTTCCGCCAGAGAAAGCTCCGTGACTTCTATAAACAGGGAAACACCCTCCTGAATAATAGGCACTAATCTGGGCATTACATAGTTTCGGCTGATCCGGGCCAGCAGTTCATGAAACTCCATATCTTTTTTCAGATAAGATTCTCCCTGCCTGCAAAGTTTTTCGATCTGTTCCTGGATCACCTCCAGTTTCCGGATCTCTTTTTCTCCTGCTCTTTTGGCCGCCAGGGCCGCCAGTTCCGGTTCCAGGATCAGACGGACCTCACACAGATCCAGAGCCAGTCTCTCCTTATCTTCCACCAGGGCAAGGCCCAGAGGATCCTCCATCAGTCCCGGATGCTCACATACAAATGTCCCCCTTCCTCTTCTGATCTCCACGATATTTCTGGATTCCAGGATTTTCACAGCCTCCCGGATGGTTCCCCTTCCCACAGAAAGCTGCTGGGCCATATCAAATTCATTAGGCAGCTTTTCCCCTGCCTGAAGCTGGTTTTCCCGGATCAGTTTTATGATCTGTTCCGCAGCCTGCCGGGGAAGCAGCTTTTTATTGTTATTTAATGATTCAAGCATAGTCCTAACCTCTCTTGGATTCTTATCTGTATTATAGCAGCACCGAGTCTCAGATTCCAGAATTAAAATACATACCAGATACTCAAACCTTCCACAAAAGCCAGAAGGAAAATGATAAAAAAGATTCTAAAGTAATACTGGCTCTCATTTCCTTCCATCCCCGTTTTATTAACCAGGCACCACTGTTTTACCCCAGGGATCCGGCTCACAAGCAAGATTCCTGCCTGAAGGGCCGGGAAGAGAAAAACCGCCCATTTTCCCGCAAATCCGTCTGCTGTTCCGGCGCTCCAATGCACCGGTATCTGTTCCGGCAGAAAAGGGAAAGCCACCCCTGCGGCCAGGAAAGTGATTGCCCACAGGATCCAGGATTTTTTATTATTAAAAAATAACATTGCAAGATTACTCCCCTATTTCACATAAAATCCCGCACATTTCATATCCGTGTCAAAGGAAATGGTAAACATGACTTTTCCGTCTTCATAAGCCGCCAGAACCATAACTGTGGCATAAGGAGTTCCTGTGTCCCGATCTGTGATCCCCCGGACCTGGATCCTGTCAAAGTCCTGAAATTCTCCTTTATCCTTCATATAATAGTCAATATTTTCCTGAAGTTCTTCCGGATCTGTCCCATTCTGCATGACCACATTAAAGGTATCTTCCCATACTCCTTCCAGTTCCCCGGCATTGATTCTTTCTACCATTTCTTTCGCTTCTGCAATGACCTGGTCTTCCTGAAACTCATCTGAAAGAGATTCCTGACAGCCGGACAAAGCAGCCAGTGCCAGAATCCCCAAAAAGCCTGCCAGGATCTTTTTTCTCCATTTTCCTTTTGTCATAAACTTTCTCCTTTCTGCCCCTACTCCAGCCCGGACGCCGCCAGGATCTTCTCATACAGCGTTCTGGTCTCTTCCGGAGTTTTCCCATTTATCACCAGCACGCCGTCTGTTGTTTCCATCACCACAAAATCTTTACATCTGACATAGCTGTATATGGTGTACTCTCCAAACTCTTTGTTTTGAAAAGTTCCCTCATTAAGCTGCAGGCTGTTGACTCCCATACGCTTACTGCCTGTTTCAAAGTCCTCCCGGTAAGTAACGGCCTGTATTTCTGAAAGAGGCAGCTCATAGTCTGACCAGTAAGATCCCCGGATCTCCAACTGGTCATTCTGGATCACAACCTCCACATTTCCGGTAAAAAGCAGTACTGCCGAAAACACCAGAGCAGCTCCGGTAATGAGGATGGTAATGATAGTCCCTGTCTTCCGGGCCTTTTTCCTTTTTAATTCCTTTTCTGGACTTTCCTCCAGCAGGATTTCCTCTCCCGGTTTTATCCTGCAGCCCAGATTTGCATAGAGAAGAGTAGGGATCAGTCCGATAAAGACACCACCCGTGGTCAGCGCCAGATACCAGTCCGGTATATTCTCTCCCATGATCTCCGCCCCCAGGACCAGGACTGTGATCAGAGCCAGATAAGTTCCTGTGGTCCTGCACAGTTTTTTCTCATTATATTTTCTCTTCTCTTTTTCTGAGGCTGTATTATACCCTGCTATGAGAAAACTACCCTTTCCCATCAGGAGCGCCAGAGAAATCCCTCCTCCGATCAGGATCGTCAGCAGAATCACGATTCTATCCATCATTTACTCCGCACCTCCTCTTTTTTCACTGTGTTAGGGATAAGGATCACTGCCTGAAACCGTTTCTCCTCATCTGTAATGGTACAGTTCCCTTCATATGGTTTTATGGCTTCCCTTACGTTTTCCAGCCCCAGTCCCTGATGGCCTTCCCACTTTTCCGGGTGCCTGGACTTGGAGTTTTCCACCTGGATCATGAGAAACTCTTTTTCTCTTTTTGCCAGGATCTTCAGATACTTTTCTTCCGGTTCCTTATCCCTGCCCATGGCCTCAATGGCATTATCCAGAAGATTTGCAAAGATCGTTGTAATATCGATCTCCTGTATTCTGTCCAGACAGTTCTCCTCTATGTCAAGCTCCAGTCTGGCGTCCCGGAGATTTTCATGGCAGAGTTTTTCATTCAGGATAATATTCAGCATCCGGTTCTCCGTATACCAGGCATGATTGTTCTGATTCAAAAGATGGAAAACTTCTTCTTTATATTTTTCTGCCTCTTCTGTCTGGCCTTCCTCATAAAGCTTTCCCAGGGCCTGGATATGGTTCTTTACGTCATGAACGATCTTTCTGGACTGACGATAGCTTTCTTCCAGCTTCTGATAATGCTGGTACACCAGCATTTCCTTCTGCCGGTAAAGCCTGGACTTCTTTTCTGCCTCATTGCTCTGGGCCGCTGTAATATAAAAATATACCACAAATATATTCATAAACAGAAGGAGCAATACATTTACCAGCACCAGCAGATAGCCATTCCAGCTTGCATAGTAATCGCTTAAGGTCAGAAAAGACATCATCATCACCAGGGAGAGCAAAGGCATGACCAGACAGATAAAAAACTGGCCTTTGCTCAGATGGCCCCTCCTGCCCCGTTTCAGGATACTGCTAAGGAACCAGGCCCAGCCCCCTTGAGCCGCCCAACGGATGACTCCTGCGATCAGCTGGGCATTTCCATAGGGATTCAAAGTAGTGTTAAATCCGGAAAAGTTCAGCATATATCTGGTATAGATCTCATAGAGCAGTACCCGGGACAGGGCC
>DWYL01000298.1 GCA_019118685.1 Candidatus Blautia merdipullorum
CTCCTGTAACGGTGTGGAAGATCGTGATGGGAAAATATCTGAGCATGATCACCATTTATCTGATACCGGTAGTGATCGCAGGCCTTTATCCTTTTATTCTGGGAAGATATGGAACGGTTTCTTATGCCACCACCTACACGGCGGTTTTTGGATTTTTCCTTTTAGGCTGCGCGCAGATCGCGGTGGGACTTTTTTTATCTTCTGTTACAGAAAGCCAGATCATTGCGGCAGTGATTACTTTCGGCGCATTATTCTGCAGCTATGTGATGGACGGAATATCAAGTTTCTTTTCCAGCACTTCCACGGCATCCTTTATTGCTTTTCTGGTCATCTCTCTGATCATTGCCCTTGTGGTATATCAGATGACAAAGGATATGATCCTTTCCTCGGTTTTAGGGGCTGTTTTAATTATAGTAAATGTAGTTCTCTATATTGTCAGGTCCTCCCTATATGAAGGCCTGATCCAGAAATTTCTGGATCTTCTGTCGATTGCCAACCAGTATGACAGTTTTGTAGGAGGAATCCTGGATATTTCGGGAATCGTTTATATGCTGTCTGTTATCTGCATTTTTGTATTTCTTACAATTCAGTGCATACAAAAACGGCGTTGGAGCTGATCAGCTGGCATGAAGTTTAGAAAGGAGATGCAGATATGAAAAATTCAAAGGGAAAATTCAGCATAAAGAAATTAAATCCCAAGAAGAAAATTAATATTAAGAATATTATTAGTAATATTAAAGAAAAACGAACTCAGAATAAAAAAATACTTCGGAACGGTTCTTACAGTATCGGGATCACAGCAGTTGTGATTGCTATTGTAGTAGTATTCAATCTGGTAGTACAGGAACTTCCTTCAAATCTTAGGGAGATCGACCTGAGCAGTGAAAAATTATATACTATCGGGGATCAGACAAAAGAAGTCCTGGATAATCTTGACAAAGACGTAGAAATGTATCTGATCGCTCAGGACGGAACGGAAAGCAGTGATATCCAGAGGCTTCTGGAGAGGTATGAAGACCGCAGCTCCCATGTTACAGTAGAACAGAGAGATCCCGCAGTTTATCCTATTTTTACTCAGCAGTACACTTCAGATTCTGTAAATAATAACAGTGTAATCGTGGTCTGCGGTGACAAGAGCAGGGTGGTAGATTACAGTGATATGTATGAGACCAGTATTAATTATCAGACCTACACCCAGGAAACTACGGCTTTCGATGGAGAAGGACAGCTTACCAGCGCCATTAATTACGTGATTTCAGAAGATATGCCGGTTCTGTATACATTGGAAGGCCATGACGAGGTTTCTATGGGCACTACAATGACAGAAACCATACAGAAGGCCAATATAGATATACAGTCCTTAAATCTTCTGACTCAGGAAGCTGTTCCTGATGATGCAGCCTGCCTGCTTATCTTTTCTCCTGCCACAGACTTGTCAGAGGATGAAGCAAATAAGGTGATCGATTATCTGGAAAATGGAGGAAAGGCTCTTATCCTTTCTGATTATACAGAAGAGGATATGCCTAACTTCCAGTCAGTGTTGGAGAATTACGGGGTTCAGACTGTAGATGGCATTGTTATGGAAGGGGATACCAATCATTACATTTCCCAGAATCCATATTACCTGCTTCCTAATATTGAGAGCAGCGATGTTACATCCGGTCTGTCTTCCGGCAGCAGATATGTGCTGATGGCTCTTGCTCAGGGAATCCAGACCATGGATAATATCAGAGATTCTCTGAATATTGAAAGTATCCTCACAACATCAGACAGCGCCTATTCCAAGACCGATCTGGAAAATATGCAGACTATGGAAAAGGAAAACGGAGATATCGACGGCCCCTTTGATCTGGGAGTCTCTATCACAGAGGAGGTAGGAGAGGACACAGAAACCAGGATTGTATACTTTGCCGCCAGCACCATATTTGACGATACTATTGACAGCTATGTATCAGGGGCGAACTACGAACTATTATCTTCCGCTTTATCATGGCTGTGCCAGACAGATGAAGACAGTACGAATACCATTTCCATTTCAAGCAAGAGCCTGGATACCTCAACTCTCACAGTCCCGGCTGCCGATGTAAGCTTCTGGAGTATATTTGTAACAGGGATTATTCCGGTCTGCATCTTACTGGTGGGATTCGGAATCTGGATGAAGAGGAGAAAACAGTGATATGAAAAAAAATAAGAAAGGTCTGATCACAGCAGTAATCCTTTTGATCTTCCTGCTTATTGTATATATTGTGATCAGAAATCTCCACCTGGACGAAGAAGAGCAGGAAGAAGATACCACAGAAACGGTATATGAGATTGACGCGGCGGATATCAGCAAACTGCAGGTGGCTTCAGGAGATACTTCCTTTAGTTTTACCCATGCAGATGATACCTGGACCTATGATGAAGACCGCAATTTTCCTTTAAGCGAGTCTGCGGTCTTAGATAAGGTTTCCTATGTAACCTCTGTTTCCTCTTCCAGAACCATTGAGGAACCGGAAAATCTGGAGGACTATGGCCTGGAAGAACCTGAGGTCAGCATTACAGTGACCGATACAGAGGGTGAGACCACCAGCCTGGAACTGGGGGCCACAAATGATACTGTATCCGCCTGTTATATGACTTTGAATGGAGACACCAGCAAAGTTTATCTAGTAGATTCCAGTTTAAAAACCAATATGGAATTTACCTTAAGTGATATAGCAGAAAAAGAAGAGATACCAAGTATTACAGGAACTACAATAACCAGCGTCTCCATTGAAAATGAAACGGGAACCGCCAGACTCTATGAGGACAGCGGTTCAGAGACAGGATGGATCTTTGCAGACACAGACGGAAGTACTGTTCCGGCAGACAGTTCTCTGGTGTCAACTTATACAAGTAATTTTTCAGCTCTTGCCTGGACCAACTATGTGACCTATGATTTAAGTACTTTGGGAAACTATGGCCTGGATAATCCTACTGTGATTACTGTGGATTATCAGGTAGAGGAAGAAGCAGAAGAGGATACTTCAGAAGATTCAGGCGAAGATACCTCCGAGGATACAGAAGACAGCGAAGAAGATACCGTAACCGTAGATAAACAAATGATCCTCCTTCTGGGCAACCAGACAGAGGACGGAACCTATTATTACGGAAAGCTCCAGGATGATTCTTGCATATATACAATCGCTGCTTCTTCGGTAGAAGGAATTTTAGACGTCCAGAAAGATGACTTCCTCAGTGCAAAAGTTGCAGATTATTCTTTTGCAGATCTGGATAAGGTAACCTTTACAAGAAACGGAGAAACTTATGTGGCGTCCAAAGAGACAGTAGAGGTAGAAAGTGATGAGGAAGATGGAGAGACAACAGAAGAAACCAGGTATCTTATAAATGATACAGAAATAGGAACTACAGATTTTAACAGTTTCTACAACCTGATCACATCTATGACCTGGCAGAGTCAGGATGAAAATGCCCAGCCCTCAGGTGAAGCAGACATCTCCATTAACTTCTATAAAGAAGGAGGAACAAACGTAACAGTGGATTACTATTCCTATGACGCAAACTTCTACTTGGCTATTGATTCCAAAGGAAATCATATGTTAGTTAACAAAATGGATGTACGGGAATTCCTGGATGCATTTGACTCCGCTATGGAAGAATTAAACTCCTAATGTTTCACGTGAAACATCAACAGACAGAATAAAAAGGCACTGTCTTATTAATTCAGGAATATTTCTACATTTTATGCGAATTTGTCGAGCATAGCTTTGAGACCATAGGCTCAAAGCAGCGCAGACTGAGCAATAAAATGTAGAAATATTCTCGATTTTAATAAGACAGCGCCTTTTTTTATAAGTAGATATTCATGAAATCAAGAAAAGCATCGGGAGCCTCCATATGAGGAAGATGTTTGGTCCTTTCTATTGTACAGACTTCGATTGAAGGGTTTATTTCGGAATAAGAAGTCTGGATCCTTCGCATTTCAGGTTCCTCTTTACCGGAGATAAGTACAATACTTTGATTAATTTCTCTTAATGCGTGATTAATACTGTTGTTTGTATAGCAGCCGATTATACTGGAAAGCAAAAATTTTGAACTGCTGAATCCTTTATGAGCAGCTTCATGATAGATATCGATCATTTCAGCAGTTACATCAAAAGGATTGTAGAGATACTTCTCTGTGAAAAGTAACTGTACATTACTCTGGCAGGTGATCATATTGTACACCAAGGTTCCGAAAACCGGAAGTTCTAATAAGACTTTATACAATTTACTTCTCTTTCCAGGAATTTTATTTAATGCAGCGAGCTCTGGAGGATTTACCAGGAACAATTTTCTAAAGAGCGAAGATTCATTATAGCATGCCAAAACCGTAAAAGATCCGGAATATCCGCTGGCAATCACATCTGTCTTTTCTTTGATCACATTCTTAATGAAATCAGAAATTAACTGCACATATAAATAATTGGTATAAGTAATCCTGGGCTTTTCTGAACGGCCGCAGCCGAGAAGATCAATGGCATATACGGTATGAGACTGAGATAATTTGGCAATCACTTCTTTCCATTCATAAGCAGAACTGTATACTGTCAGATCATGGATCAGCAGGACAGGAGAACCACTTCCGGTTTTCTTATAGTATATTTTCCCAAATCTCCAGCTATAATAGTTGTTTGCAGAAGATTTCAGCAGATTCTTTAGTGTCGCAGAGGCAAAAATCAAGCGATTTATAAAATATATAATTCCTGTGGCAAGAGATAATAATATGCCAAGAGTAATGATTTTATGTCTGCCTTTTTTCATTGAATATTAGCACCTCCTGATATCAAATTGTTTGATAACGCTTTTCTTATATTATAAATCAAGGCAATGAAATATACAAGAAAAATCAAAGAGTGATCTTGGAAGAATAGAACGCAATGTTTCACGTGAAACATTGCAACATGAACAAGAAAAACATAAAATGGTTTTTAAAATTCATAAAAACATAAAAAATGTTTCACGTGAAACACTTTCTATAGAAATGAAAAAAGAAAGGTGCTATAATTACTTTATAATAATAAGAGGACTGCAGAGCATGAAATGCAAAACAGTCTCCAACATTATGGGCAGAAATATTGCCCTAATACTATATTAAAACGGCAATAAGGGGAAATCATAAGTGGGAAGAATTATTGCAATCGCTAATCAAAAAGGTGGCGTAGGAAAATCGACCACTGCTATTAATCTTTCTGCGTGTTTGGCAGAAAAAAATCAAAAAGTATTATTGATAGACATTGATCCGCAGGGAAACGCTACCAGCGGAGTGGGTATTGACAAAAATGAAGCGGAAAATACCTTGTATGAACTTCTGGTGGGAGAGTGTGAACTGAAAGATTGTATTATAGAAAATGTCTATGATAATCTTTCTCTGATACCATCTAATGTTAATCTTTCCGGAGCTGAGATAGAACTGGTAGGGATTGACGGAAGAGAGTTTTTGTTAAAAAATTATATTGATACTATCCGGGATAATTATGATTTTATTGTTATGGACTGTCCGCCCTCTCTGAATATCCTGACAATCAATGCCATGACAACTGCGGATTCTGTATTAGTTCCTATCCAGTGTGAATACTATGCTTTAGAGGGATTGACCCAGCTGATACATACCATAGAGCTGGTAAAGGAGAGACTGAATCCGAATCTGATCATAGAAGGGGTTGTCTTTACCATGTATGATGCAAGAACAAACCTTTCTCTTCAGGTAGTAGAGAATGTAAAGGCAAATCTGAATCAATCTATTTATAAAACGATCATTCCAAGAAATGTACGGCTGGCAGAGGCTCCCAGCTACGGGATACCCATTAATCTTTATGATACACGGTCTGTGGGCGCAGAGAGCTACCGGCTTCTGGCAGATGAAGTTTTACATAGGGAGGATGAAGAATGACAGCAAAAAAAGGAGGTTTAGGCAGAGGACTTGGAAGAGGCCTGGACGCAATGATAAGCGATACCGCTAAACCCAGACCGGCGGACAAAGCTCAGGAAAAGCCTTTGCAGCAGGAAACGAATCCAAAAGATAAGGTTTTTATGGTAAAACTAAGCCAGGTAGAACCCAACAGAAAACAGCCCAGAAAACAATTTGATGAGGATGCACTTCTGGAACTGGCGGAATCCATAAAGCAGTTCGGCGTACTTCAGCCTTTGCTGGTCCAAAAGAAAGATGATTATTATGAGATTATCGCAGGCGAGCGGCGTTGGCGGGCATCGAAGCTGGCTGGGGTGAAAGAAATCCCTGTGATCGTGAAGAACTTTTCAGAACAGGAAGCAGTAGAAATCTCCCTTATTGAGAATATACAGAGAGAAAATCTGAATCCCATAGAAGAGGCGGCCGCTTATAAACGGCTGATGGAAGAGTTTCATCTGAAACAAGATACCATCGCGGAACGTGTGGCGAAAAGCAGGACGGCTGTTACAAATTCTATGAGGCTTTTAAAACTGGATGAAAGGGTCCAGCAGATGCTCATCGATGAAATGCTTACCACAGGCCATGCCAGAGCGCTTCTGTCTATAGAGAATAAGGAACTTCAGTATAGTACAGCTGTAAAAGTTTTTGATGAAAAACTCAGTGTCCGGGAAACAGAAAAACTGGTAAAAGAGGTGCTGAATCCCGCCAAAAAAGAAAAACCCCAGGAAAAAGACAGGGCCCAGGATCTGATCTATGAACAGCTTGAAGAAAAAATCAAAGGGATCATAGGCTCAAAGGTTGCGATACACCGTAAAACCAAAGATAAAGGAAAAATTGAAATTTCATACTTTTCCCAGGAAGAACTGGAACGTATTGTGGAACTTTTAGAAACTATCAGATAATATAAAGGGGTAAAAAAACAGATGAATAATTTTTTAAACGGACTGCAAAATTACTCGGGGGTCCTGCTTCTGTGCCTTCTGATTCTTGTGATCGTGCTTCTGGTCTGTATTTTTAATATGTATCTGGGATTAAGCAGATTGAATAGAAAATATAAGATTTTTATGAAGGGTAAAGACGCACAGTCCTTGGAAAAACTCTTTAAAAGAAAATTCGATATGATCGAAAAGGTGGTCAGCAATGGAGAAATCAGTCTTGAAAATATTCAGAGGCTGGAAAATCTTTACAATAAATCTCTTCATAAGTATGCAGTGGTAAAATACGATGCTTTTGAGGGTATGGGCGGAAAACTGAGTTTTGTGCTGGCGCTGCTGGACAAAGATAATACAGGATTTCTTCTAAATGCCATCCACAGCAGAGATAATTGTTTTTTGTATATTAAAGAGGTGGTAAATGGGGAATCCTATGTAATGTTAACAGAAGAAGAAGTGCAGGCCCTGAAGGAAGCCGCCAATTTTGGTATTGAAGAAAGTGAATTTGATATTTAATATTATGTAAACTAAAATAAAATATTATGTAAACCAAAGGAGAGAACAATGTTAGACATTAAATTTTTAAGAGAAAATCCTGAAATCGTGAAACAAAATATCCGGAACAAGTTCCAGGACAGCAAACTGCCCCTTGTAGATCAGGTGATCGAGCTGGATAAGAAGAACAGAGAGATCAAACAGGAAGTAGAAAGCCTGAGAGCAGAAAGAAATAAGATTTCTAAAATGATCGGCGGCCTGATGAAAGAAGGCAAAAGGGAAGAGGCTGAAGAGGCGAAGAAAAAAGTAACCGCCAATGCCCAGAGAGTAGAAGCACTCTCTGCCCAGGAAAAGGAAGTGGAAGAAGAAATCAAAAAAATTATGATGACCATTCCCAATATCATTGACCCTTCTGTCCCCATCGGCAAGGACGACAGTGAAAATGTAGAGGTTCAGAGATACGGCGAACCGGTAGTGCCGGATTTCGAGATTCCATATCATGCTGAGATTATGGAAAGTTTTGACGGTCTGGACCTGGACAGTGCAAGAAAAGTTGCGGGAAACGGATTTTATTACCTGATGGGGGATATCGCAAGACTTCATTCTGCAGTGATCTCCTATGCAAGGGATTTTATGATCAACAGAGGATTCACTTACTGCGTGCCTCCTTTTATGATTCGCAGCAATGTGGTGACCGGGGTTATGAGCTTTGCGGAAATGGACGCTATGATGTATAAGATCGAAGGAGAGGACTTATATCTTATCGGAACCAGCGAGCATTCTATGATCGGAAAGTTTATTGATACCATCATCCCGGAAGAGGAGCTTCCCAAAACTCTTACCAGCTATTCTCCCTGCTTCCGCAAGGAAAAAGGAGCCCACGGAATTGAAGAAAGAGGAGTATACAGGATCCATCAGTTCGAAAAACAGGAAATGATCGTAGTCTGCAAGCCGGAAGAAAGCCCTATGTGGTTTGATAAATTATGGCAGAATACCGTAGACTTATTCCGATCCATGGATATCCCGGTGAGAACTCTGGAATGCTGCTCCGGAGACCTGGCAGATCTGAAGGTAAAATCGGTAGACGTTGAGGCATGGTCTCCAAGACAGAAGAAATACTTTGAGGTAGGAAGCTGCTCCAACTTAGGAGACGCACAGGCCAGAAGACTGCAGATCCGTGTAAACGGAAAAGATGGAAAATATCTGGCACATACATTAAACAACACTGTAGTGGCTCCTCCCAGAATGCTGATCGCATTTCTGGAGAACAATCTTCAGGAAGACGGTTCTGTAAGGATTCCGGAAGCACTGAGACCTTATATGGGAGGCGCCGAAGTTATTAAGCCCAAGAAATAAATGGAGGTTACCTATTGCACAGTTATTTGAAAGCAATCGGATTTTCAGATATAGCTGAAAAGCGAGAGCTGGACACCATCCTCCAGGATGTGATCCAGAACTATGACGAAAAAACTGTTGTGGAAGACAGAAGCAATCATCTGTTTACAGAACTGTCTAAAATGTACGGCTGTGATTTCGGGATCACAGTTTGCGGGGAATATGATGAAGACGATCAGTTCCAGATGGAATATTATTTCCCTTATTTCCGGGGAACCGGGATCACCATGCAGGAAGAGGTGGTCATCGAAAAACATGCGGGAAAGGAATCTTATGCAGGGGCCTGCGATGACCTCCGTATAGGAGTGACGATCATTTTCTATCTCCAGAACGCAGGAGAATATCTGACTCAGAGAAACCGGGGACATTATTCCGGAGGCGTCCGCAGCCTTACTCTGTCCGGTCTTGCCAGGAAGGGTACCATCCTTCTTCCGGTACTGAAACAGGAAAACAAAGAAGAGGAAGATGAAAAAAGCATCAACAGAGGCAGACTCATGGCGGCGGCCAAAAACGGCGATGAAGAAGCTATGGAGAGCCTTACCATAGAGGACATGGATACATATTCTATGATCTCAAAAAGAGTGGAAAACGAGGATGTGTACAGCATAGTAGACAGCTACTTCATGCCCTATGGCATGGAGTGCGACCTGTATAATATCATGGGAGAGATCCTGGAGTGCTCTAAAGTCCAGAACGTGCTTACAGGAGATATCATATATGAAATGCGGATCTGCTGCAATGATATTGAACTGGATGTCTGTGTAAATGAAAGCGATCTTCTGGGAGAACCTATGAAGGGAAGACGGTTTAAAGGAGTCGTATGGCTTCAGGGGTATGTGGACTTTGAATATTGAGAGTCCGGGAAAAAGAAAACAGAATAAAAAAATAGAGGCCGCCGGGTTTCTTTCAGTGAAAAGACTGGGAGAAATCCGGCGGTTTTACTTTTATTTTACAGGACTTTGCCTCTGGATTTTACATGGCTATGATAGGATTAAACTGGCTTATTCTAAACTTCTATATCCGCTGAGGCGGACTTTGCATACATAAAAAATACTATTTCAGACCTGAACTACCCCGGTTTTGGAAAAGCTGATCCGTAATCTATTAATAGGA
>DWYL01000299.1 GCA_019118685.1 Candidatus Blautia merdipullorum
TAAATATAAGGCATAAGCCGGCATTTCAGATTTACAAACTCCCGGAGGATATCGCAGGCTTCCTCATCAAAAAGCCAGGGCACACGGTAAGAAGCGGAACCGTGAAGACGGCTGTGGGAACTTAAAAGTCCGAACTGGCACCATCTCTTATAGATATCCGGAGTTGCGGTGCTCTCAAAGCCGCTGATATCATGGCTCCAGAAACCAAACCCTCCCAGAGAAAGAGATAAGCCTCCCCTGAGGGTCTCCGCCATGGAAACATAAGTTGCAGAGCAGTCGCCGCCCCAGTGAGCCGGGAACTGCTGCCCTCCTACGGTAGCGGAACGGGCAAAGAGCACTGCCTCTCCTTTTCCCCGCTCTCTCTCCAGAAGTTCAAATACTGTCTTATTATATAGATAAGTGTAATAATTATGCATTTTCACCGGATCCGAATGATCAAAATATTCAACATTCTTTACCGGGATCCTTTCTCCGAAATCTGTCTTAAAGCAGTCCACTCCCATGTCCAGAAGGGTCTTCAGCTTTTCCTGATACCAGGCTGCCGCTTCCGGATTGGTGAAATCTACCAGTCCCATGCCGGGCTGCCACAGATCGGACTGCCAGACGCTGCCGTCTTTTTTCTTTACCAGGTATCCCTTCTCCATCCCTTCTTTAAAAAGTACAGATTTCTGTCCGATATAGGGATTGATCCAGACGCAGATCTTCAGACCACGGTCATGGTATCTCTGGAGCATACCCTTTGGATCCGGAAAAGTCTTGGGATCCCAGATAAAATTACACCATTCATAAGCATCCATCCAGTAACAGTCAAAATGGAATACATGAAGAGGAATCTTCCTGTCTGCCATTCCCTGTATAAAGCTGGATGTCGTCTCCTCATCATAATTTGTAGTAAAAGAGGTGGTCAGCCAAAGACCGAAAGACCAGGCCGGAGGCAGAGCTGGCTTGCCAGTAAGATCCGTATATTTTTCCACCGTTCCCATAGGGCTGCCGCCGCTGATAAAATAATAATCCAGCCGCTCTCCTTCCACAGAAAACTGTATCCTCTCTACCTTCTCACTTGCGATCTCAAAAGCCACGTCTCCTACATTATCTACCAGAACGCCGTATCCTTTATTGGTAACATAAAAGGGAATGTTCTTGTAGGCAATCTCACTGGCTGTTCCTCCGTCCTCATTCCACATTTCCACGATCTGTCCGTTCTTCACAAAAGGCGTAAACCGCTCTCCCAGTCCATAGATATATTCGTCCACATCAATGGAAAGCTGTTCCAGCATATAGGATTTCTCTGTCTTGTTGTTATACATATGGGCCAGATTCCGGAAGCTGGACTCGGTAAGGAATTTTTCTCCTTCATAAAAAGCCAGTTTATATCCTGCCGGGGCCTTGTCGATCACCGCTTTCAGAGACCCGGAGCGGTAGATCACCTGGGTATCTGTCTGCGTGATCTCCACCTGAGGATCTTCCTGGTTCACCTGGGCAAAGGGGCCTTTATATAAAGCGCCTGCATGGTGTACCGCCGAAACCTTGATCACACCTTCCATGGGGCTGGAAAGGGTCAGTGTCAGCATTGGGATGTTCAGACAGTCACCTCTTCCGGTTATATGCTTACTGGGAAGATATACGGTCAAAGTGCTGCCTTCTATTATATGACTTGCATATTCTACTGCATATGCAGGTTCCATTTCCTTTCTCAAAAGCCAGTATCCATTTGTAAATTTCACAATCTTTCCTCCTGTAAATCCATTTTTTATTTTTCTTGCTCCTGTATTCTTTCTGCATCGTATTCTCCTGTTTCCTGCCTGTCCGGCTCATGCTTTTTCAGCACCCGTTCCAGAAATTCTGACATAAGGAAGATCACCGGTCCCGGAGCAAAGATCACCAGGATCGGGAAACGCCAGATAATAGCCCCTGTACAGGCCAAGACCAGAAGCAGGGCAAGAGTCGTACCAAAATAGCGGACCGTCATATACATGGCCAGCTTGATCAGCCAGCCGCTGCTCATATCAAACCGTGCTAAAGCCGGAAATACATAGCAGGCAAAAGCAAGGATCCATACAGAGGTAAGGGCATAGACACAGATAAAGAACAGGCCCACATAGCCGTCTGTTTCCTTCATCAGGATACCTATATTTAAGTGCATGGCAAAAGTAGCCGCCACCACCAGGATCCAGATAAAACACCCGGAGATAAGATTCAGCCTGAAAGAGCGGAAAAACTCTCTGGCAATATATCCGTTGCCATTTTTCACACACTTCACCATAGCATAATACAAGGCTGATGTAGAAGCTCCTATGGTTACAATGGGAATGCTGCATAATATCCATAGAAATCCCAGGGCCATTACATCAAATATCTTATCACAAATATTAGTAAAGCTGCCATCAAATCCAAAAATATTTCTCTGTGTTTTCTTTTTACCCATGTTCTACACCCTTTCCTTTTTTACAGTTCCGTCAGTTTCCCTGCCTTTGCAAATACAGGAAGCTGGTCAAGGGGAGCGTCCACCGTGATCTCTCTTCCTCCTTGGTATTCCTGACTGTCATGAATATTTCTCCAGAGGCCTTCCGGCAGATAGAGGGTCCTCTCTCTCTGATCTTCATATAAAACAGGCGCCACCAGAAGATCTGGTCCGAACATATACTCATCTTCTATCTCCCAGGCATTTTTATCTTCAGGGAAATCATAAAACAGAGGACGCATTGGGGGAGTTCCCTTTTCATGAGCTTCTTCCATGATCTGTCTTACATAAGGACGCATCCGTTCTCTGAGATGGATATACTTTTCACAGATCTTGTAAACTTCCTCTCCATAGCTCCACACTTCATTTTCTGCGCCGCTGTTGTGTTTTCCGCCGCCGGTAGTTCCCAGAGGGGCCTTAAAAGGCTCCCGGAATCCATGGAGACGCATTACCGGGCAGAAAGCGCCAAACTCAAACCAGCGGACCAGCAGCTCATGGAATTTAGGATCATGGATATTTCCGCCGTGGAAGCCTCCGATGTCCGTAGTCCACCAGGGGATCCCGGAGATTCCCATATTCAGTCCTGCCGCCAGCTGATTTCTCAGGGAACGGAAGGAAGAATCAATATCCCCGGACCACACCAGTGTTCCGTACCGCTGGCTGCCGGCCCAGGCACAGCGGAGAAGGTTCAGGATATTCTTCTGTCCTTCTTTCTCCATTCCCTCGTAAGCCATCCTGGCGTACTCTCTTGGATAGATATTTCCCACTTCCATATCTGCTCCCCGGAAATACCGGTAATGGGAGAACTCATAGCCGGTGAACTCCGGTTCCGCCTCGTCCAGCCAGAAAATATGGATACCTTTCTCATAATAATTTTTCTTGATCTTGCTCCATACATATTCTCTTCCATCAGGATTTGTCACGTCAATGATCGCCGCATTGCCCAGCTGTCCCAAACGCTTGCCCTGTTCTGACCGGGTCAGATATCCCAGTTCTTCCATTTCCTGATAGTTTTCGCTTTCCCCATCTACAGTAGGCCAGATGGACACCATCAGATGCATGCCCATTTCTTTCAGTTCCCGGACCATTTTCTCCGGATCCGGCCAGTAGTCCAGGTCAAACTTCCAGTCTCCCTCATGAGGCCAGTGGAAGAAATCTACCACGATCACATCTACAGGCAATTTTCTCCGGTGATACTCCCTTGCCACCTCCAGAATCTCCTCCTGGGTCATATAGCGTAGTTTGCACTGCCAGAATCCCATGCCGTATTCAGGCATCATAGGAACCTTTCCTGTAGCATTTGCATAGGCCTCCTCGATCTCTGCCGGGGTATCTCCTGCGGTGATCCAGTAATCCATCTGCTTGGTGGACTGAGCTGTCCATTGGGTCACATTTTTCCCGAAGGTCACAGAGCCGATAGCCGGATTATTCCACAAAAATCCATATCCGTTGCTGGAAAGGACGAAGGGTATACTTGCCTGAGAATTTCTGTGAGCCAGTTCCAGGGTACAGCCTTTTATATCCAGATAAGGCTGCTGGTACTGTCCCATTCCGTAAAGCTTCTCCCCTTCTACAGGCTCAAACCGGACAGTCAGACGGTAATTATCTGTACTCTGTCTGGGCTCAAAGGTCCTGGGAACGATCTCAAGAGCGCTATTAAACTCTTTCCGGCCTTCTTCTTCCGTACTCCGGATCCTTTCATATTCCTCCAAAAGCAGCTTTCCGTCCTGGTTTAAGAAACGGAGCTTTCCCGTTCTGGTGATCTCGCAGGTAATCTTGCCGTTTTCAATCACCGTATCCGTTCCTCTCTCAAAAACCTTCACAGATACTTCCTCTGCAGGAAGAAGAGCCGAAATATCATCATCTTCTATAAATTCATACCGCTGGGTAGCCTGTATGCGAAAGCTGTTTTTCCCCCAGGGCTGGATACATAATAATTCTTTGTCAAAGCGTCTGTACACTTTATTTCCTGCCTGTTTCAGCATATTGCAACCTCCCAATATCTTTTTAAAGCCGCCTGGCATAATACTTTTCCGAATACGGGATTCCTCTGTATTAAGTGCCGCAGCGGCTTTTTTTCATCTTATACTTCTAACTTAAAATTATCTCTTGTAAACAATGGGATCTGTTCCAGAGGAGTCTCTACAGTCACCTTCTGGCCTCCCTCATAGCTTTCCCCGGTCCATGGATTTGTCCAGGTGCTTCCCTTTGGAAGATAGACCTCTTTTTTCTTCTGTCCCCGTTCCATAACAGGAGCCACCAGGATATCCGGTCCAAACATATACTGGCTTTCGTTCTCCCAGCATACTTTATCTTCCGGGAAATCATAGAACATGGGACGCATTATAGGAGTTCCCTTTTCATGAGCAGCTTCCATAAGAGTTCTGATATAAGGACGCATAGCCTCTCTCAGTTCAATGTATTTCTTACAAATCTCATAAACCTCATCCCCATAAGACCATATTTCATTAGGCGCTCCGGAAACACATTCCGCTCCTCCTGTGGTCCCGTACTGAGGCTGGTAAGGCATCCTGTATCCATGGAGACGCATTACCGGGCAGAAAGTTCCATACTCGAACCAACGGACAAATACCTCATGATAGTCTTCGTCATAAATGTTGGCTCCGAAGAATCCGCCAATGTCTGTGGTCCACCAGGGAATGCCCGACAATCCCATATTCAGACCTGCGGCAAACTGGTTCTGTAGGCTTTCAAAGGTAGAATGGATATCTCCGGACCACACCAAAGCTCCGTATTTCTGGCTGCCGGCCCAGGCGCAGCGGAGCAGATTCACAACCTCTTCCTGGCCTTCCGCCTGCATTCCGTCGAAGAAAGTTTTAGCGTACATCACAGGATAGATATTTCCGATCTGAACATTTGGTCCCAGATGATAACGGTAGTTTTCAAAGTCATAAACTGTATACTCCGGCTCTGCTTCGTCCAGCCAGAAAATCTTTACGCCCTTGTCATAATAATTCTTCTTTGCTTTGCCCCATACATACTCTCTTGCTTCTGGGTTTGTGGGATCATACTGAATGGTATTGCCCATATAGGTGTTATCGATACGGACACCCTTTTCCACTCTTGTAAGAAGTCCCTTTGCCTTCATTTCCGCAAAGTTTTCACTCTTATAATCTACCATCGGCCAGATAGAAACCATCAATTCGATTCCCATTTCCTTCAATTCCCGGATCATTGCGTCCGGATCCGGCCAGTAAGTGGGATCAAATCTCCAATCTCCCTGCTTTGGCCAGTGGAAAAAGTCTACTACGATCACGTCAATAGGAATCCCTCTTCTCTTATACTCTCTGGCTACTTCCAGCAGCTCCTCCTGGGTCTGATAGCGGAGCTTGCACTGCCAGAATCCCATGCCGTATTCCGGCATCATGGGGACTTTTCCTGTAGCATTGGCATAGGCTTCCTCAATTTCTGCCGGTGTATCCCCTGCAGTGATCCAATAGTCTAATTTTTTCGTGGACTGAGCCAGCCAGGAGGTGATATTTTTATTGAAACTCACTCTTCCCACAGCCGGATTGTTCCAGAGGAATCCATATCCGAGAGAAGACAGGGCAAAGGGAACACTGGCCTGAGAATTTCTGTGAGCCAGTTCCAGCTCTGCACCTTTTACATCCAGAAATTTCTGCTGATACTGTCCCATGCCATAAATCTTTTCATTGGGATTGGACTCAAAACGCATGGTCAGCTGATAATCTCCGCCAATGATAGGCTTAAACTCTCTGGCCTCTACTTCCAGAGAGCTGCAGGTGTCTGCAAACATGTCCTCCCTGTTCCGCACATATTCCTCCAGGAGCAGCTCTCCCTTCTGATTGTAGAAGCTGATCTTTCCAATATTGTTGATCACTGCTTTGATCTTTCCGTTTGTGATCTCAGCACTGAATTCATGAATGGTAATTTCGGGGTTATCCCCTTCCGGTTTCCCATCCAGAGTCCAAAGCTCCTGGGGCATTTGGGGCATCTTGGAAGCCCGGACTCTGAGACTGTTGGCTCCCCAGGGTTCTACGATCACCCGCTCTGCATCATAGCGGTAATACAGGGCATTGTCCTTTACCTCAAAATACCCTAATAAGAATTTGTTGTCTGAGCGAAAGTCCCCGGTAGGCGCCCCCTCTCTTTTGATAATGTCTGTCATAGTTTTTCTCCTTTCTATAGCTCTGATTATAGATTTAATCCATATGTTCTTCCAGCCAAATCATATAGAAAGCCGGACAAATATTGCCCTTTTTACTTCTCACTCTTTTACCGCACCAGCAGTAAGACCGCCTACGATATACTTCTGAAGGAAAATGAATGCCAGAATAACAGGAATAACCAGAATTGCTCCATATGCCATGATACAATTCCATCTGGTTCCATACTTGCTCTGGAATTTCCTGATATTTGCAGTCAGAGGTCTCATGTCGGCGTCTACATTAAAGGTCATAGAATACAGAAGATCATTCCAGCCGTTCAGGAAGGATATAACAACCACCGTAATAATACCAGTTTTGATTGTGGGGATCATGATCTTAAAGAAAGATCTGAACACACCGCAGCCGTCAATACGGGCTGCCTCATCCAACGACACAGGTATGCTCTTAAAGTATGGCCGCAGAGTTACCACGATAAACGGCACAGAGCCAGAGGCTACGGCTATGGCAGGAGCCCAATATGTACCTAAAAGATTCAGGTTACTGAAAGTAAGATACATAGGCGTAAGCATAACAGAGGCCGGAAGCATCTGGGTTACAAGGAACGTAAGCATAAAGGGCCTTGTTCCCTTTACCCGATACCTGCCCATTCCATAAGCTGCCGGGACACCGAAAATCAGTGAAATAGCCATAGCGCAGAAGGCGATCAGTACGCTGTTTCTCAGTGATGTAAGAAATTCCGCATCCTGGAAATTCTCCAGCCATGGATTTACTGTAAATTCATGAGGATAATAGGTGACAATTTTTCCGAAGCTTTCCATATCCGTCTTAAAGGACATTTGAAGCAGCCAGTAAATAGGGAATAAAAAGATTACGGCAATTAAAACTGCAATCACGCAATTGATAATATTTCTACGCCCTTCTTTTGTCTGCAGATAACTTTTCCTTCCGACCTTTGTCTTTTCATTAGTCATTCTAGTCATCCTCCTTACTTAATAATTTCAGATAGAACAGTCCAACAAGGAACAAACATACAAATAATACCATAGCAATCGCCGAGCCTTTTGAAAACTCATATTGTGTAAATGCCTCTGAATATGCATAAGTTCCTAATACATCCGTAGAATTGAAAGGACCACCTTGTGTCATAATATACATAAGGTCGAATGCCTTAAATGTATAAATAAATCCCAACATCAAAACAGAAAGCATAGCTGGTTTCATGAGAGGAAGGGTAATGTACAAGAAACATTGAAATTTATTTGCACCGTCAATAGAAGCACTTTCATAAATATCATCGGAAATTCCCGTAAGGCCTGAGGTGAGAAGCAGCATATTGAAAGGAATACCCACCCAGCAGTTAACCGCAATGATAGCGGCCAAGGCTGTGCCGGCACTTACCAGCCAGTCTACTGGTTCTGAAACTATATGAAGTTTCATCAGCAGATCATTGATAACACCTCCGTCCAGCAGAAACATATTTCTTCCCAGCAATGCTGTAACAGACATGGGCATCATATATCCTACCAGTATTAAGCCGCGGACAGGCCCTGCCAGAGTAAACTTCTTTGAAAAAAACATAGCAAACAAGAATCCGATTGTAAACTGAATCACCAGACAAGCCAAAGTAAATATAATTGTGTTCCGGAAAACCATTAAAAAAGTAGGATCCCTAAATAACTCTATATAGTTTTCAAATCCTACAAAAACAGAGTCGCCAGAAGCAATATTCCTAACATTTACATTTCTAAAGCTTAAAACAATATTATAAATAAGAAGATATCCGCAAACTATGAGCAGATAGATGAATCCGGGAAGTATAAATATATAGGCTTCCCTTTTCTTCTTTGCAGCTATACTAAGCTTCATTATATGCACTCCTTTCCCTAAACCGCCATTTTATAAAGAGTCCCGGAATTCAGTCGGATACCTGACTGTTTCCGAGACTCCTGTATGCTCAATAATAATTATTTTTAATGATTTTATCCTTTATTGGTTGACATCATTGGCCACACCGCCACCGATACTTGACTCCGGAAGGGGATCTTCCTCTAAAATAGGATTAATCACATCCGCTGCCGCTGATAGAGCATCTTCTACTGATTGATCTCCTAACATAGCCTGCTGAGTAGCATTATATAATGCTTCAGAAAGTGTAGGCCACTGAGCATGTGGTCCGCGAGGTCTTGCATAGTTCATTGCTTCATTAAATACAGCATATCTTTCATCTGTTGTAAAGATGTCCTGAAGTCCTACAGCATCAGAACGAACAGGAAGCTTTGTAGCTGCTGCTGTAAATTCCGCATTTGTTTCTGCACTCATGAACCATTTTAAAAATTCCACACACTCATCTTTATACTCTGTACCTGTACAAACACCGAAATTCTCTCCGCCAATGCAGGAAGCATATTCCTGATCCATAGGAAGAAGAGCATACTCATAATTAAATGTACCATTGATTTTTTCATCAATGTCCTGAAGCTGCCATGTTCCGGATTCAAACATTGCTGCTCTTCCTGCACAAAATGCATTATAGGCATCTGCCTGCTGCCAGTTAACGACTTCCCGGCTCATATATCCATTCTGAACCAAATCTGTCAGGAACTGAATCCCTTTTATAGATCCTTCACTTGTCAGATCACTGATGTCTCCGCCCGCTGACCAGATCCAGGGAAGGATTTGGAAGGTACCTTCCTCTGTTCCCACTGCACACATTGCAAATCCATATACTCCGTTTGCCGAATCAGTGGTTTTTTGACACACTTCAAGAAATTCATCCCATGTAGTCGGCGGACTGTCATATCCTGCCGCATTAAGGATATCCATATTGCAGCAAAGTGTCAGACAGTTGGAATTCTGCGGAAGGCCATAATAATTGCCGTCTGCGTCCTGGCAGCTTAATAATGGTCCCTCATAGAAGTACTGAAGATCGTCCCATGACTCTAATTCTTCTGTAATATCCTCAAATACGCCAAGAGAGATATAAGAAGCCATATCCGGTGAATCCACCATTCCTATATCAGGAAGTTCTCCGGAAACTGCGCCGATGGTATACTGGTTCATCAACTCTTCACGAGACACATAAGTCGGAGTAATATGGATGTCACTCTGCATTTCGTTATACTCTTCAATCAGAGCCTCCAGAGCCGGAGCCTCCGCTTCAAAATAATGCCACAGAGTCACCTCTGCCGTTTCTCCTGATGAACTGCTGTCATCGCCGGAACCTGAAGATGAGTCTCCTGAGCCGGAAGACCCGCCGCATCCGGATACAAGAGCCGCAGTCATTGGTCCGACCAAAAAAAGGGCTGCAAGCTTTTGAAATCTTCTTTTCATACTTTTTTCCTCCTTACATATTGTATATTTTTTTGATGGTTTTATTATATATTTTCGTCAGATTATACAAAACTTTATTTTTTAAGATTAGATGAAAATTTTAATGTAAAATTTTAAGATAAAAATAAAAAAACCTGACAGCAATGTTATCCAAATAGTCACATTGCCGTCAGGGCTCTTTAATTTTTATCTGTTATTTTCTTCTAAAAAATCCGAAACGCTCATTCCAGCGATCTCTCGAAATACCTTATTAAAATATTTAGGATCTGAAAATCCCACATGATAAGGAAGTTCTTCTTTAGGATATCCGTTAAGAAGCAATTTTTTTGCTGTTTCTATACGGTAATTTTTCACAAACTTGGAAAATGTCTCCCCTATATTTTTATTGAACAGATAACACAGATATTCCTGAGAAACTCCCAGACTTTCTGCCAGCTCTTTCTGATTGATCTTTGACCCATATCCTCTTTCAATAAAATTCAGGCACTTGATTACCAAGGGGTGAGCATCAGGATAACGTTCCTTTAATTTTCCAAGTTCCTCTTTTCTGCCCCGGTCTCCCCCCTTTTTTTCCAGACGTTTCATAAGTTCTGCAACCTCATCATAGGTAATGGGCTTTACCAGATAATCCTTGACCCCCAGTACGATAGCTTCTCTGGCCGCCTCAAACTCCTCATAAGCTGTAACAATAACATACTGGGCAGATATCCCTGCCGCCTGAGCGGCTTTGATCAGGGACATTCCGTCCATATAGGGCATTTTTAAATCTGTAAAAACCACATCTGGCTTTACGATCTGTATCAGTTCCAGAGCCTGACGTCCATTTGAGGCTTCTGCCACTACCTCATATTCTTCAGAAATAGATGTGATCAGATTTTTTAAGCCTCTCATTGCCCTTCTCTCATCTTCTGCTATTAATATCCTCATACCCTTCTCTCCTTATCTATTCCGGCATTGGAAGAATAAAAATAAATCTGGTCCCTTTTCCTTCTTCTGTCCAAAATTCCACCTTCATTTCTTCCCCGTAATGCATTCTCATCCGGGCTATAACATTTGAAATCCCAATTCCCACCTCTCTTTTTTTTGCAATCATAGGATTATCCAGGATTTCTTGAATGACATCCCTTCTTTCTTTCGCCATCCCCTTTCCATTGTCTTCTATTGTGATCTTTAAGAATTCCTTATATCTTTCTCCTGTGATCTTTATAAAACCGCCGCTTTCCATCCCTTCAAATCCATGGATGATAAAATTCTCAACAAAAGGCTGGAGCATCAGTTTCCTGCAGGGCCAGTTATCATAATCGGAATCAAAATCAATAGCATAATCAAAGACACTGTCCAGCCTTTCTCTTTGCAGAAAGAGGTATTGCTCGATCCAGGATATCTCCTGAAACATATATACATTCTGGTGTTTCTGGTCAAAAGTATATCTGAGAATGTTAGAGAGTTTTTTCAGCAGAATGGAAACCTTAAAATTTCCGCTTTCCATCGCCTCATAATTAATAGCATTTAAGGTATTGCAGATAAAATGAGCGTTTATCTGAGATTCTAATGCCTCTCTTCCTGCCCCTGATTCATCTGATCCAGGAAGCTGGACAGAGCCTGGGTATCAAAAGACACCAGCATGATATACTCCATATTCTGATATGGTATAGACGTTTTTTAAAGGAAATGCAATATGGATCAGCCTCATACTTTTTATATTAGGATGGATTGTAGGATAGGTAAGGATACGGTATCGGGGAATCTCATTATTTCCATTGCTTTCCTTAATCTCGGCAAATGTTTCTTTTACCATATCCTGAGTCTCATCTCCCCACAAATTTTTTGATCCCATAACTTTTATTTGATTTTTATCATACTGGTAGATCACTCCATCCTCAGAAGCAATGGCGATCCCAGCTATAGAATTGGAGCTTCGTGCTACAGATGTCAGAGTATCGCTTATATTTCTTATACTATAGGCATCTGTGTCCTGCTCATCCAGACTCTGGATATTATTCAGGATCTCTTCGTTTACCGAGATTCCGGAACCTGTATTAATATAGGCTTCCATCTGATTTTCCATATTAATACTCACAGAGTTGAGCAGCGCTTTCTCTGTCGTATAAGTCGTTTCTACAAAATGTGTGTAGTACTGCTCTTTCATATACACCCACATAATGAACATCAGCAATATTATGGCGATCAAAATTGCCGCCGCAAAAGAGCACCACATATGAGACTTACAATAGTCCCATATTTTTTTCACCCCTGTAATCCTATTTTTTTCTTTAGCCGCGCCTTCCATATTTATTCTCCTTCCGAAGTCAATACCTCCTGCTCCACAATTTTAATCTGTACCCCCACATCTGCTTTGAACTGCTCCCAGGCCTCCGGATGATCCACATAATACTTTGGACATATCTTTCCTGTCACATCATAATGGCGGATCACATCTTCGCTGGTCAGGTTAAATCTATAGCAAAGCCATCCCGTCAGTCTCACCAGAGAAGTGTAAGTAGCCTCTGTAAATTTTCCTGTCTCATCTGTATGGCAGCATTCGATTGACAGGGTATCTGCATTTCTGGAGTTAGAGGCATAGGCAATTTCTGAACTGGGAATACACTGTATGATCTCTCCCTGGATCCCTACCACAAAATGGCTGCTTACCTTTGTTTCGTGGCTGTCCTTAAGACCGTTGAAATAGTCTCTGTTATTCTGTGCCGTGCTTCCTGGATTTGCAGTATAGTGGATTACGATTCCATTGATCTGTTCCAAAGGTATGCCTGGTCTGGAATATTCATTCATATCCAAAAGCTCCACATCAAAAGGCGGCGCTCCAGCAAAAGATTCGTTTCGCGCTTCCATCAGTCTGTGCTCCTCTATTGCACCCAGAATCCTGTTTCCTCCTGCCGAAAGAACCAGTGCTGCCAGGACTGTCCCGCCCCACAGGGCTGTCCGGGAAAATCGCCGCCGCTTTCCTCTTTCTTCCTTCATATTCCTTCTTTTTCTATTCCTTTGTTTCTTATCCATAGCAATCATCCTTTGTATGTCAAAAAGGCAGAAGAATCACTGCACTGTGCAGCAACCCCTCTGCCTTATTCTCATCGCCAAAATCTGCGAAATCCTATTATGCTGTATTTTCTTCCTTATTCGTCAATGCTATAGTTAGGAGCTTCCTTGGTGATATGAATATCATGAGGATGAGATTCCTTCAGAGAAGCAGAAGAAATCTTTACAAATTTTCCTGTTCTCTTCAATGTCTCAATATCTTTTGCTCCACAGTAACCCATACCGGAACGGATACCGCCTACCAGCTGGAACACTGTATCTTCTACATGACCCTTATAGGCTACACGGCCTTCTACGCCTTCCGGAACCAGCTTTTTGGCATCTTCCTGGAAGTAACGGTCTTTACTTCCATTTTCCATAGCTGCTATAGAACCCATGCCCCTGTAAACTTTATATTTTCTTCCCTGGTAAAGCTCAAATTCTCCCGGACTTTCATCACAGCCTGCAAAGATGCTTCCCATCATACATACATTGGCTCCTGCAGCTATAGCCTTGGTCATATCTCCGGAATACTTAATTCCTCCGTCTGCAATAATAGGGATCCCGGACTCTTTTGCAGCCTCATAGCAATCCATAATGGCTGTGATCTGAGGCACACCGATACCTGCAACCACACGGGTGGTACAGATAGATCCAGGTCCAATACCTACTTTTACAGCGTCTACTCCAGCTTCGATCAGAGCCTTTGTAGCTTCTCCTGTAGCCACATTTCCTGCGATCAGCTGAAGATCCGGATACTTGTCCTTGATCTCACGCACAGTCCTTAAAATGTTGGCAGAATGTCCATGAGCGGAATCCACTACTACTACATCCACATGGGCTTTCACCAGGGCATCTACTCTGGCCATAACATTGGATGTGATGCCTACGGCAGCGCCGCAAAGAAGTCTTCCCAGCTCGTCCTTGGCAGACAGTGGATACTTGATCTGTTTCTCAATATCTTTAATAGTAATAAGTCCTTTTAAGTTGAAGTTTTCGTCTACAATGGGGAGTTTTTCTTTTCTGGATTTTGCAAGAATCTTTTTTGCCTCTTCAAGAGTAACTCCTTCTCTGGCTGTGACCAGACCCTCGGAGGTCATACATTCCTTGATCTTCCTGGAAAAATCTTCCTCAAATTTTAAATCTCTGTTTGTGATAATACCCACCAATTTCTTTCCCTCTGTGATGGGTACGCCGGAAATACGGAACTTTGCCATTAAATCATTGGCATCTGCCAGGGTGTGTTCCGGAGACAAGAAAAATGGGTCTGTAATGACGCCGTTCTCAGAACGTTTTACCTTATCTACTTCATCTGCCTGCTCTTCAATAGACATATTTTTGTGAATAATTCCGATACCACCCTGTCTTGCCATAGCAATCGCCATTCTGTGCTCAGTAACGGTATCCATACCGGCACTCATCATCGGTATGTTTAATTTCACTTTCTTTGTAAGCCATGTTGATAAATCCACCTGATTCGGAATTACTTCTGAATATGCCGGAACCAGCAGAACATCATCAAAAGTAATGCCTTCGCCAATAATCTTACCCATTTTCATTCTCCCTTCAATTTGTTTATAGTACAGTAATATAACAAATTACGACAAACCTGTCAATCCAGAAAAACCTTTCTTGGACAGCTTCTTGCAATATTATCAATCAGTTCTCTGTCCGGCTCCAGAAGCACTTTACAAACACTGTTGTCGTCCGCAATGATCATTGCAAAGATTTTATGCTGAGGATTGCCTGATGAAAAGTCCAGGACCTTCATATTTGTATTATGATTCTGGTAATCCATTCTGTGAGAATTCATCGGTGCCATGATCTCCATTTTGGCCAGGTCAAAACTTTTCATTCTCTTTCTCTTTGCCTTGGATGCGATCCTGTCAATATCCAGCTCGCCGTTTACAAATACATACTCGTATTCCAGATCAAGAAGAGGCAGGATAAAATATGCCGCCACGCCCAGGGCAATAGTCAATACCCATGCCAGAGGGATAATAAATAACCCGGCAGCAGCGGTAAGCACAATAAGGGCTATGATCAGAACTTTCAATGCCTGATCTTTTCCGGTAGGCTCCTTCTTTATAAGCAGCTCCGAATACATGTCTGTCATCTTACGTTCCTCCTGTTATTTCATATGTTCTGTTAATCAGTGTATCACAAAAGAAAATCTGTTGCAAGGAACAAAAAGCTCCCTCCCAGGCAGCAAGTTTAGATTTTATTACTTATCTGCCTGAGAGGGAGCATATCACATCTTCGCCTCAGTCTTTCCAGATTACATCATTCCCTGAGCGCCGGCAGGTACAGCCGGTGTTTCTTCTTTAATAGTAGAAACAACTGCTTCTGTTGTAAGAAGTGTTCCTGCTACACTTGTAGCATTCTGCAGTGCGCTTCTGGTAACTTTGGCAGGATCCAGGATTCCCTCTTTTACCATATCAACATACTCTTCTTTCAGAGCATCGAAACCGACACCGGTCTCAGACTCTTTTACTTTATTGATGATCACAGAGCCTTCCAGACCTGCGTTTGCCGCAATATGATACAGAGGAGCTTCCAGAGCTTTCAAAACAACTCTTGCGCCAGTCTTCTCATCGCCCTCCAGTTTTTCGACTTCTTTTGCAACTTCTTTAGAAGCATGGATATAAGCGGATCCGCCGCCTGCGATGATACCTTCTTCAACAGCTGCTCTTGTAGCGTTGAGAGCGTCTTCCATACGAAGTTTCGCTTCTTTCATTTCTGTCTCTGTAGCTGCGCCTACACGGATAACAGCTACGCCGCCAGCCAGTTTTGCAAGTCTTTCCTGTAATTTTTCTTTATCAAAATCAGAGGTTGTCTCAGCGATCTGATGTTTGATCTGGGCAACTCTTGCAGCAATCTCTTCTTTATCGCCCATACCGTCAACGATAACTGTGTTTTCTTTCTCAACTTTTACGGATTTTGCACGTCCAAGCTGCTCCATAGTCACGTCTTTTAATTCCAGACCAAGTTCATCGGAAATAACTGTACCGTTTGTAAGGATCGCGATATCTTTCAGCATTTCTTTTCTTCTGTCGCCGTATCCAGGAGCCTTTACAGCACATACAGAGAAGGTTCCTCTTAATTTATTAACGATCAGAGTGGTAAGTGCCTCACCTTCGATATCCTCAGCAATGATCAGCAGTTTAGCGCCAGTCTTAACGATCTGTTCCAGCAGAGGCAGGATATCCTGAATATTGGAGATTTTCTTGTCTGTAATCAGGATATACGGATCTTCCAGAACTGCTTCCATCTTATCCATATCTGTTGCCATATAAGCAGAAATATATCCGCGGTCAAACTGCATGCCTTCTACCAGATCCAGCTCTGTTCTCATAGTCTTGGATTCTTCGATGGTGATGACGCCGTCTTTGCTGACCTTTTCCATGGCTTCAGCTACCATTTCGCCTACTTCGTCATCTCCTGCGGAGATGGCTGCTACTCTTGCGATCTGGTCTCTGCCTTCAATATTCTTACTCATATCTTTGATAGCATTAACAGCCGCTTCAGTTGCTTTCTTCATACCTTTTCTAAGGATGATAGGATTTGCTCCTGCTGCCAGGTTTTTCATCCCTTCATGAACCATTGCCTGAGCTAAAACTGTAGCTGTAGTAGTTCCATCACCTGCTACATCGTTTGTCTTAGAAGCAACTTCTTTGATGAGCTGAGCACCCATGTTTTCAAAACCGTCTTCCAGCTCGATCTCTTTTGCGATAGTAACACCATCGTTCGTGATCAGAGGGGCGCCGAAGGATTTATCCAGCACTACATTTCTTCCTTTTGGTCCCAGTGTTACTCTTACGGTATCTGCTAATTTATTAACTCCAGCTTCCAGAGCAGATCTTGCTTCTGCTCCGTATTTAATTTCCTTTGCCATGGTGACATTCCTCCTATTATTTTGATCTGTTATTATCTATTATTTTACAACTGCCAGGATATCGCTCTGTTTAACGATGATATATTCTTCCTCGTTCAGTTTTACGTCTGTTCCTGCATATTTGGAGTAAATTACCTGGTCTCCAACAGAAACTTCCATCTTTACTTCCTTGCCGTCAACAACACCGCCGGGGCCAACAGCCACAACTTCTGCCTGCTGAGGTTTTTCCTGAGCCTGACCGGGAAGTACAATACCTGACTTAGTTGTTTCTTCTGCTTCTAATTGTTTTAATACAACTCTGTCTCCTAATGGTACTAATTTCATATCTATTTCCTCCTTACACAATTTACAATCTTTTGTTTTATTAGCACTCATTTCTATCGAGTGCTAACCGATAGTCATATATTAGTTAATTTATTTCTTTTTCGCAACCAGATTTACTACCAAATATTTCAGTTAAATTAATTTTAGCTCTTGTTTTCTCCTGTTTTTTCGTTTTTTCTCACGTTTTCATTTTTCTGTAAATTTAACATCTTTTTTATAAATCTTAAAACATAAAGGGAGCCATTCCCGAGATTCTAAAAAGACGTTTCCCAGAGAATGACTCCCTTTCTCTATCTGTAATTATTTTTTTACTAATTTGCGTTTTTTGATTTCTTCCAGTTCATCAAAGATCACTTCGTTCAAAACCTTAATATAGGTTCCCTTCATTCCGGAAGAACGTGATTCGATAACCCCTGCGCTTTCAAATTTTCTCAGTGCATTGACGATTACAGAACGGGTGATCCCCACTCTGTCAGCGATCTTGCTGGCAACCAGGATCCCTTCGTCTCCATCCAGTTCGTCAAATATGTGGATAATAGCTTCCAATTCTGAAAAAGACAAGGTATTAAATGCAGACTTTACTACCTGGATCTTTCTGTTCTCCTCGGCATTTTCTTCGTGAACAGAACGCATCATTTCAAGTCCCACTACGGTTGTTCCATATTCGCTGACTATAATATCCTCGATATCGTAAGGTCTCTCGCTGCGGTACATGAACAGGGTTCCAAGTCTCTCTCCTGCGATATCAATAGGACTGATAATTGCCACATAATGATCGATCATCTCATTTTCAAATCCAAGCGTCTCCAAATTTACGTTTTCCTTTGTAGACAGCACTCCTAAAAGTCTCTCGTTTAACAGCTTGTCAATGTAACCGCCTACCTCACTGTCGATCAGCTCATTTATTTCCTCTACCCCTGGGCAGGTACCTACGCCAAGAACCTTCCCTTTCCTACTGATAACCAGAATGTTTGAATCTAATGTTTCAACCATGACTTCACAAATATCATTAAACAGAACCTTCGATGCATGATTATTGTGAAGCAATTTATTGATTTTTCTGGTTTTATCTAATAATTGTACGCTCATGGCGATCCTCCTTTCCTTTGTTTTTGTTAAGGCAGCTCAAGTTGCAAGCTGACAGCCTAACAGGCATTTCTGTTTCATATATCTCATTTTAGCATACAACTATTCTGAAATCAACGTATAGTTTTTCTATTTTCAGTCTTTTTATCAGTTTTCTAATAATTCTTTTTTCAGGTATTGTTTTCACTTTTTCCAGACTATTGCATCATTTCTTTCATTTAATTTCTGGCCGCTGAAATTTAAAAAGGAGTTTTCCATAATACACAGCAAAGATGCCGTACTGATGGAAAACTCTCTTTCTGATTTTCTAAGCTATGCTGTCCTCCAAAGCCTTTTCTTTCGGCTTCGCCATTACATAACCGCATTGCTTATCTGAACACACCAGTTTATTACCCTTTTCCAACATATAACTATGACATACCGGACACTTCTCCTTAGAAGGTTTCTGCCAGGACATAAATTCGCATTCCGGATTATTCTCACAGCCATAGTAAATCCTTCCTTTTTTGCTTCTTCTAATAACCACATCTTTTCCGCATACAGGACAGGGAACGCCGATCTTTTCCAGATACGGCTTGGTATTCTTACATTCCGGAAAGCCCGGACATGCCAAAAACTTTCCATGAGGTCCGTATTTTATCACCATATTTCTTCCGCACTGTTCACAGATCACATCTGTAATTTCATCCTCAATCTTCACCTGCTCAAGCTCTTTTCTGGCCTTTGACACTGCCTCTTCCAGATCCGGATAAAAATTGCGGATAACAGTCTTCCACTGTACCTTTCCTTCTTCCACACTGTCCAGAAGCTGTTCCATAGTAGCAGTAAAATGTACATCCACAATACTTGGAAAAGCCTTTTTCATAATGTTATTTACTACTTCCCCTAATTCGGTCATGTAAAGATTTTTGTTCTCTTTAGCCACATATCTCCGGGCTATGATCGTCGTGATCGTAGGAGCATAGGTGCTTGGTCTTCCGATCCCCAGTTCTTCCAATGTTTTTACCAGAGCCGCCTCTGTATAATGAGCCGGAGGCTGTGTAAAATGCTGAAGTTCCTTCAGTCCTAAAAGCTGGAGCTGTATATCTTCTTCCAAATTTTTAGACAAAAGCTGATTTTCCTGCTTTTCTTCATCATCCTGGGTATAAACAGCCATAAATCCATCAAATTTCAATTTTGAAGCGGAGGCTGTGAAATAATATTCTCCTCCCTGGACTTTTACAGAAGTGGTCTCATACTTTGCCTGCTGCATCCTGCTGGCGGCAAAACGCTTCCAGATCAGCTGGTACAGGCGAAACTGGTCCCGGGATAAAGATTCCTTTACCTGTGCCGGCAGTCTGGAAATATCTGTAGGACGGATAGCCTCGTGGGCATCCTGTATCCGCTTGCCGCTGTCATTTTTTTTCTCCGCATCTGCCACATACTGCTCTCCATACTGTGCGGCGATATACACTCTTGCAGACTGGTCCGCTTCTTCTGAGATACGGGTGGAATCAGTACGCAGGTAGGTAATCAGACCCACTGTTCCGCTTCCCTTGATATCTACACCTTCATAAAGCTGCTGAGCCAGTCTCATTGTTTTCTGCGTAGAAAAATTCAATACCTTGGAAGCTTCCTGCTGCAGTGTACTGGTGGTAAATGGCATCGGCGCCTTTTTGCTTCTTTCTCCCCGCTTTACTTCCGCGATCCTGTAGCTGACTCCCTGAAGTTCCTTCAGGATCTTATCCAGCTCTTCTTTGGAATGTATGGTCATCTTTTTATTTTTGCTTCCGTAAAACTTGGCAACGAGAGGTTTTTTCTCTCCCTCCACCTGAAATTCTCCGTCCAGAGTCCAGTATTCTTCCGGTATGAAATTATTGATCTCCTCTTCCCGGTCCCCAATGATACGCAGGGCAACAGACTGAACCCTCCCTGCGCTTAATCCTCTCTTCACTTTTTCCCACAGTAAGGGGCTGATCTCATATCCTACCATACGATCCAGTACTCTTCTGGCCTGCTGGGCATCTACCAGATTCATATTAATGTCCCTTGCCTGTTTTATAGAGGCCTTTACCGCACTCTTCGTGATCTCATTAAAGGTGATCCGGCGCATTTTTTTGCTGTCTAGTTTTAAGGCGTAAGAAAGGTGCCAGGATATGGCTTCTCCTTCCCGGTCAGGGTCCGTCGCCAGATAAACTTTATCTGCCTTCTTTGCAGCTTTCCTCAGAGCGGCAAGGATATCTCCCTTTCCTCTGATCGTTATATACTTAGGCTCGTAGTCATTTTTCACATCAAAGCCAAGCTGGCTTTTAGGCAGGTCCCGGACATGCCCATTGGAAGCCATGACTTCATAATTTGAACCCAGAAATTTTTTAATGGTCTTTACCTTTGCCGGTGATTCCACAATTACCAGATATTTTGCCATGTCAACCTCCTGCTCTGGCATAGTAATTCTTAACAGGCTCTGTGATCAGCCCGTCAAGCTCCAATTTTAATAAAACTTCTGCTATAACTCTTGTATCTAAATGTGTTTCCTCATAAATTTCTTCTATGTTCTTTGGTTGGAAATCCAGACAACTATACACCATTTCTTCCTGGCTTGCAAGTCTTATCTTCGAATTTTGCCTGAAATTAACCTTTATTTCAGGGGAAATCCCCAGTTCTTCCAAAAGCGCTTCCGGAGCCCAGGCGACTCCCGCCCCGTCGGCGATCAGTCTGTTGCAGCCCTCGCTCAGAGCATCTCCCACCCTTCCCGGAAGAGCATAAACGGTCTTTCCCTGTTCCAGAGCATACCCTGCTGTAATCAGAGAACCGCTTCTTACCCTAGCCTCGATCACCAGGACCAGATCCGCCAGACCGCTGATAATCCGGTTCCTTCTTGGAAAATTCTTTCCGTAGGGCGGAGTCCCGTCGGGAAACTCGGACAGGATTCCCCCTCTTCTTTCTTTTATCTGCCCGTAAAGCTCCTCATGTTCAGGGGGATAGCAGATGTCTCCACCGCATCCCATTACAGCAAACGTTTTTCCTCCCCCGTCTAAAGCTCCCCTCTGAGCGCATCCATCTATTCCCCGGGCCAGGCCGCTGATAACCTGAACCCCGTTTTCTCCTAAAATTTTTCCGAATCTATAGGCCTGCTGCTCTCCGTACCTGCTGCAGGCCCTGGCCCCCACAATAGCTACCGCCGGTTTATCCGGTTGGGGCAGCTCTCCCCTAATATATAATACTTTTGGCATAGCATCATAAAATTTTAATTTTTCCGGATACTGACTGTCCTCATAAACACATTTCCATACTCCTTCTCTTTTTTCCATGATATGTCCCCTTCCTTCTTTTATTTCCAGTATTTTTTATCTAATGACCGATAGCATATGGCTTCACTGATATGAGACTCCAGGATCAGATCGCTGTTTTCCAGATCGGCGATCGTCCTGGCGGTTTTCAGGATTTTATGGTATCCTCTTACACTAAGTCCAAGCTTCTCATATGCTCTCTGAAGGAGCTTTTTCGCAGCTTTTTCTGCTGTACAATATTTTTCCGTATCCTTTCCTCCGAGACGTCCGTTAAAACGGATCTCTGTTCCTTTATATCTTTCTTTCTGTATCTCATATGCTCTGGATATTTCCCGTCGCAGTTCTTCTGAGCTTTTCCCCTTTTTCTGTCCCTTCAACATTTCTCCCGGTACCTCTCTCATCTCCGTACAGATGTCAAACCGATCCAGCAAAGGACCGCTGACCTTTCCTAAATACGCAGCTATCTGATGGTGGGTGCAGGAGCACCGGTTCCTGTCAGGGTAATAGCCGCAGGGACAAGGGTTCATGGCTGCGGCCAGAAGAAAATCTGCAGGAAATTCATAATTTCCGTGGACTCTGGAAATATAAATCTTTCTCTGTTCCAAAGGCTGGCGCAGGATCTCCAGGGATGCTCTGGAAAATTCCGGCAATTCATCCAAAAACAAAATACCCTTATGTGCCAGGGTGATTTCCCCGGGAAGAGGGTAAGCGCCGCCTCCCGCCAGGGCCTTCGGCGTGATCGTATGATGAGGACAGCGAAAAGGCCTCCTTTTGATCAATGTCCTGTTTTCATCCAAAAGTCCCGCCACACTGTAAATTCTGGACAGTTCCATGCTCTCTTCCCTGTTCAGCCCGGGAAAGATTGTAGGGAGCCTGAAGGCGATCATAGTTTTTCCAGCTCCCTTTGTACCGATAAAAAGAATATTATGAAATCCCGCCGCTGCGGTCACAGCCGCTTTTTTTGCTGTCTCCTGACCCAGGATCTCTGAGAAATCTTCCTGATATCCTTCCTGATCCGATCTCCATTTACAATCTGGGAGCTCCGAAGCCCCCCAGTCATCCTCCTTTGCATGCTCCAGAAATTCTTTAAGGCTGCTGATTCCCAGGATTTTGATCCTTCCCGCGCTGACGGCTTCCGGAAGATTTTTCTTAGGCACGATACATAAGCTGCAGCCATTCTTTTCTGCCGTGTCTATAATAGAAAGAACGCCTCTGATCCCTTTCACTTCTCCGTTAAGCCCCAATTCACCAGCCATGCAGACGCCCTGGAGCTTTTCTTTGTCCAGATATCCGAATGCTCCCAAAAGAGCCGCCGCAATAGGCAGATCAAATCTGGTGCCTTCCTTCCGTATATCTGCCGGAGAAAGATTTACCGTGATCCGTTTTGGGGGAAAAGATAATCCCGTATTTCTAAGAGCTGTCCATACCCTGTCCTGGGCCTCACGGACTCTGGAAGAAAGAAACCCTACCATAGAAAACATCGGCAGACCATTGCTCACATCTGCCTCTACTAAAACAGCCACCCCTTCTACTCCGGAAATGGCCGTTGACAACACACTGCTGTACATATTACCTCCTTTTCCGATCCAGGTTTTGCAAGCTGCAAAAATCTCCTGTTTCGTCATTTTTCACTTTTTTTCATTGGAAATTTGGCAGAACTGCCGGAATTTAAGAAATTATTTTGGTTAAGTGTATCATAGAATCTGGGAATTTACAATGGAAAAGCACTAAATCCTCTTTCCTTTCATAAACTATAATTAAATTCCTCTGAGGTATGCTCGTGTGAAAACATTTCTAAAGCCCCTGACTCCGGAAGAAGAAAGGCATTATCTTCAGGAATACAAACAGGGCAGCCTGGAAGCGAAAGACATTCTGATTCAGAGAAATCTACGTCTGGTTGCACATATTGTAAAAAAGTATCAGGGAGCTGCGGAAGAATTAGACGACTTGATCTCCATAGGGACTATCGGCCTGATCAAAGCGATCCAGACCTTTGACTTCCAAAAAGCAAGCCGGCTCTCTACCTACGCCGCCAGATGCATTGACAATGAACTCCTTATGCTCCTGCGGTCCAGAAAAAAGTCCAGCAAAGAGGTTTCTCTATATGAGCCTATCGGTACAGATAAAGAAGGCAATGAGATCAGTCTTCTGGATGTGATTGAAACCGAACCGGTAGATGTGGTAAAAAACTATTCTCTGAAACAGGATATCGACTATCTCTATCAGCTCCTTCCCAAAGTTCTTTCTCCCAGGGAACAGGAAATCATCACCCTCCGCTACGGGCTCTATGGTCAAAAGGAACTGACTCAGAGAGAAATAGCAAAGCGGCTGAATATCAGCCGCTCTTATGTGTCACGTATTGAAAAAAATGCACTTCTCAAGCTCAGAGAACATTTCTGAACAATTTGCATACCGGATACAAATTTCCAGATTTTCTTTGTATCCGGTTTAAAGCACAATTGAAATTTTTAGTCTTCTTTTCTTCTCAATATATCATATGTTTCCGGGGCCTGGCTTAAGGTCACATAAAGGATCTGCTGAGGATGGGGAGCGCTTTCCTGCTCATTGCCTTCTTCATTCAGGATCTTTTCCACTGTTGTATTCAGATTTCGCCCATCCGGCTTCATGATCTCAATGGTCTCTCCAAGGGAAAATTTATTTCTCTGTTCGATCCGGCACACTCCATCCTTTACTTCCCAGACAATTCCCAGATAAGTATATCCCTTTTCGTAAGTATTATTATCATAGATCTGACTGGTCTCATCAGGTTTTCCATAAAAAAATCCCGTAGTAAACTGCCGGTACGTACAGCTTCTGATCTGTTCCTGATACCAGGGCAAATTTTTCCGGTATTTTTCCGGATTTTCCAGGCAGTCATCTATAGCTTTTCTGTAAGTTCTGGCTACAGTCGCCACATAGAGAGCTGTCTTCATTCTACCTTCGATTTTAAGACTATCTATACCGCTGGAAAGAATGTCCTCCATATGCTCGATCATGCACAGGTCTTTGGAATTAAAAATATACGTTCCTCTTTCATTTTCATATACCGGCATATATTCCCCGGGTCTGGTTTCTTCCACAATAGAATACTTCCAGCGGCAGGGGTGGGTACAGGCGCCTTGATTGGCGTCTCTTCCGGTAAAGAAATTTGAAAGAAGGCATCTTCCTGAATAGGAAATACACATAGCTCCATGGATAAAAGTTTCTATCTCCATCTCTTCGGGAATATGGCTCCGTATCTCCCGGATTTCTTCCAGGGACAGTTCTCTGGCGCTTACCACACGTTTCGCCCCCAGGTTCCACCAGAAAAGATAGGTCCCATAGTTGGTGTTGTTGGCCTGGGTGCTGATATGTCTCTCGATCTCCGGGCATACCTCCTTAGCGATCATATAAATGCCCGGATCCGAAATGATCAGCGCATCCGGCTTTATCTCTTTTAATTCCTGAAAATATTCCCGCACTCCGGGAAGATCCTTATTATGGGCCAAAATATTCGCGGTAACATAAACCTTTACGCCATACTCATGAGCAAAGGCAATCCCCTCTCTCATGTCTTCCATGGAAAAATTTCTGGCTTTTGCCCGAAGTCCGAAAGCCTCTCCGCCGATATATACCGCGTCCGCCCCAAAGACAACTGCAATCTTCAGAACTTCCAGACTGCTTGCGGGAATCAGCAATTCCGGTTTTTTTCTCATGTCTCTCCTCCTGCTATTTTTTCACACTTAACGCAACTCCATCTCCCAGCGGAAGTATAGAAGTCTCCAGAACATCACTGTTTTTTAAAGCACTGAGATATTCTCTCATACGCTTATAAATCGTCCGGTTTCTTCTTTCCACAGCAAAATGGGACTCTATAATATCTCCATCCTGAAGGACATTATCGGAGATCAGTATCCCTCCTCTGGAAAGGAGACGCAAAATATCCGGAAGAAAATGGATATACTGCCCTTTCGCCGCATCCATAAAGATAAAGTCAAAAGGTTCTTCCAGAGTTTTCAAGATTTCCCTGGCATCTCCTTCCAAAAGAGTAATCTGTTCTTCTTTTCCTGCCTTTTTAAAGTTTTCCCTGGCGATCGGGATCCTTTTATCGTAGTTTTCAATGGTGGTTATCCTGCAGTTTTCAGGACCATAGGTGCTCATCAAAAGAGCCGAAAATCCTACTGCAGTTCCCACTTCAAGGATCCTGGACGGTGTCTTGATCCTCAGCAGTACTTTCAGCAGACTCTGAGTCTCCCTGCGGATGATCGGCACCTGATTTTTCAGGGCATCCATCTCCAGTTGATTAAGAAAAGGAGTATTTCCTCTGTCCAGAGAGTTTATATATGTCACCAGCCGTTCATTTACTATCACTCTTCGGCGCCTCCCTGTTCCGCTTCCCCAGATGCGTCCGATCCTTCCTGAAGCTCCGAGCTGCCTGCCTGTTCAGTTTCCCCGTCCTGGGTCTGATCAGGCTGGCCGGCCACATTTTCCTTTGCCAGGATCTCCATGATCTCGTCCGGAGTCATACTGGTATTTAAAATGTATGTCCCCGGCTGCAGTTTTCCGCTGTAATTAGAAAGTTTTTCCTGGACAACAAATACCTTTGCATCCTGGATTAGCCCCCTGCTTTCCAGGGTTCTGCCTATCTGATATACAGAATCTCCTTCTTCTACTGCCACAGTAACGTCTCTGCCCTCTTCTTCTGAGTCCATAGGCTGCTGATAAAAAATATTATATCCGAAATCATAAGCTGTTTTGCCTATATAGATCACAACAGCTGCCACAATAAGATAGACGGCAAAACGGAAAAAACCTCCGGCTATTATGGATGATCTTTTCTGTTTCCTGACTTGTTCTCCCATAATGTTCTCCTTGGTTTATGATAATTCCGGAACATCCAGATTAATCCCCTGATGAATAGCTGTACTGATTCCCTGAAGCTGTTTGCATAATGCCAGCTCCGCTTCAAGAAACTGATTTACTTCTTCGATTTTGCACAGTTCTTCCATTTTTTCATCTAAATCATCAATAACCTCATATAGATTTTTGTCCTCATACTCATTCTGGGCCCTGTAATTCATACGGCGCAGATCATCCACCTGTTCTTTCAGGCCCGGAATTTTATTCACTGCGTCAAGGGCCGCACAGTACTGCTTATATACGCTGCCGTTTTTTATTGCAGTGATCAGCATATCTGTGCAGGTATCAATAAAGCTCATTCTCTACGCCTCCATAATAATCGGCAGGATCATAGGATTTCTCTTTGTACGTTTCCACAGGAAATCACCCAGGGAATCTTTTATGATGTTTTTAATCTTTCCCCAGTCTGTAATATGTTTATCCAGGCACACATCGATAGCGTCTTCCACCACGATCCGGGCTTCATCCATCAGATCTTCCGACTCTCTTACATATACAAAACCTCTTGATACAATGTCAGGGCCTGCCAGCAGATTGCCGCTGTGCTTCTCCAGGGTAAGGACCACGATCATAATGCCGTCCTCTGCAAGATGCTGACGGTCTCTTAAAACGATGTTTCCAACATCTCCCACGCCAAGGCCATCTACAAGTATGGCTCCTGTGCGGACGTTTCCTGTTACTCTGGCCGGCTCCTGTTCATTAAGCTCCAGGACGTTTCCGGAAGAGAGAATAAAAATATTCTCTTTTGGGATCCCCAGTTCTTTTGCCACACCTGCCTGGGCTTTCAGATGCCGGTACTCTCCATGTACCGGAATCGCGTACTTGGGCTTAACTAAAGAATAGATCAGTTTAATTTCTTCCTGGCAGGCATGTCCTGAGACATGAGCGTCCTGGAAGATAACATCTGCGCCCTTTCTGCTCAGTTCGTTGATCACCTTGGATACAGCTTTCTCATTTCCAGGAATTGGATTGGAGCTGAAAATGATGGTGTCATTAGGCTTGATCGTAACCTTCTTGTGAATATTGGCCGCCATACGGGAAAGAGCCGCCATAGACTCTCCCTGACTTCCTGTAGTGATAAGGACCACTTTGTCATCCGGGTAATTCTTAATCTGGTCGATCTCTACCAGAGTCTTGTCCGGTATCTGAAGGTACCCCAGTTCTGCGGCAGTACCGATCACATTTACCATGCTCCGTCCCTCTACCGCTACTTTTCTTCCGTATTTATAGGCCGAATTGATGATCTGCTGCACCCTGTCTACATTAGACGCAAAGGTTGCAATAATGATCCTGGTATTCCGATGCTCGGAAAAAATATTATCAAACGTCCTGCCCACAGTGCGTTCAGACATGGTAAAGCCCTTTCTTTCCGCATTAGTACTGTCACACATCAAAGCCAGGACACCTTTCTTTCCGATCTCTGCAAATCTCTGCAGGTCAATGGCATCCCCGAATACAGGAGTATAATCCACTTTAAAGTCTCCAGTATGAATTACTGTGCCCGCCGGAGAATAGATAGCCAGAGCAGACGCGTCCTGAATACTGTGGTTGGTCTTGATAAATTCAATCCTGAAACAGCCCAGATTAATGGACTGTCCGTGTTTTATCACCTTTCTTTTTGTAGTCCTGAGCAGATTATGTTCTTTTAATTTATTGTCAATAAGTCCCACTGTCAGCTTTGTGGCATAGATGGGAACATTTACTTCCTTTAAAACATAGGGCAGCGCCCCGATATGATCTTCATGTCCGTGGGTGATCACAAACCCCTTTACCTTTTCAATATTTTCTTTAAGATATGTCACATCGGGAATGACCAGGTCGATTCCCAGCATATCATTTTCCGGGAATGAAAGGCCGCAGTCCACTACCACGATACTATCTTCATACTCAAAAGCCGTAATATTCATTCCTATCTGTTCCAGTCCGCCCAAAGGAATGATCTTTAATTTTCCATTATGATTTTTTTTCAATGTTCTTCCTCCAAATAATTTCCGTTCCGATTTTTCATAATGCCGCAGATTCCGTCTGACAGCATGGTTTCCACCCTGCTCCGTCCGGTCCCGGCTCATTCAAATTCAATGTCCTCTAACATGGCTGCAAAGACTTTGTAAACCGCATCATATTCTGTATCATCTTCTACGAATACATAGCAGCCGTCTTTATCGCCGTCTTCTGAAATGTCTTTTAAAATATACGCCGCGCTTCCATTTTCATTTTCTGTCTCATCTGGATCAACGACCAAAAGGTAATTAGTCCCTCCTACTCTGGTCTGTTCCAAAATCCCAAATTCTAATTCTGATCCGTCTTCTCCATCAAATACTACTGTTTCCATATTTTCGTCCTTTCTTTTTGTTTTTCAGGCATACACATAACCCGGAAACGCGCTGGTCTCACCCTAAACCTGCCTCTTTACAGTTCAGGCTGAAATCAAACGGTGTCCGGGTTTGCTTTTGCATCCAAATAGCCCTGCAGTATAAATACAGCAGCTATCATATCCACATATTTTTTTCTGTTCTCTCTTCGTACGCCGGCCTCTATCAGTGTGCGGTCCGCTTCTACGGTAGTAAGTCTTTCATCCCACATAATAACGGGCAATCCCAGTCTGCGTTCCAGGGTCTCTTTTAGCTGCAGCGATTTTTCCGCCCGTTCCCCTATGGTATTATTCATATTTTTAGGAAAGCCAAGAACAATCTCCTCCACCTGGTATTGTTCTACCAGCTCCTCGATTCTGCGGAGAGATTTTCTAAGCTTATTTTCCTCTTCTCTTGTAATGGTCTCTATGCCCTGGGCCGTCAGCCCCATGGGATCACTGACAGCCACCCCTATGGTCTTAGAGCCATAATCCAGTCCCATTATCCTCATGGGCTTAATCATGCTTCCAGGATTTATTCTTAATGTATTCTTTCAGCAATTCTTCCACCAGCTCATCTCTTTCTACTTTCATGATGGTACTTCTGGCTCCCTTATGGCTGGTAATATAGGTAGGATCTCCTGACATAATATATCCCACGATCTGATTTACCGGATTGTACCCTTTTTCTGACATTGCATTATATACCAAATCCAGAACTTCTTTGACTCTAACTTCCGGGTCTGATTTCACGTTAAAATATTGTGTATTCTCTAAATTTGCCATTTTTAATTCACGCCCTTATCTATAAATTCGTTCTAATCTGCTATAGCCCTCTGGGATTTGAAAAAAGGACATACAACTGCAACTATACTTTTATTCTAATATATCTTTTCCGGAAATTCAACTATTATATTGTGCAAATAAGAATGTCATCCTGGAGAAATCCTGTCACAGTGCCTGTTCTTATAACATTTTCCAGAGTTTCTCCGCTTTTTACCGCGGTCTTCATATATTCCCTGGTATACCCTGTCCAATAGGTTTTTCCGTCAAGCTCCATGGTTTCCTCAAAAAGGATTTCTACTTCCCTCCCCAGAAATCTTTCCATATAATTTCTTTGATGCACTTTTCCGATCTGAATCAGAGCATGACTTCTCTCCCCCTTTACTTTTTCCGGAATCTGCCCTTCCATGCGGTCCGCTCTTGTTCCTTTTCTCCGGGAATATTTAAATATATGGGTCTCATAGAAGTCCGCCTGTTCAATAAATTTCCTGGACTTTTCAAATTCTTCCTCTGTCTCCTGTGGGAATCCCACGATCACATCTGTGGTAATAGCCGGATCTTTGAAATATTTTCTAAGGATCCTGCATCCTTCCATATATTCTTCTCCGGTATATTTCCGATTCATCCTTTTCAGGGTCTCATCGCATCCGCTCTGAAGCGACAGGTGGAAGTGAGGACAGATTTTCGTCATACTCCCCAGAGCTTTTCCAAATTCCTCTGTAACGATTCTGGGCTCCAGGGATCCCAGGCGGATCCTTTTCACTCCTTCTGCCTGATGTACCGCTTCTATAAGTCCCAGCAGGCTTTCTCCTATATCTTTCCCATAAGAGCTTAAATGAATACCTGTCAGAACAAATTCCTGATATCCGTTCTCTGTCAGTCTGTTTACTTCATTCAGGACTTCTTCTTTCTTTCTGCTCCTCACTCTTCCTCTGACATACGGAATAATACAATAGCTGCAGAACTGATCACATCCGTCCTGCACCTTTAAATAGGCCCTGGTATGTTCTGCCGGAGCAGACAGAGTCATATTCTCATATTCCACAGGCTTTTCCAGATCTTTCAATATTTTTTTCTGCCCCTGATCGCGCCTGTAATTTTCTAATATATTTATCAGTTCCTGTTTCCTGTTATTGCCAAGTACAATATCTATAGCGTTGTCTATCTCATTTTCGTTTTTCTGAGCCTGGACATAACATCCCGCAGCAATCACAATAGCCTCCGGATTCATTTTCCGGGCTTTATGAAGCATTTGTCTGGACTTTCGGTCTGCAATGTTTGTCACGGTACAGGTATTGATAATATACACATCCGCGCCCGGCTCAAAAGGAACAATCTCATACCCGGCATCTGCCAGTTCCTGCTCCATAGCCTCCATCTCATAGGCATTTACCTTGCATCCTAAATTGTGCAATGCTACTCTTTTTTTATTATTCACCATTCTTATTCACTCCATGTATTAAGCGTTTTGACGAATTGTCACCAGATTCTTTGTGTTTTATTTTTCCCTTTTTCATATTGACTTTTTCTGCCAATAACGGTAACATAATCCTTGTAAAATGCAATTACTAAAAATGAGGTAAGGGAGGATTTTTCCAATGAAAACAGTTAAAATTTCACTGAACTCTATCGACAAAGTTAAATCTTTTGTAAATGACATTACAAAATTTGATTATGATTTTGATTTAGTTTCCGGTAGATATGTAATCGATGCTAAGTCCATCATGGGTATTTTTTCTTTAGATTTATCTAAACCTATCGACTTAAATATTCATGCATCAGATGCAGCTCTGGATAAGATCTTAGAGACTTTAAAACCATACTTAGTATAATCAAAGCTTATAAAAGGCTGCTCCGTGAAGGGGCAGCCTTTTTAGCAATTACCCTTCACAGATCACAGTTTCTGCAGATTCTACCGCTTCTTTTAACATATCATCAATTTTCTCCTGCAGCCGTTCTTCAGATTTTTTGATTACCTGGATATTAGGCTTTGTCACAGGATGTTTTGCCACAAAAATCGTACAGCAGTCCTCATATGGCAGAATAGAGGTATCATAGGTTTGTATCTTTAACGCCACGTCTACAATCTCCTGTTTGTCAAATCCGATAAGCGGACGGAAGACCGGCATGGTGCAGACCTCATTAGTAGCTGCAAGACTATGGATAGTCTGACTGGCCACCTGACCAATACTCTCCCCTGTCACCAGAGCCAGACACTGGTCTTTTTTCGCAAATTCTTCGGCAATCTTCATCATATACCGGCGCATGATAATGGTAAGTTCTTCATGAGGACACTTATCATAAATATAAAGCTGGATATCCGTAAAATTCACAATATGAAGCCGGATAGGGCCTGCGTATCTGGATACCAGCTTTGCCAGATCAATGACCTTCTGCTTTGCTCTTTCGCTGGTATATGGCGGCGCATGAAAATAGACGGCGTCAATGGTCACTCCTCTTTTGGCAATCATATAACCAGCTACCGGGCTGTCGATTCCCCCGGACAGCAGGAGCATAGCGCTTCCGTTCGTTCCCAAAGGCATGCCTCCCGGTCCCGGGATATTCTCAGAATAAAGGTAAATCTTATTCCGAATCTCTACATTTACCGTTACCTGGGGATTATGAACGTCCACCTTCATATTCGGACACGCATCCAGGATCACTCCTCCCAGCTCGCTGCTGACCTCCATAGACTGCATGGGATAGCTTTTCTTATTTCTTCTTGTATTGACTTTAAAGGTCAGAGCTTTCTCTCCATAGACTTTTTTCACATAATCCGCCACATCTTTGGAAAGCTGCTGGAATCCCTGGTCCTCCAGAACTACTGCAGGACAGATACCATATATTCCGAAAACTCTTTTCAGGGCTTCTACTGCTTCCTCATAATCAAATTCATCCTGAGGATATACAAAAATACGCCCCATTTCTTTTACCACCTTGAACGTGCCTTCTACGTTTCTCAGCTGATGTTTAATCTGCTGTACCAGAGCATCTTCAAAAATATAACGGTTTTTCCCCTTAATGGCAATTTCTGCATACTTGATCAAAAAAGCCTTATACATACAAAATTCTCTCCTTTTATTTTCTGTATCCGTTCAGTCCTGCCGCTACCTTCTCGCATATCTCCTCAGCATGGGTAGAAGACTTTTCAGAGTTTCCAGGGTATAATCCAGTTCTTCTTTGGTGGTAAACTCACTGAAGCTGAAACGGACTGCCGATTCTTTTCTCTCCGGACTCAGGCCTATAGCTCCCAGGGAAGGGCTTCCTGTCCTTTTATGGCTGGAGCAGGCGCTGCCTGCAGAAACATAGATCCCCTGGTCTTCCAGAGCATGGAGAAGCACCTCGCTCCTCACTCCCAGGAAACTGGCGTTTAAGATATGGGGGGCTCCTTCCCCTGCCACTGGTCCGTTGATTTCCACATTGTCGATTTTTTCAAGCTCTCCTCTGAAGTATTCCTTTAACTTCCTCATACGAGAAGTATTTTCCTCCAGATGTTCATATATGATCCTGGCAGCTTCTCCCATTCCCGCAATGCCCGGCACATTATCTGTGCCTGAACGCATGCCTTTCTGCTGGCCGCCGCCCAGGATCAAAGGATGGATCTTCACCTTTTCTCCGATATACAGGAATCCGGCGCCTTTCGGCCCATGAATCTTATGACTGCTCACGGAAAGAAGGTCGATCTTCATTTTCTTCGGAAAGATCCTGTATTTGCCGTAAGCCTGAATGGCGTCTGCATGAAATAGAGTATCCGGATTTTTCTCCTTAATAAGAGCGCCTATTTCCTCCACAGGAAGCACAGCTCCTAATTCGTTATTCACATACATTGCAGATACCAGGATCGTATCCTCTCGTATTGCGGCAGCCAGTTCTTCCATAGACAGGTTCCCCCGGCTGTCCACAGGAACCCTGGTCACCTCAAAGCCCTGATCCTCCAGCCAGGCCGCCGGAGCCGATATGGCCGCATGTTCAAAAACCGTTGTGATAATATGCTTCCCCTTTCTCTGGTTTGCCATAGCCGTGCCTATCAGCGCCCAGTTGTCTGACTCTGTGCCGCCGGAAGTAAAGTAAATCTCTTTCTCCTGAACCTTCAGGGTCCTGGCGATCTCCCTGGCTGCCTCTTTCACATATTTCTCCGCTTCCACGCCCTTTAAATGCATAGACGAAGGATTTCCATAATTTTCCATCATGGTCTTTACCACAATATCTCTCACTTCTTCATAGCATCTGGTAGTGGCAGAATTGTCCAGATATGCTTCCATCCTCTATTCCTCCAATGCAAACATCAAAACAGACAGCACTGCAAGACCCGCTGTCTCTGTCCTTAGTATCCGTTTCCCTAAAGTAATCACCTGAGCCGCTGTTCCAGAAACCGCCTGTTCTACTTCTTCCTCCTCAAATCCGCCCTCTGGTCCGATAAAAATCCCCACAGACTGTCCTCTGCTGATCTTTCCCAGGATTTCTCTGGTATGCTCCATATCTTTGGCAAGCTCATAAGGCAGGAGCACCACATCCAGTTCTGACCCGTACCGTACAGCCTCCTGAAAAGTCATAACCTGTTTTATTTCAGGCACATACATACGCTTAGACTGTTTAGCCGCGCTTTCCGCTATAGCCTGCCATCTGGCCCTTTTCTTTTCTTCTTTCTTCTTATCCAGCTTTACCACTGCTCTTTTTGAGGCCACCGGGATCACCTGATGGACTCCCAGCTCCACCGCCTTCTGTATGATCAGCTCCATCTTGTCGCCCTTGGGAAGTCCCTGAAAGAGATAAAGCCTGGAAGGCAGTTCATATCCTGCTTCCTGAACATACATAATATGGGCCAGGACTTCATCTTCCCGGAGTTCTTCAATGTAGCAGGTATATTCTTTCTTATCCCCGTCACTGATCAAGATTTCTTCCCCCTGACGCATGCGGAGAACGTTTTTAATATGGTTAACGTCACTGCCGGTAATAGAAATCTGTTTCTCTCCTATCCGGGCAGGATCTGCAAAAAAACGATACATGTTTCCACCTTAATTCTTTCTGGCTGTCACAGATACCCATTCTCCCTGGCGGGTAACTTCCAGTACTTCCAGTCCGGCTTTTTCTACAGCCTCTGTCACTACAGATTCCTTTACATCCAGGATACCGGAAGTAATATAGATTCCTCCCTTTTTCATCTGATGAACGATCACCGGAGTCAGAGGCACCAGTACATCTGCCAGGATATTGGCCGCTACAATATCATACTTTTCATATCCCACAGCGTCCTGGATCTCCTTATCATTAATAATATTCCCGATCATCATGTCAAAATCTTTATCGGGTATCTGATTTGCTTCTTTATTTTCTTCCACTGCCGGCACTGCGCAGGGATCCAGATCTGTTCCCACTGCATGAGCGGCTCCCAGTTTCAAAGCTACAATAGAAAGGATCCCACTGCCTGTTCCCACATCCAGCAGGACTGTATCTTTTGTCACATATTTTTTCAGCTGACGGATGCACAGCTGGGTCGTCTCATGCATTCCTGTTCCAAATGCGGTTCCCGGGTCGATATGGATGATCATCCGGTCTTTGTCTTCTTCCTTAACTTCTTCCCAGGATGGAATGATCAGAATATCATCTACATAGAACTGTTTAAAATACTGTTTCCAGTTATTGATCCAGTCAATGTCTTCGGTTTCGTCTACTGTGATGCTGCCTTCTCCGATGTCCAGAAATTCTTTTAGGCTCTCAAGCTCCTGTCTTACCATCTCCAGCACATGAGCTTCTGTAACTTTCCCCCCATTCACCAGAAGTTCCCCGTCCTCTGTCTCTTCTACAAAAAAACTGAGATAAGCCGTACCGTCATCCTCTCCTATCTGTGGAAGGATATCTACAAACATCTGCTCCTTTTCAAGAGCAGTAAGAGGCACATTATCTTCAATCTGCGCCCCTTCCAGGCCTATGTCATAAAGGGTACTGATAATGATATCCTCCGCCTCTGTCTTAGTCTTAATCTTAAATTTTTTCCATTTCATATAATCCACCCTGCCGTTTTAAAAGCGGCTTTTATTCCTTTCTTTTATATCCTCTCATTCATTACACCAGCATAAAAGTCAATGTAATGGTAAACACTGATAAAACAGACGTCACTACAATTCCCTCTGCAATAGGTTTTGGATCTTTTCCATACTGTTCGCAGAGCATGGCCGGGAAATTTCCTACAGGAAGCGCCGCCATAAGGATTACCACCTCCCGGATCAGCAGATCTGCCAGCACCGGCTTCAGGACCAGAGCCAGGATAATCGGAAAGGCAATAAAGCGAATGGCAACAAAAGCCAGAAGCTTTCTATTCTTCATCATATCTCCAAGCCTCATCCCTGCAAGAGATATTCCTATAACGATCATAGACAACAGTGTACAGGCATTGCCATAATATCCCGCAAGAGTTTCAATTTCTTCCGGCAGTTCAATTTGAAACCAGTAAATGAAAAACGCTGCGATACAAGCGATCAGCCCCGGGTTCAGATAGTCCTTCCAGGATCGTTTTTTTCCTTTGCTGCCCTTTTTCAGCAGCATGATGCCAAAAGTAAAAATAGTGAGATTAAACAGGAAATTGAAGACAATTACATATACCATAGATTCCGGCCCGATAATTGCCAGAGCAACAGGTATTCCGATAAATCCTGTATTTCCGAAAACAGTCATAAGAACATATGCGTTTTTTAAATGCTCAGGCATTTTCAGGACCCATACGAGAAAATATCCGAAAAAAATAAGAAAGAGATAAAAAATAATGCCAATGATTCCTACAAAAATCACATTCTCTCTGGGAATCTGAGAAAGGTCATTGAACATACTCACAATAATCAGTCCCGGGGAGCAAACATTTACTACCAGGGCAGACAGATCTTTGGAAGCGCTGTCAGATATCCTATTTTTTTTATACAGCACAAAACCAGTGAGGATCAAAATAAAAATCATCACCATTTGCTCCAGCACTACCAAACTGCTCATTTTCCGCTCTTCCTTTTCTCATCTTTCTTCTTTTGCGGTTTAGGCCAAAAGGCATAAACAGACATATGCTATTATAGAAGAAAAAAAATCAAATTGCAATACAAAAAAGGGCTGCCGCACTAAACCGAAGCCAAGAATGTCTATATATTCTGACTTGTGTTTAATCCAACAGCCTTTTTCTATTAGCCTTCAAAAATATCTTTTAGCTTTTCGCCAAATTTTTTCTTTTTTTCTCCGCTTGGAGGGCGGTTCCCACAGGCTTCATCAAACTTACGCAAAGCTTCTTTTGCTTCTTCGTTTAACTTTGTAGGCACCTGTACCACCAAGGTCACATAATGGTCTCCTCTGACATTTTTATTTCTCAGGGAAGGCACGCCTTTCCCTTTCAGGCGTACTTTCGTATCTGTCTGGGTTCCTGGTTTAATATCATACATTACGTCACCATCAACTGTGCTGATCCGCACTTCGCCTCCCAGAGCCGCCTGGGCGAAGGTGATCGGCGCCGTGGAAAATATGTTCATATCTTGTCTCTGGAAAATCGGATGGCGTGCAACCACTACTTCCACCATCAGATCACCTCTTGGTCCTCCATTGGTTCCCGGCTCGCCTTTTTCCCGGATACGAATACTCTGTCCGTTATCAATACCTGCCGGTATGGTTACTTTAATCTTCTTGCGGTTGGAAATAAATCCGGTTCCCCGGCAATCCGGACATTTGTCTTTGATCACTTTTCCAGTTCCATGGCAGTCCGGACAAGTCTGGACATTCTGAATAGTTCCAAACATGGACTGCTGGGTATACACTACCTGACCGGTTCCGTGACATTTAGAACAGGTCTCCGGCGAAGTACCTGGTTTTGCCCCGGTACCGTGACAAGTCTCGCAGACATCTTTTAAAGTAAGATCCAGTTCTTTTTCGCAGCCAAACACTGCCTCTTCAAAGGTGATCCGAACAGAAGCATGGACATTGGCACCCTTCATAGGGCCATTATTGGGTCTCCGTCTTCCTCCGCCGAACAAATCGCCGAAAATATCGCCGAAAATATCACCCATATCTCCGCCGCTGAAGCCTCCGAAACCGCCAAAACCGTCAAAGCCTCCGGCACCGCCGCCTCCCTGTTCAAAGGCCGCATGGCCGAACTGGTCATACTGTCGTCTTTTCTGGGGGTCGCTTAATACACTGTATGCCTCTGTAGCCTCTTTAAACTTTTTCTCAGCCTCTTTATCTCCTGGATTCACATCCGGATGATACTTTTTAGCAAGCTTACGGTAGGCACTTTTTATTGCAGACTCGTCTGCACCCCGGTCCACGCCCAGGACTTCATAGTAATCTCTTTTATCTGCCATTGGTCTTTTCCCTTTCTACACACAAGCATGGGATGCCCGAAAACACCCCATGCTTTTCTATTGCTTTTTATGTCCCGGATTAAACTTCTCTATAGTCTCCGTCTACCACGTCGTCGCCGTATGCTTCATTTCCGCTGTCCTGAGAGCCTGTATTTGCTCCAGGATTTGGTCCTGCCTGCTGAGCATTCTGTGCTTGCTCATACATCTTTGCAAACAATTTCTGAGCACTCTGCATCAGTTTCTCTTTGCCGGCTTTCAGTTCTTCAACCTGAGCGTCTGTGATCTCGTCTGTGTTAGAACATTTTGCCAGAGTCTCTTTCAAAGCATTCAGATCAGCCTCAACAGCAGTCTTGTCATTGGCGTCAATCTTGTCCCCTGCTTCTTCCATGGCTTTCTCTGTCTGGAATACCATAGCATCTGCATCATTTTTTGTATCAACAGCCTCTTTACGTTTCTTATCCTGTGCCTCATACTCAGCAGCTTCTCTTACAGCCTTGTTGATCTCGTCATCGGACATGTTAGAGCCTGCTGTGATCGTGATATGCTGCTCTTTTCCTGTTCCCAGGTCTTTTGCAGAAACGTTAACAATACCGTTTGCATCAATATCAAAGGTAACTTCGATCTGAGGAACCCCTCTTCTTGCTGGCGGGATTCCATCCAGACGGAACTGTCCAAGGGACTTATTGTCTCTCGCAAACTGTCTCTCACCCTGTACTACGTTGATATCAACGGCAGTCTGATTATCCGCTGCTGTGGAGAAGATCTGGCTCTTCTTTGTAGGAATAGTTGTATTTCTCTCGATCAGTCTGGTAGCGATACCTCCCATGGTCTCGATAGACAGTGACAGCGGAGTAACATCCAGAAGAAGGATATCCCCTGCGCCTGCATCTCCAGCCAGTTTACCGCCCTGTACGGCAGCGCCCAGAGCCACACATTCATCCGGGTTCAGAGTCTTACTCGGCTCTTTGCCTGTCAACTGTTTTACCTTATCCTGGACAGCAGGAACACGGGTAGAACCACCTACCAGCAATACCTGGCCTAATTCAGAAGCGCTCAGTCCGGCATCAGAAAGGGCACGTCTTACAGGTTCTGCTGTTTTCTCTACCAGATCATGTGTCAGTTCATCGAATTTTGCTCTTGTCAGATCCATATCAAAGTGAAGAGGTCCGTTGGCGTTCATACTGATAAACGGCAGGTTGATGTTTGTAGTTGTAGCGGAAGACAGCTCTTTTTTCGCTTTTTCTGCTGCTTCTTTGATACGCTGCATAGCCATCTTGTCTGTAGAAAGGTCAACCCCTTCTTTCTTCTTGAATTCAGAAATCATATAGTCAGCAACCTTCTGGTCAAAGTCATCGCCGCCCAGGTGATTATTACCTGCTGTAGACAGAACTTCGATAACGCCGTCTCCAATTTCAATGATGGAAACATCAAAGGTACCGCCGCCTAAGTCGTATACCATGATCTTCTGCTCTTTCTCATTGTCCAGTCCATAAGCCAGCGCCGCTGCGGTAGGCTCGTTGATGATACGTTTTACTTCCAGGCCTGCGATCTTACCTGCGTCTTTGGTAGCCTGACGCTGTGCATCGTTGAAATAAGCCGGAACTGTGATAACAGCTTCTGTAACTTTCTCGCCCAGATAGTTCTCAGCATCTGCCTTCATTTTCTGAAGAATCATTGCAGAAATTTCCTGAGGAGAATATTTCTTCTCATCAATGGCTACTCTGTAATCTGTACCCATATGTCTCTTAATAGAGGAAATTGTCTTGTCAGCGTTAGTAACAGCCTGACGTTTTGCAGGCTCACCTACAAGTCTTTCTCCTGATTTTGTAAAAGCTACAACAGATGGTGTTGTTCTTGCACCTTCTGCATTTGGGATAACTGTCGGCTGTCCGCCTTCCATAACGGCTACACAGCTGTTTGTAGTACCTAAGTCAATACCTATGATCTTGCTCATGATAAACTCCTCCTTGAATCATTTCTATTGTTAGTTATTATTGGCTGTTTATAAGATAAAATCCTTCCGGATCTCTCCTGGATATAAAATTGGTTATGGTTCCGGCTCCTGTCTTAATTGGCAACCTTCACCATGCTGTGGCGGATCACTGTGTCCTTGTAGGTATAACCTTTCTGGAACTCTTCCACCACTACATTCTCTCCGGCTTCTTCATCTTCCACATGCATCACTGCATTATGGTAGTCCGGATTGAATTCCTGACCTACAGATTCGATAGCTTTAACTCCCATTCCTTCAAAAACAGAAAGGAGCTGACGGTAAATCTTGTTCATTCCGTCTACAAAAGGAGTTTCCTTCTCTTCTTCCGGAACCGCTGCCAGACCTCTTTCGAAATTGTCTACAATAGGAAGAATCTTTTCGATCACTTCTCTGGCTCCTATCTCATACATAGAAGCTTTTTCCTTCTCTGTACGTTTCCGGTAATTATCAAACTCCGCCATCTGTCTTTTTACCATATCGGTAAGTTCTTCTATTTTTTCATCTTTTTTGTCTTTTTTCTTCTTGAAAAAGCCTTTTTTCTCCGGTTCCTTCTGTTCATCTTGTTCTTCAGCTCCGGAAGCGTCTTCTTCCTCAGCTTCTTTTTTGATTTCTTCCTCTCCAGCTTCTTCGGCTGCTTTTTCATCATCCTCTTTTATGATTTCTTCCGCCTGACCCTCAGAAACTGTTTCTTCGTCTATGGGATTGAATTCTCTCTTTTCTTCTGCCACGAATTCTTACCACCTTTCTACGTTTTCTTCTTAAATATATTGTCCAACTGACTCTTTAAAGTTTTCAGATTATCCATTACATTTTCGTAATCCATCCGCTTAGGACCTATGATCCCGATGGTCCCCTGCATACCGCCTCCCAGATCATAGGTGGCGGTTACTACACTGCAGTCTTTCATAGTCTTTACCGGACTTTCATTTCCAATATAAACCTGAATGCCGGTATTCTCATTGCTGCTTTCATGATCCATAGTGTCCTTCACAAGTTCCGCCAGAGTGTCTTTCTCTTCAAATGCCGAAATCAGTTCACTGGCCTTGGAAGTATCTGCAAGCTCCGGATACTTAAAAATGTTTGTGGCGCCGCTGGTATAGATCTCCATTTCCTGATCATCCACAGCTATGGCCTGAGCCACTGCATCAATAACACTGCTGATCACCTCGCTATGGATCCCCGCCTGTTCCTTCATCCTAGATATCATAGCCAGATTGATTTCTTCAATAGTCAGGCCATTCAGCTGTGTATTCAGCAGCAGATTCAGTCTCAGCACTGTCTCCTCATCCATCGGCTCATGAAGTTCAATAATGTGGTTCTTTACAATATTACCTTCCACCACTACCACAGCAAGAAGCTGGACTTCTGTAACTCTGGATAACTGAATAAATTTCAGTTTATTCCGATGATAAGTAGGACCTGTGATCATGGTAGCATAATTCGTATTCGAAGCAAGGATCTTTACCACCTGTTTTAATACCTTTTCCATTTTGTCGGTTTTTTCAATCATCAGGTCTTTAATTTCAGCTACTTCTTTGTCCTTCTCTTTCATCAGCTCATCCACATAGAGACGATAGCCAAGATCAGAAGGAATCCGCCCTGCTGATGTATAAGGCTGGATAATATATCCCAGATCCTCAAGATCAGACATTTCGTTGCGGATTGTTGCGGAGCTGAGATTCAAATCTGTATATTTAGAAATTGTTCTGGAACCTACAGGCTCTCCGGTTTCCAAATATGTCTGGATAATGGCTTTCAGAATTTTTCGTTTTCTTTCGTCTAACTCATTTTCCATTCTGTCTCCCGCTCCTTTCTTTAGGTTGTTAGCACTCGTTTTAGTGGAGTGCTAACATCTATGCTTTTAAGATAGCACCCTCTAAAATATTTGTCAAGAGATTTCTTTGTATTTTTATCTAAAAATTTTCAAGCTTTTTTATTCAAAATGTAAGCCTTTTTATAACACAGAAAAGCAGAGATATCTTTGCCATTCTAAAAGGAACATCAAAATATCTCTGCCTGCTGTTATTTATCTCCCGAAAACCTAGTCATCCAGTTCTTCCAGATTTTTCTTTAATTCAATCATCTTGTCACGGAGCTCTGCCGCCATCTCAAAGTTCAGATCCGCCGCTGCGGATTTCATCTGTTTTTCAACATTTTTAATCAGCTTTTCCAGTTCTTTTCTGCTCATAGATTCCGGATCTTTCATCATCTTGTCTTCCGTCTCTGCTACTTCTTTAGAAATACTGATCAGATCCCGTACAGCCTTTTTAATAGTAGTAGGAGTGATTCCATGTTCTTCGTTATACTTCTGCTGCATGCTCCGGCGGCGCATAGTCTCGTCTATAGCTATTCTCATAGAGTCTGTTATCGTATCCGCATACATGATGACCCGTCCCTCTGCATTTCTGGCAGCACGGCCTATAGTCTGTATCAATGAGGTCTCGGACCTTAAAAATCCTTCCTTATCTGCATCCAGAATCGCTACAAGAGTAATTTCCGGGATATCCAGACCTTCTCTGAGAAGATTAATTCCCACCAGAACGTCAAATACATTCAGCCGCATGTCCCGGATGATCTGGGTCCTCTCCAAAGTATCAATATCCGAGTGAAGGTATTTCACCCGAATCCCCAGATCCTTCATATACTCTGTAAGATCTTCAGCCATCCGTTTTGTCAGTGTAGTGATCAGGATTTTGTTTCCCTTCGCAGTCTCTTTGTTTACCTCTCCTACCAGATCATCAATCTGTCCCTCTACCGGCCGGACTTCCACCATAGGATCCAAAAGGCCTGTAGGACGGATGATCTGCTCTGCCCGGAGAAGTTCATGCTCTTCCTCATATTCTCCCGGGGTAGCAGATACAAAAAGGATCTGGTCGATCTTGCTCTCAAATTCCTCAAAATTCAAAGGACGGTTATCCTTGGCCGAGGGAAGGCGGAATCCATAGTCCACCAAAGTCTGCTTCCTGGACTGGTCTCCTGCAAACATTCCCCGTATCTGAGGGATGGTCTTATGGGACTCATCTATAATAATAAGAAAATCATCCCCGAAATAATCGATCAGCGTATAGGGCGGCTGTCCCGGTGCCAGACCTGCCAGATGCCTGGAATAGTTCTCTACTCCGGAGCAGAAGCCTGTCTCCTTCAGCATTTCGATATCAAAATTCGTCCGTTCCGCAATTCTCTGGGCTTCCAGAAGTTTATCTTCGCTTTTAAAATACTCCACCCGTTCTTTCAACTCTTCCTCAATCGCATCTGCCGCCTTCAGGATCTTTTCCATAGGCACCACATAATGGGAAGCGGGGAAGATTCCGATATGGTTCAGAGATCTTTTGATCTCCCCGGTAAGCACATCGATCTCCGTGATCCGGTCTATCTCGTCTCCGAAAAACTCTACTCTCACAGCAGTATCACTATAGTCCGCCGGGAATATTTCCACCAC
>DWYL01000300.1 GCA_019118685.1 Candidatus Blautia merdipullorum
GATTGACTGTCCGGTAGAACTGTTGGGAATCAAAGTGATCAAATTTATCCTGCAGCCTATTGTAGAAAATTATTTTGTCCACGGAATCCGCCGTCAGGATCAGGATAACAGGATCTTTCTGAAAGTGCGCCAAAAAGAAGAGGAGATATTCTTCCAGATTACGGATAATGGAATAGGTATAGCAGATTCTGCTGTGCAGAAGAAAAATCAGGAGCTGGAACAAAATGACTATCGGGAAACCCAGTCTGTGGGCATAGAAAACGTAAACCGAAGGATAAAATCCATTTACGGAAATGAATACGGGGTAACCTTATATCACGGAGAAGGCGGAGGCCTTTCTGTAATGATCAGAGTGGGAATGGAGAAAAATGAATGATGAAACGGGTAATGCTTGTAGAAGATGAAGAATTTATTCTTCAGGGGATTTTATGCATTGTAGACTGGCCGTCTATTAGTATGGAAGTGGCATATACGGCACATAACGGGATGGAGGCGCTGGAAAAATTCAGGGCAGATCCTGTGGATATTGTAGTTACGGATGTAGAAATGCCTCTGATGGACGGACTGGAGGTGATCCGGGAAATACGAAAGACAGACCAGAGAGCCAGATGCCTGATCCTGTCAGGCTATGATGAGTTTGAGTATGCCAGAAAAGCCCTGAGCATGGATGTAGACGAATACATCCTGAAGCCTATCAATGAAGAACTTCTTGGGGCGGCGCTGGAAAAAGCAGGAAAAAAACTGGATGACATGGACAGAAAGCAGGCTGCCAATATGGAAGAAAAGATCGGATGGGCACAATTTCTGAAAATCACCGGAGGAATGAAAAAGGAAGAGAGAAAAAGCTTTATCCAGATGCTTCCGGAGATACCGGATTCCGGAAAAATCTTCCCTGCTCTGATAAAGATCGATCTGGAATCTCTTGATGAGGAGGAAGGCATTACGCCGATCTTGATTGAATTTCAAGAAAGAAAAGAAAAAATACGGCCTGTTTATCTAAAAACAGATGTCCTGCTCCTTTTATTCTACTGTGGAGAAGATACCCATATTCAGGATGCGGAAAGGATTTTTGGAGAGATCCAGAATCAGCTGGAAGGAGAAAAAGGGATCATGACTTTTCTGGCGGCAGGTTCCGGGATCCAGTCTTATGAGGAACTGCCGGAGAGCTACAGGCGTATGAACCATCTTCTCAGATACCGGATCACAATGGGATATGGAAGATGTGTCAGCGAAGAAAGCATTTTAAAGAGTAATCGAAAGGATGTGTCTGTTGATCTGGGATTCCTCCGGAAAAAAATACTGGAAAAGGATCAGGACAGTGCCCTTCAGTACCTGGAAGAGCTTTTTATCAGTCTTGCAGAATCAGATATTGATATTGTCTATCAGAATGCACTGAAAGTGATCCTTCTGCTCCAGGACATAAAATCCGAATATAAAATCAAAGATTCCAAGGCAGTCAGAAGCCTGTCTGAGATTTTTGAACATATTTATCAGGCAGAGGATATTCCGGGAATGCGGACTATTCTGGTCCTGGAAATCTCAGGAGTAATCATGGCTCTTCATACAGAAGATTCCCACTATACGCCGGTGATCAAAGAAATCCTCAGCTATATCCAGGAAAACTACAGAGAAGACCTTAGCCTGAAGATACTTTCTTATAAGTATCATAGGCTGGGGAGATTATAACCAGAAAATGCAGGTTGTGATCAATACAGGCGACGCCTGGTATATGTGTTTTACTTGCTCCTGGACAAACGACTACCTCCAGAATGCTCAGAAGGGAGCTTTCCTGGAGCTGGATGATCTTCTGAAAGAAGAAGGAAGCGAGATGTATGATCTGATTGACTCCCGTTTCTGGGAAGCTGCCAAAGTAGGCGGTAAGATTTACGGGGTTCCAAGCGAGAAGGAAATCGGAAATATGCCGATGTGGGTATTCACAAAAGAGTTAGTAGATAAATACAGCATTCCATACGAAGATCTCCACAGCCTGGAAGATCTGGAGCCATGGCTGCAGATGATTAAAGAAAAGGAGCCGGATGTTGTGCCAATGTATCTGACAAAAGATTACTCTGCACCTACCTATATGGATAAGATCCAGGATCCTATCGGAATCGAATATGGGGATGACAGTCTGACAGTACAGAATGTATTTGATACAGAAAAAATGCAGTCTACTCTGGATACTATGCGCAAATACTATGAAGCAGGCTATATTAATAAAGACGCGGCAACTGCCTCTGATGATAAATCTGTGAAAAGATTTATTCCGAACATCCGGAAAAAGCTATGGAATTTATTAATCTTGTAAACACAGATCAGTATCTGAGAAATCTGCTGAACTATGGCATTGAAGGCGTTCACTGGGAGAAGGTTGATGTTCCTCAGGAAGAGCTGGACGCAGCAGAAGGAAAACCATACATCTATGACTGTAAAGTAAAACTGGATCCAGAGAAGTCCAAAGATTACTCCGTGCCATACTGGGTACAGGGCGGCCTGTTTAATACATATGTTCTTGACAGTGAGCCAATTGATAAATGGGCAACCTTTAAAGAATTCAACGATGAAGCAGAAGAGGCGCCGTCCTTTGGATTTGACTTTGATATGACGAATGTAAGCACACAGGTGGCAGGATTCAGAAATGTTCTGGATGAATTTGGAAAATCCCTGTATACAGGAAGCGTAGATCCGGAAGAATATCTGCCCCAGCTGGATAAGAAGATGCAGGCAACCGGCATGGATCAGGTTATCGAAGAAATGCAGAGCCAGATCGATGAGTGGAAGGCTGATAAATAAATTCAGGTGACTTCCCTATTGCAGGCCGGAAAGGAACAGGAATGATCAAAAAAGAACTAAGCACGCAATGGAGAATGCGCAGGGCAACTGAAGAAGAATGGCATCACGCAGAGATCCCAGGGACTGTTTATACAGACCTGCTCCGAAACGGAGGGATGCAGGATCCCTTCTGGAAAGATAATGAAGACGCAGCCTGCGCTCTTATGAACGAAGATTATGAATATGAGTGCAGATTTGCGCCGGAGGGGGAACTCCTTTCCAGCAGGAAAAAGATTCTGCGGTTTGAGGGCCTGGATACATTGGCTGCCGTATATCTGAACGGCAGCCTCCTGGGAGAAACCTGCAACATGCACCGGACATGGGAATACGAGATCACAGATCTTCTGAGGGAAAAAGAGAATATTCTGAGAGTAGTATTCCATTCTCCTCTGAAGTTTATTGCCCGGGCCTATAAAAAGTATGGAAATATCGGGAACGAAGATACATATGAAGGATTTATGCATCTGAGAAAAGCCCACTATATGTTCGGCTGGGACTGGGGAGCACATCTTCCCGACGCAGGAATATTCCGGAAAGTTTATATCCTGGGGATCCAGGAGGGAAAGATTGACGGCGTTTATATCCGGCAGAAACATGAGGAAGGGAAGGTAACCCTTTACTTTGAAGCTGAGGCTTCCCAGGGAGAAATTTTAGAGAGACGGTGGACAGCAGCCGTCTCTTCTCCCCAGGGAGAACGTTACAGCACAGAACTGGGAAATGACGGAAGAGGAGAGCTGATCATTGAAAATCCCCGGCTTTGGTGGCCTAACGGCCTGGGAGAGCAGCCTTTGTATGAAGCAGAGGTGGTTTTGGAGTCAGGGGGAGAGATCTGCGATGTCTGGAAAAAGAAGATCGGTCTGCGGACAATGACTGTAAGACGAGAAAAAGACCAGTGGGGAGAAAGCTTTGCCCATGAAGTAAACGGGGTCTGCTTTTTTGCCATGGGAGCAGATTATATACCGGAAGACCACCTGCTCGGCCGCCGGAGCAAAGAAAGGACCAGAAAACTTCTGGAAGACTGCCGCCTGGCAAATTTTAACACCATCCGGGTGTGGGGCGGAGGATTCTATCCTGACGACTGGTTCTTTGATCTCTGTGATGAGCTGGGACTGGTGGTATGGCAGGACTTTATGTTTGCCTGCTCTGTCTATGAACTGACAGAAGAATTCGAGGCCAACATCCGCCAGGAGTTTATTGATAATATTAAGCGGATACGCCATCATGCCTGTCTTGGACTGTGGTGCGGAAATAATGAGATGGAAATGTTTGTGGAGGAAAGATTCTGGGTGACTAAATACAGCGAAGTCCGGGATTATCTCTTTATGTATGAGAGGATCCTTCCGGAAATCCTGAAAAAATATGATCCGGAGACCTTCTACTGGCCGGCCAGCCCTTCTTCCGGCGAAAAAGACGATCCAGTCCTTTACAGATGATCCGGCAGACTGGAATATTTTTTCTTATATTATGGAAAAGCACCAGCGGAATTATGGAGCCAACGGAAAGATCATGAGTTATATGCAGCAGGCCTACCGGTATCCTACAGATTTTGAAACCCTGATCTATGCTTCCCAGCTTCTCCAGGCAGATGGCATCCGCTATGGTGTGGAGCACTTCCGGAGGAACAGAGGAAGATGTATGGGAGCCGTTTACTGGCAGTTAAATGACTGCTGGCCGGTGATCTCCTGGTCATCTATTGACTACTGGGGAAGATGGAAGGCTCTTCATTACTATGCCAGAAGATTTTTTGCCCCGGTGCTTGTTTCCTGCGAAGAGGAAAGCTGGATGACCCAGGAGGCAAATATGAACCGTCAGCATTTTGAGTTTGAAAAATCTATCCGGTTCAATGCTTCCAATGAAACCAGACAGGATAAGGAAATCCTGCTGAAGTGGCAGATCAGAGATCAAAAGGCCAAGGTGCTGCGCAGTGAAGAAGCATATATAGAGGTCCCGGCTTTGTCCAGCAGATGGCTGGATAAGGTATTGCTCCCTGAGATCGATGTGTTTACAGAATACGTCAGTTATCAGGCCTATGATGGAGGCAAAGAAATCGCAGAGGGAACAGTTATATTTTCTTATCCAAAATATTTCCGGTATCAGGATCCGGAACTCAGCGTGGAACTTCAGTATCCCTGGCTGATCGTAAGGGCAAAGGCTTATGCAAAAAGCGTAGAGATCCAAAATGAGGATCAAGATATGGTGCTAAGCGATAACTATTTTGATATGAACGGAGGAGAAAAACGTGTACAGATTCTGAGAGGTAAACCAGAAGGACTGAAGATCCGCAGCGTTTATGATATCAGATGAGAAATACGGCACCTCCAGCATTGACACTAAAACTTTAAAATGATATGATGAATCTGTAAAATTATACAATTTGCAGAGCTCACTAAGAACCCCTTATTCTGGTTTTGACTAATCATGAAATAAGGGGTTCTTTTAGGAGAAAAAGATGAAGAAAAGTTTTAGAACAGTAGCAAAATTAACATGCATTTTTCTTGTGATATGGGTACTTTTTGTTCCATGGCTGCCAACATACATTCAAGCTAAAGAGATTGAAGAGACCTTAAGTAAAGCAGAAATTACAGTAGGAGAATCTCTCCGCCTTCGGATCCTGGGATATAGCTGGAGAACTACTTGGGAATCCTCTGATGAAAATATAGTAGAGGTATCCTCGGATGGGACCATTACAGGAATAAGCCCGGGAGAGGCTACAGTAACGGCGACTATGCAGACATTCGGATGGAATTTTACCCGCGGAGGAAAAACCCAGGAATTTAGCATTACTGTGTCCGGGAATGGGACTGGAGAAAATGAGACAGAGAAATCAGAAAAAACGCAGTCAGAAGAATCAGAAATTATTCAGCTAGGTACAGGGGAATCAGTAACTCTTGATAGTCCGGAAAAGGGGAAAACAGTTTGGAAATCTTCTGATACAAGCATTGCGGATGTATCTGATGAGGGGAAAGTTACAGGGATTAGTCCGGGAGATGTGAGAATCACAGCCGCTACAAAAACAGGAGGATTTCATTTCTTGTTTTTTCATTTTGGAGAAAAAACAAGAAATGAGGAATATTTTATCTCCATATATCGCAGATGAGAAAAAGGATAAAGTCTCAAACAGGGTACGAAATTTAAGTATATACAAATGGAAGAAAGAGGAGGCGCAATACAATGATAGGAGAAATATTTGAATGGATATTATTTGGATTTTTCTGTATTCTGGGAGTGATCACTACTATATGTGAAAGTAAGGGGATTTTCGATCCTGCCGCAATAAAATCCACACCGTATTTTTATATTCTGTTAGATTGGAAGACAATTACAGCTCTTGCAGTAATAAGCGGGATTTATGTTCTTTGGAAATATATTGGAGCATATGGTGTCTTAATTGCAGCAGGATATCTCCTTTGCGTCCTTCTTATGAAAAAAACGATACAATGACCAAGCAGGGCAGGAGAATAAAAACTTCTGCCCTAAATCTTTAAGAATTTTTAAACGCTCTGTTAAAAATCTCTGATATTAGCGGTTAGATACTCTAAAATGTTGAAAAAATTCCGCGCTATGATATAATTTATTAGGAAAGTATCAGATTCAGAGCAGACAAAAAGAGCAGTTCTATACAAAAGATAAAACTGCTCTGAATGTGATTCTTTCCAATTGTACCAGGCCGCGGACGGTCAGCTGGTAGACCTATGGGGATTGTATCTTTCCGGAGGGCCGAGAAAATTCCCATTTCCTGTGAAAAACGGTAAGACTGGGGGAAATTTCTAACAGAAAACGGATTTCCGGGCATGCTTCGCAGGCCTTCCAGAGGGAGGCCTTTAAAAAACCGTATGAAAAG
>DWYL01000301.1 GCA_019118685.1 Candidatus Blautia merdipullorum
AAATGGGTAATACTATAAACAGATAAGTAATTCGACAGCCAAAAAGCAGAAGTTCCGACAAGACAATTATACATATCTGTTTCTTATCAAAGAAGAATTTTTCCCATAGACACAGAAAATTTTACGCCCTCGTCTCTTTTCTTCAGTTTCAGTATACCGAACTTCTATATTATGCAAACCAAATACAGAACCGCTGAAATTCCCCGGGCAATCACCCCCAGAAACTGTCCTGCTACAATGGAATCCGCAATATTATAAAACTGCTGGAAAATAATTCCCAGACATATAGGAATAATAAACTTAATAATCAGTTTTATGGGACTTCCAGTTGTCATAGCACCATACCTCCTGGAGTATCCTTTTGGCAACCACCTATACAAAGCTACCTCTAATCTCATACAGCTATATATCAGAAACATTGGCACCGATATTTATTGTACGTCTCATTAATCAAAATTAAAACTGACTAATGTGATAGTTCCGCTTTAGATAATACCTATCGTTGTGCTCCTTCCATCATATAGGATGCCCCATTTCCCTCCATCATCTCCTCATATTGTCTTCTGGCAGTGTCATATCCACTTTTCCGTCCGGCCATATAGCAAAAGATCCCTGTAGCAGTCAGTACAAGAATAAGGAGTACCGCCGTAGCAGCCTTTCTGTATGTCCTCAGCTCTCTCCTGAGTCTCCCCAATATCATATCTGCCGGGCCCTGTTTTTCTACAGCTTTTTTTGCCTCTCCCACCCTATCAAAAAACACTGCGGTTTCCGCTGTCCGAAAGGGCTCCAAAGTTTTTTCACTTATCACGATTTCCTTCATTTCCGCCAGGTTGCGCCCGCATCTTTTCGCTACCCTCTTCCTGGCCTCCTCCCCGTAGAAGTCTCTGGCTTCCCCTGTCAGATCGCCCAGAATGTTATCCAGCATTGCCGGATACAGGACCTTTTCCTCCCGTTTCTGCATAAAAACCTGAAGGATATCCACCAGGATATCCAGGATAAAGTGTGCTTCTTCCTCTCTGCTACCGGTTTTTTGTGTAAAGTATTCCATGTTTCTTTCCAGAACATCCAGCATTTTCGTAAGGATTCGTTCCGTTTCTTTCATCTTGCAGGCGGCAATAAACTCTCTCAATTCATCCAAAGGAGCCCTCCAGACCTCTCCCCGTGTCTTTAAAAACAGCCCCGCATTTTTTTTCGGCTGATCATGCAGCACAAAAAAATCATCTCTTCCTTTTTTTATGTTTTCATCTCTGCACTGTTCATACTGCTGGATAAAATCGCTGTAGCTGTTACTGTTTCTGATACATTGTTCAAAATCCTGGTCTTTTTTTTCCTTCATGCCTCTCCTACCTCTTCTCCAAAATTTCTCTGATCTGATCCAGCTCCGCATCTGGGTTTTCATACCAGCTCACTGCGTGGAGATGATACAGATTCCATCCCTTTGTCCTAAGGATTTCCGGGAAGATCAGTTCTCTGTCCCGGATCCTGTGCCGGAATTCCCGGAAATGATCCAGAAGGATTCCCAGGATATATTCCCGGGGATTTTCTTCCGATACAATACCAATGTCCACCTTGCATTTGCCGCTTCCGATATTCGTATGTACCTGATATCCCATTTTCCTAAGTTCTCCGGCGATGGTTTCCGTCAGCCCGCAGTTCTTCTGATCTGCTTTCTCCTCTCTCCGGTCATATTGGATATCTCCCCGGACATAGGCCAGGAAATCCCGCAGATCTTTTACTCCGGGTTTGTCGGACTGCCCCAGCATTTCCGGAAGCATACTGGTAATCACCCACATTCCTTTTCTTGCTCTGGTCAGCATTACATTCAGACGGCTACCTCCCTCACTCTGGTTTAAAGTTCCTAGATTCACTAAAAAATTTCCCTTCTGATCCGGCCCATATCCGGTAGAGATCACAACATAATCCCACTCTTTGCCTTGGCAGGACTCCAGGTTTACCACACTGACAATCTCATCAATGTCCCGGCTGCCCTCAAGGTCTTCCATGGCTTTCTGCATCAGAATTGTCTGGATAAGGTTTTTCTGTGCCAGATTAAAGGTAATCACCCCTACGGTCTCCCCAGAATTCCTGGGAATCCCGGCGCAGATCTTCAGCACCTCCTCCACTGTACGTTCTGCCTCCAGCTGGTTGGTGGCTGTTCCACCTCTGTCATAGCATCCATCCTGAACATAGACATAGCTGAGTCCCTGAAGGGGCGCTGTGTTACAGGAAGGGAACGTGATAATCTCGCCGTTATAGTATTTATAATTTGAAAAGGCGATAAGGCTTTCGTATTGGCTTCTGTAATGAAATCTCAGCAGTTTCCTGGGCATAGAGGTACTGATGGCATCCTCCAAAATGGAGTCCACGGTTGTCACATCTCCCGTGTCGTCCTGCTGGATTTTTTTGAAAAACCTGGTAGGGGTCAGCTGTTTTTCATCTCCGAAAACGAAACAGCGCTGTCCGTGGGCAATAGCCGGCAATGCCTTATAAGTAGGCATCTGAGATCCCTCATCGATGATGACCATGTCAAACTGGGGAAAATCCCAGGGCATATATTCCGCCACAGCCGATGGATTCATCAGCATACAGGGAAAAAGCCGGCACAGATAGTCGGGAACCTCCTCGAAATATTTCCGGATAGGTGCCGCCTTTCCTCTTTTCCTCACCATTTTGTTGATCTTACCAACCTCCTGCATATCCGTGGCGCCGTCCTCTGGCCGGGGAAGTCTTCCCATCTCTAGGGATACCAGATTCTTTTGCAACATCTTTCTTGCGATCGCCGCATTTCTTCGGTATTTCTCAATTGCCAGACCATACTCGATGCCCCCTGCCTCCCGCAGTTCTGGGAAACAGTCGTAGATCTTGTGAATGTTGTGTTCGCACCAACTCTTTTTAAAGATCCTTCCGATCTGCTCCGGTCGGATGGAGCCATGCTCCACTCCCTGGCGGATCCGCTCCACAAAGTCCTCCATCCCCACTGCTCCTGCCTTCTGTTTCAGCCCCTGATAGTTGTCCAGAGTTTTAGAGCTTCTTCCTTTTTTCTTCCACTCCTCAAAAAGTACCAGCTTCATCTCGTCAGGATGATCTTTCTGAAATCCTGAAAGATTGCTGACGATCAGTTCTTCCGCTGTGTTCTGAGCTTTCTGGAATACATGGAAGGTTTCCATGAAGCTTTCCGCTGCCGGCTTCAGTTCCAAGGGGTCAGACTCTGCGATCTTCTCCGCCATTTTCTTTACCCGGCGGATCTCTGTCTCCGGCCGTTTCATCTCAGACAGCCGGTTCTGCAGGATGACATATTGCTCTTTCTCCTGTCTGCTGCGACTGCTCTCTTTTTCATCCTGAAAACAAGGAGCAAGATCCAGATTGCGGATATAACGGCGCTTTTCCTCCAAACTAGAGAGATTTTTAAAGTTTCGGAATTCATTATTGGACATTACCGGAGCAAGGAGTTCCCTCAGATCATTTTCATAGTTTTTCTGCATAAGCCTGAAAAAGCCTTTATCTTCCTCTTTTTCCAGGAACTTTAAGATTTTATCTCTGAGAGCTTCCTCTTCCCCGGAATTTTTGGTAAACACCGCATCTAGTGGCTTATGGAACACTGGAATCTGCCGAAGGACAGAGGCGTAAGATCCTATAATCTTGATTTTTTCTTTATCCGGACACTCCAGTGGCAGTTCCAACTTTTCTGCCAGCGTCTCCATGCTTTCCAGCAACTTTCTGCCTTCTCTGGATGCTCTGTCCACGGCTTCCTCCACTTCCGGGTCACCTTTTCTGAAAAAATTCAGATACCGGGTATAGTCCTGACCGCCATTCCAGTATTTCATAATTTCTGCCAGAATCTCCAGGATATCTTCAGCCTCTGCCATGTCCTCCCGGCCAACAGCATCGTCCAGCGGAAGGATCATCTCTGAAGGATCACAGGCTCCCTGAAGCTCCAGGAGTTCCTCCAATGATTTTCCACACTCCCTCTTCTCCGTCATAAAATCATACAGCTTCTTCAGTTCCTCCCCTGCCGTGCGGTACCGTTTTTCATACTGCTCCTGCTTCTCTTCCCAGTTATCCCCGTAATATTCATATTGGTCCAGATAATTCAGGGTATCCAGAATCTGGCAGGAGACATCGGAAGCCTTATGTTTTCCTTCCACGATCTCCAGACAGAACTTTCCCAGGCCCGCCTGTTCCATCATTCGTTTTTCCACCTCAAGGGCCGATACTTTTTCCGATACAAATAAAACCTTCTCGTCTTTCCTCACAGCCTCCGCCATGATATTGGCAATGGTCTGTGATTTTCCGTTTCCTGCCGGTCCAATAACCACCTGGGTCTTTCTCTTAAAGGCGCTGTCAACGATTTCTTCCTGGGAACTGTCCGCGGGAAAAGCATAGATGGAGTTCTCATCTGCCGGCTCTTCATCCAGCTTATTGTTCCAGAACATGTTCCCCTGTAGAATGCCCCGGACAATCTCGTGGCGGGACAGTTCCCCGGAAGCAAGGCATTCCCATATGGCTTCATCAGGAATGGTATAGAGGGACAGCCGGGCGATATTCTCCGTCACCGTCCAGCCTTTCTGTTTTTCTACCCTGTACTCCAAAAGTTTCATCTGCATCCCATACTGGTCACCCGGCTGATTCAGCAGATCTGTAATATCAATATTATAATCTTCCAGAAGCATTCCTTTCAGGACTGGATTAAACCTGATTCCCGCTGGATCCACCCTCAGACAGTATTCACCACGTTTGCTGAGATATACTTCTGCAGGGCACAAGTACAAGGGAGTTCTCCCTTTCTCACCAGAATCCGCTTTATGCCATAAGAGTTCATTCACTGCCAGATAGAGGCTGCCCTTTCCTGTCTCTCTTTTCTTTTCCAGATCCCCTATACGGAGTCTCTGCAAGCACTCTCTGATCTGTTTTTCCTCCATACCGTTCTCACCCAGATATTTCTTTATCTGCATATCCAAGTTTTCATTGGTATAGCCATACTTTAAGAATAACTCCGTGCTAATAGGGAATGTCAGTTCACTGCGATCCTTCTTTCCGCTGAGAAGGCGGTTGCTGAAGGTAATGTTCATTGCCTGTTTCCGCAGCTGGGCCAGCCTTTCATGCTCTTTCTCTGTCAGGCCGCCGGCATGTTCCCCCTCCTTCTCCTCCCCGGTATTGCAGATAGGTTTATCCACAAAGGCAAATACCGGATAAATTCCCTGCTCCCTGGCCTTGTGTACATCCTGTATATAATACAGCCTCTCCATATTTCCGGCAGCAATCTCACAGGCCTGGGAAAAAGGAGTCTCGGTACCATCTGTCATGGTGGTGCATTCAATGGGGAGCAGATCCTCCCGCAACTGGGCCCGGTCCTTTTCCGTAAGAGAATCCTTTTTCACAAAATGCCGGGAAAGTCCTGTGTGCTCATTGCGCCAGACGCCAGAAAAAGCATGGCCATCGATTACCACCAGAACTCCGTGAAGGGAAGCTGCCTCCAGGCAGCTGGCATAGAGGATCGCCAGATCCAGACAGGTTCCCTGCTTCACTTCATCATGAAGAACCTGATGGGGGATGCGTATTTTCTGCCCCGCCTGTTCAAAGCTTGGAGGGCTGGAGATATAATGGACATTTTCATCCTGAATCGCCCGGTAGATACATTCTGCCTGACGGCAGACATCCTCCGGTCTGCCGCTCTGATAGCCGCTCATAAAAATCCCGTTTTCATCTGCATATTCTCCTGCCCGCTTCAGGACTTTCATCACATAGGGATCGTTAGGCTGCATAAAAGCCGGAAGGGTATGGGCGTGATGCCAGCCATCCCAATGGAGATAGGGTTGGATATGAACCGGGACATTTTTAAATCCCAGGATCCGCTCCTGCTCTTCAAAGTCCAGAATCTCTACCTGGATCTCCCCTTCCTTTGCCTCGATAAACTCCTGTCGGAAGCATCCGTGATTCAGCTTCAACGGAGGACAATCGATCTGGGCCTTTCCGTTTTGCAATTCTATTTCGGTCTTATATTCATAGATAAATTCTGGAACGGCGGTGATCCTGCACACCGCCTTTTTCATTTCCATATCCTGGATCTCAACCTTTCGTACCAGCAGTTCTCCGCCCTCCGCCGCCGCATAATTAATCTGTTCGATTGCATCTACTGTTACCACAACACTCATAAATCTTTACCTCCTGGTATTTTCTGTCCGGAAGCCACCGGGTACCAAGTCCGTATCCAGCAGCACCTTCCCTTTTTCAGCGATGTAGGCTTCCAGCGCTCCTCCCCCTGCCTGACTGTCCTTCACCAGGACCGGCATATAAGAAAAATGATCAAAACGCCGGGCTGCAAGGATCTTCTGTTCTTCTGCCCGCTGAAAAGCGGTATTGGTCACCAGAACCAAATAATTCTCTGAGGGGAATCCCTGTTTCCGGTCCTGTTCCGCCTTTTTTTCCAGAAGCGCCAGGCTCATAAACCACAGATGATCTATCCGCTCCCTGGATTCCTCATAATCGGTATAATAAATTCTTTTCTGGTCCACCTGGTCAAAATCCATGGCACAGGTTATCCCGTCAAAAAAAACGAACGCTTTCCTGACTTCTGCCTCTTCCCTGTTCTCACAGTTTAGCTTTTCCTGAAGATACTCCAGAGATCCGTTCACCTGATGTCCTCCCTCAGATGCCGCCTTATATACACAAAACACCACGTTTTTACATCGCCTCTCCACAGAAAATTCTTTGGAAAACATGGCCGCTATTCTTTCTCTTCCCACCTTTTTCCTCCGTCAATAAACTGAGACTTTTCGCATAATATCCAGGATCACTTTTCCAAGAAGCTTCTCTCCATCCGCACTTAAGAGTCTTCGAATCTCCAGAAAAGTTCCTGATTCATTCCTGTCATTCTCCTCAGGCTCTCCGTAGCGGTTTCCCAGATCAAACTTAGGCGCATAACGGTTGCTGTACAAAAATCCCACAGCAAACCGCAGGCCTTTGTCCCGGCAACCCTCTACATGTCGGAAATCCGGTCGGACGTCCTCTGGCATAGAGTCTGTAATTAGAATAATCCCCCGGTTAGCAGAGGAAGGGCTGTTTTTCCCAAGTTTTTGGAGTGATGCCAGGATGGCCTCATTGACGGGTTCTGCTCCACTGTCTGAACCCCCCTGAAAATTCAGTTCTCTCAGGTGCTTTAAAAATTCCTCCTCACTTTCCGTAAAAGCCCCCTTTTCAAACCGGTCCTCCTGGATCTGATCCCCTAATACCGTAAGGCCGTAGTGCAGGACAATCCCCTTATACTCCCTCCTCTTAGATTTCAGAAGGTTCATACTGTTTTCAAGGACATAGTAAACCTCCGGAAAGATTCGGGTAAAAGACAGGGTTGTATCAAGAATATAATCAATATAGATACAGTTATCCTCCGTTTTTTCTACTGTCGTTTTTGCTTCTATGGGACTTTTATGTAATACGTGTCTGGTCTTTCCCTCATCTGCGTCCCCCTTCTTTCGATCCTCTTCTTTCTGAAACATCCGGGTTCTCCCCTCTGCTTCCCGCTTTCCGTCCTGGGATTCCGCTTCCTGCTTCCGGTCGTTTTCGCCGTCTCCCCGATCTTTTCTTTTTCTCCTGGTTTTCCAGAGCCGGTCCACCTCTTCCTCTGACATTTTCCAGGAGTTGACCTCTTCCTCCCGGGTCAACAGTTTTTCCTCTTTCAGTTTGATTATTTTCTCATATTTATCCATCTGTTCTTCCTCTTAATCAATCATAAAATCCAGTGCAAACCCATCGGTTCTGAACACATCCCCGTCATGGATCTGAAAGCTCTGATCCTTTCCCTCTTTCCGCAGTTCCGAAAGCAGCGGTATGCAATAAATATTCCCATCCAGATTATATACTTCCATCACCGGCCGATTCTGTACTTTAATGTCGCAGACTCGGTGATTTTCCAGGCTGAACGTGTGCCGTATCCTGTCCACTGAATCCGCCGCTCCCACACGGACGGTACTGGCTGTCTTAATGTCCATGGGCCTCTTCAGAAGGGCCTCCTCAGGGATCTTCTGCTGATAAACTTCTTCTCCCCCGTAATATCCAATGAGAAACCGCTGCATATTCCTCAGAATATCCGAAATATTTTTATATCGTCTGTTCAGAGGAGCCACCATTTTCTCTATGATCCAGATAAAGTCTTTGTATTTTTCCTGCCTAAATTTCTCCGGGATCCTTTCCATTTTCAATCCATAAGCCAGCTTCGGATCTTTGATATATTCCTTGTCTTCATCCCCCTGAAAATAAGGTTTGCCCCGGAGCCAGAAACAGAAGACTCTCCCCAGTGCATAGATATCCATCTGGATATCCGTATTGCTCATTACAAAAGCCCTGGGATCCGTGTAGCCAGGAGTACCACCGATACTGTTCATATAGCGGGTACCGCTTCCACTTGGCACATGGGCCCAATCGAAATCGCTGATATAGGCTCTCTTTTTTTCAGAGCAGATCATAATATTCTCCGGCTTCAGATCCCGATGCACATAAGGGTCCCTGTCTGAGATTTTCACATAATACTGCACGGCGTACAGGATCTGGACCATATACCGGAACATTTCCTCTTCATTCAGAAGCTTTTCTCGTCTCCGGTACTCCTCCAGATCCATCCCATGGATAAACTCTGCCAGTATACCCCGGATACGCCCGTTGCTGTCCTCCCAGCTGAAAGAACCATAGATATGTTCAATATAAGGATAATACATACGGAATTTTTCTTCCCGTCCCAGAATTTTTATAGCAAAATCATTGTTTTTTTCATAAGCATATTTCACAAAATATTTTTTACCGGAAACCCCCTCCGGCAGGATCTGCTCTGCCGCCGCCGTATAAGTCACACAATCCCAGCTTTTTTCATTTCTCACCGGATCGGTGAGCAGCCGTATCCTTTTCTCGCCGATATCGATACAATCTCCCTTTTTCAACATTTACACCTCCCCGCAGACCTTATACAGGATTGCTGTCTGGTCATCGTCTTTATCCTCCCTCGCTCTCTCAAACAGATTTTTCAGGACCGTGTACTCTTTCTCATCTGCGATGATCTCCAGGATCTCCGGTTCCCGCATCTTCCCGAATGCCCCATCAGACCCGGCCAAGATCATATCTCCTTTCTCCAGTCGTTCCAGTACAGAGACACATATGTCGCTTTTTGCAAGTTCCTGGCGCTGTCCCAGGCACCGATAAAGAATGTGGTCATTCTCGTAATACTCCTTTGAAAAACGGGGATATCTGCCCCTTTGAACGTCCTGCTCTGCCTTGGTCTGAAGAGTGGATACTAAGTTGAGTTCCCCCTCTCTGCTACTGTAATAATAAACCGGGGAATCCCCCACATTTACGATCACCCCGCAGGTACCCAGGATCAATACCGCACTGAGCGTGGTCCCGGTTTCCTCAAAAGCCTCCGCATGTTTACATACTTCTCTATTTGCTTCCAGAACCGCCTGTTTTGCGATCTCCCGAATCTGTTCTATATGGTGAGTCATGGAAAAACCTTCCCTGTTATTTTCCATATAAATTTTTAGAAGAGACTCCCAAAGGTCTCTCATAAATCCTTCTGTCCCGTGATAAGAAGCTTTTTCTCCGTTCTGCAGTCCGCCCATGCCGTCCGCCACCAGCATGATCTTCAGTTTTTCATCATTCATCAGGCTGTTCTCCGCAAAAAGCATCCGATCCTGATTCATTTCATGGTCCAGCTCTTTCGACTTTTCTGTTCGATAAAAAATCCTATAATCTGCCATATTCCGTTTCCTTTCTTGCAATACTTCTCTTCGTTATGCTATAGTAAATCATATAAAATCATCTGATGGAGGGATTGTTATGTCACTGGAACTTTTGGATTTTTCAAAAAAATTTGAGGATTGTTCTTTTTTTCTCAGCGAAGATCATCTTACCTTTTACAAGGTCTGTAAAAATCCTCTGAAATATTCTCTATACCAAAAATCTTTTAACCTGGAATATCAGGCCATGACCAGGCTCGCCCTGTCTTCCCCCGGGGAGTCCTATTTCCCCCGCTACCGGGATACCGGCCACATCAATGGTCAGCCCTTCATCTCCATGGACTATATTTCCGGAAAAAGCCTGGAAGAGATCCTCTGTTCTAGGAAAAACCCTGCTTTCCCGGAGCCCCGTTATCTCTTTGACCGGAAGATCCTCTTTCATATCTGTTCCCAGGTCATAGAGGCTCTGACCCGGCTCTATCAATCCGGTATCCTCTACCTTGACCTGTTTCCCGGCAATATTTTAGTACGCAACAGGGATTTTGATATTCAGATGATCGACTTTACTTCCTGCTGCTATCTGGATCCCTCCCTGGAGGCATCCTCCTGGACCGGGAAAAAGATTGATTTCCAGATTTCCTCCGACTATCCGCTGGAACTGACCATCCGAAAAACCTTCCTGCTATTCTTTTCCCGCCTGTTCTATTCCGGTTCTGAAAACTACTCAGAAAATTTTTTTACTTCCTGCGAATGCGGGAATCCAAACCGCGCTTTCTTCCAACGGGAGTTTTCTAATCTCCTGGGTTCCCTCTGGCAGTATACCCGGGAAGAAGAACAGACCTCCCACCTCCCATCCTGTCTTCCGGATGAACAGGTATTATCCGGGCAGTCCAGGGTGTTTGAGGATCTGGCCTTTTGGCTGGAGAAACTCCGAAAAAAACTGGATATTCCCCTTTGAACCCCAGCCTCACCTCTCCTGGAAAAGGTAGCGGTAGATCTGAGCCGCCGTGTCCATCATGTCCTGTCCGAATTTCTGTGTTTTGCACTGATTTACCACCACTACATATTCCGGATCCTCTGCCGGGGCAAAGCTGATCAGCCAGGCGTTATTCGTCTCCTCCTGATCTCCGTTCTCTCCGGTTCCGGTCTTACTGGCGATGGAATATCTCTGGTAAATCTCCTGGTTTTCCTCTCCTTCCACAACAGAAATGTGGGAGGCAGTAGCCGCCAGCATGGCCTCTGTGATTTTATCTGCAGTCTCCCGGCCGGTGACTTCGCTTAAGACATCGGCTTCCCCTTTCTCCAGGATCCTGCCTTTGGGGGTGCGGATTTCTTTGATGATATAGGGCTCCATCATAATCCCATCGTTAGCGATAGTCTGCGCCTCCATGGCCCCGTAGATGGTAGAAAATAGGGTTTTTCCCTGGCCATAGGAGGTATCTGCCAAATCGTTAGAGTCCTCTGGGTCCAGGCCCCAATTGCTGCTCACCGTTCCTAAATCCAGTTCCAGATCCTGTCCGATCATAAATTTTTTCGCTGTTTCTTCCAGTTTCTCTCCCCCAAGCTCAAGTCCAGCCCTGGCAAAAAACACATTGGAGGACCGCTCAATGGCTGTATAATAGTTGATCTCATCTCCTATATTCCCATAGGAGTTCACCACATTCCTATCCTCCACAGAGAAGCTCTGGTCGGCGACCGTAAAATCTTCCAGCCCGTTATCCAGCAGGCTGACCGCCGTGATCACCTTAAAGATACTGCCAGGCACCGCCAGCCCTTTATGGGATATAGGATAAAAAATTTCTTGCTCGCTGGGCGCCTGATTCATCTGGGAAATGCTGCTGTCCAGATCATTGGCGTTAAAACTTGGCAGCGAAACCATCGCCAGGATCTCTGCGGTTTTGGCGTCCATCACAATGGCCGATCCCCGGTTTCCTTCTCCCACTTCCTGCATTAGAAGTTCATAGACCTTCATCTGGAGTTCATGGTCCAGGGTGAGGACCAGGCTGTTCCCCTCAGTGGCATCCAGATTTTGTGTGCCGTACAACTGATCTCTATAATATTCCATCAGTCGATACTGTCTCTGAGACTTGCTGATTTCCTCACCGTAAATGATCCTTGCCGGTCCCGTATAGCCCAGCACCTGGGAGTAGGCATAATCATCAATATAGATGCTGTTCTGCCCCGGTTCCGCATTTTCCACCAGCACTGTATCGTTTCTGTCATAAATATCTCCAGGAGTGATGGTGTTGGCGTCCGCCTCTGTGATGGCCGCCTCTTTATATTTATCCGCTTTTTTATTGAGCCCTTCAATATATCCGGAATCCCAGAAGGTCACCGCCATTTCCACTACAAAAATCAGTCCCACAACGCCATATGCCATTCTCCCTCTGGACTTTGTTTTTTTCTCATGCTCTTCTTCTGGATGGGAAAATACTCCTCTGAAGCCTTTGGAACCGTTCTTCCCAAATCTTTTCATAGTCTTCTCTCCTCTCCTGATTATCTGCAGACATGACCAGCAAAAAGCCCATCATTACCATACCGGTGGTCAGGCTGGTAAAGCCCTGGGAAACAAAATACAGGGGAATCCCGGTAATCGGAAAAAGCCCTATATTGCAGGCAATGTGGACGATTCCTTCCATTACGAACAACAAGGTGATCCCAGTGGCCAGGCCGCTGTAATAGAGATCCTCTTTTTTCCCTGCAATCTTCATTCCCTGACGCAGCAGCAGTAAGAAAGACAGAATCATAAAAACCCCTGTAACAAACCCGCAGGTCTGCACCAGCTTCGCAAAAATCAGATCGTTATTCTCCTGGGGGATGGTAAAAAGATACCGATCCGTATCCGGTCCCAGAGCGCCCCCGACCGTCAAAGCTTTTTTCGCCAGAAGCCCCTGATAACCGTCCCCCAGGGCATCCAATTCCGGCTGCGCCATATAGTAAAACCGATCATACACTTTTCCAAGGGGCGGGATTACCTCCCGGAAAAGGATACAGGCTCCTGCTCCCAAAGCCGCGCACAGTAGGACAAGAAGCAGCAGCCATTTGATATTTTTCCTGTTTCTGCTGTAGATTAGAAACAGGATGCCCCCCACAAGGAACATGATCAGAAAGGTCCCCAGCTCACTGAAAAACAGCAGCATAGTCAATCCCAGCACCGCCGTATAGAGGATTGCAAAAAGCTCCCGAGGCATCCAAAAGATCCTTTGATTCTTTTTTTCTTCCTTGCACAGGAGAATTACCATCACAAAAATATACAGGATCTTCACCAATTCCAGAGGCTGGACGCTCACCGGTCCCAGATCCAGGTTCAAGACAGCCCCCTGATCTTCCCTGTCCCCTGTGGTTTTTCCAAGCAGGAACAGCAAAAGGCAGAGCAACACCTGTATCCCTACCATCAGAGGAAGCACCCTGTCCATGCTGAGCAAAAAAGAAAACTTCCAGAACAGTCCCCCAAAGAGAATTGCCGCAGCAAATGCAATACAGCATTTCAGCACTGTTGCAGAAAGAAGTCCTTTATCCTCTTTCTGCGCAAACATCTGGAGAAGAAAGCCGAAGTTCAGTAGAAAGACCGTAAAAATCAACAAATACCGATCTGCATTCATCCGGAATATCATATAACAGCTGAGCAAAGAGAGGGGGATCACCGCCAGGCTGATCTGAAAAAACAGCAGTCCCCGTCCCTTTGCCACCGCATACAGCCAAAAGATCAGTTCCACTCCCAGAAGGACACAGAGACTCTGCATATCATACAGACTTATTTTTCTGACAAATAACGTTCTTCGTTTTCTATACTTTTCTCTCATGTTTCTTCCGTCTCCTGTATGGCTCAGATATCAAAATCATCCTCTGTATAAATTCGTTCCGTGTGTTTCCGGTTGGTATAATCATGTTTCTTTTCTGCCTTTTCCCATGTCTCTGTTTTTTCTTCCTCTTCCGAATGGAGCATCCCCCGGGTCTTTTGCCCCACTTTCTGATCCATCTGCGGTGTCATAATTAGCAGCTGAACGTCTCCAAAGCAAAAGATATCAGTGCCTCCCAGATCCACCTCGTCCTCTTTGTCCATCCACTCATATTTATCTTTTTCCGGATTATAATATTTTGTACTGTTAGTTTTTCCGTAATTAGTAAAGGTGAAGTAAATCTCCCCGCCTTCATTGACTCTACGGATCTTGGCCTGGTTCCTGCTCACATATTCCCGGTCAATGCACAAGTCCGCCTTGGGGTCTCGCCCGATGGTAAAGACCGGTGACTTCATCTCATAAGTAGCCTTTTCTCCGTTATCCTTGTAAATCACCCGAATCGTAGGCCCCATATACAAAACCGTTTTGGACCTTCTATGAACTTTTTCCTTCTTCTTTTCTTCTTTCTCTTCCACTGACTTTTTCAATTTTTCCCAAAATCCAGAGTCTTTCATCAAAAAAGCAATGGCCAGAATAAGGATCAGAATAAAAAGTACGGTAATGATTTTTCCAGTCATAATGTTCCTCCCTCAGTTCTTTTTTCTATAAGTATTTTATCATGAAAACTTTTCTATCCATAAAACCTTAATTTGTGCATTCCTCGCAAGTCAGATTCCAGACAGTGCTGATCCCAGTCAGCACATCTTCCAGATCCACAGCTGGAGTCCTCCCCGTCTGTCTGGTCACAAAGAATTTCCCTTCTTTTTCCGTAAGCTCCCCTGCATCCAGAAAAGCAGCCCACAGATTATTAAGAAAATAGTAAGCCCCTACCGGCCCGCCGTTTTCCTCAATATATTTTCTCACCTGATCCATGTCCTTCTGGCGGATCCTCCCGGTGTATAATTTCCCTGTAAATACAGAAAAGAAAAAGGCTGCCAGGAAAAGAAGTTTTTCCGCCTGCTGCCAGTGGACAATCTTTCCCCGCTTCTCCTCCGGAATCTCCCAGTATCCAGAAAATTCCCGGCGGTATTCCTGATAGGCGGCCTTCTCCCTCTCAGAAACTGACCGTTCCCCGGTCTCCCACAGAAGCATGGCCATCTGCTCCGCACAGCGTCCATATACCTTCCAGGGGGTCTCCTCTCCCTGTTCAGAAAACTCTTCCCGGGTTTCCTCCTCCTGCCGGAGTATTTCCTTTCCCTCGCTGCACTGAAGGAAATACTCCAAGCAGTAATCTATGGGGGGAAATTCCCGGATATCCTTTTCCTGCCAGACCCAACATGCCGTCAGGGTACACAGCGCCAGCTTTTCCTTCAGAGAAAGCGCCACTGTCTCAGAATAACGGACAGAAAAATATCCGTCCTCCCTGGCTCTGTCCGCATACCAGGAGACAGAACCTGTTTCATCCTTTCCCTGTATCTCTCCCTCCCAGTGAAGAGAGTCTTCCGACAAAGCCGGCATGTTGGCGTTTTCCAGCATCTGGCTGATCTCCTCTCTAGAAAACCGCAGATGCATACACAGATCCACGATCCACCGTCTGGATACTCCTGCATCGCTGGAAAAGATTTTATGATAGCTTTCCCGGTAACGGGGGGCATAGATATTCACTCCCTGCCCCAGCGTGAGCCCGGCTTTTCCTTTTTTCTTCTTTTCATACATGTTTTTCATTCGGATGCCGAAAGTCCTGGAGCCGGAGCAGAGATAACTGCTCCATTCCCTTATCAGACTGTAAAAAGCTTCCCGATCCCGGATCTGGAGGAGTTCCGCCTCCAAATTTTTTGTCACCTTCCGCAGAGCATAGATTTCCCGATCCTTTTTGTCCATACAGGTTTCCTCCAGGATCCTGCGAAGTTTCTTCCGCTCCCCGGGCAGTTCCTCTATCCGATAGATTCCCATAATCACCCCGATCAGCAGAGCGTCGTTGATATTCCGGCAGTACAGATACTTTCCATAATATTCCTGCAGTCTCTCCTGGACAAAATGATATCTTTTTTCTACTTCTTTTTCCGGATTTTTCTCTCCCCGGCTGTTATACTCTACCATTGCAATGGAGAGTACTGCTTCCAGATTTCTGGGAAGATTTTTCCCCTTTTCCCAGTTTCCTACAGAATTCCGGTGGTAGGTCATGCAGATCTCCTTCTCCCCGGAAAATTCGAAATGGCAGATCTGAGCTCCGAAAGCCTCCTGATTCAGGGCGCTCTTCTTTCGTACCTCCCTGATCCATCCGGCGTATTCCCTTCGCTCTTCTCTGGGGCTGTCCTGTCTCATATATCCTCCCGGCTTTTCAATATCTGGGCATATTTTCCGTTAACTATATTTCTATGTGCAAAAATAAAATCGTTATCTTCTATTCGGGGCAGCTCTTCTTTCTCCCCGGTCTCTGCCTGTAAAGAAAACGCCCAGGGCGCCTTCTCCAGTTTGTTCTGCACTGTTTTTTTCTCAGGTTTTACATAAATCTTATTTTCCAGATTTGCGTGAACCTCCCTAGCTAATTCCTCGTCCGCATTTTTCTGGTCAAGCAAGTCCTGATACTCTTTATAGACTTTCTCACACTCCGCCTTTTTTGCAGCCAGTTTTTCTTCGTTTGCTTTTTGTAACTTATCCATATATACTTTGCACCTCTTATTCAGCTTTACCACTTCTTCTGCCTGCTCCAGGATTCCGCCGGTGAGACAGCCTGTTGTTTTTGACGCCAAAGAGACATTTTCTCTGGTCAGCCTCTCATTCCAGTCCAGCACAGCAAAAAATTTCCGGCAGACCTCTCTCAGGCTCCCTCTGGTCAGCCAGCCCATTCCTCCCGGGGAACGGATCTGGTCTGCGAAATCCCCGTACTCTTCGTATATGTTCCGGAATCTCTCACCCAGCTTCTCCCCGGACAGTGACGCTGATCTGCTCCGCTCCCACTCCAGGATCTGAAAATAATCGGCCACATCGGTCTCCCTGGGAAATTCCCTTTCCAGGATCTTTCTGCGGATGATCTTCTGAAATCCTTCAAGCTGTCCGTTTTCTTCCTCCTGACATCCCTTCAGAATGCTAGTCATATCCTCTGTGATCCTCTCTCTGTTTTCCACGGCCAGCCAGATCCGGCAGCAGTTTCTGACAGTCTCCGCAGGGTCTGCGTACTCTCGGAGATTTCTGGCGAAATCTTTTATCTCCGGCTCATCGCCCCTTTCCTCCAGATCCCTCTGCAGATTCTGGAAATCTTCTTTCTGAGTGATATCCATATTCTGCCACACAGAGTATTTCCGTATATAATTTCCAGTCATTTCCTGTTTATTGACAAATAGGATCTGTCGGTAAGGACTTCCCTCCGCTATATCCCATAGAAGCTTTTCATAATTTGCCAGTGCCTCCTGGCTGCAGTTTGGACTTCTGTAAAGTTCCTCCAGCCGCTCAAGAAGCCCCCGATAGGTATCTTCCTCCGGATATTGCCGCTGTGTCTGATACTGCCGCAAAAATCTGCACACACATTCCAACCATACCTTCCGGCATTCCTCTGGACAGGTTTCTATTCTGCGCCGCTGCGCCAGTTGTATCAAATCTTCCTCTTTTATCTGCCGGATCTCCGCCTGGATATCCCAGTTCCGAATAACCTCATTCATCTTTTCCCTGAAGGGTCTGGATTTGATTTCCACTCCTCCCTGGGTGAGCTGGTCGTATGCCCTGCGGATCTCTTCCCGCTCTTCCTCCTTTACCTCCTCTGCGCAGCCAAGGAGCTTCTCCAGATGCATAGCCTGCTGGCTGCTCTCTATGCGGCCCCTGTTTTCTTCCAGATACTTCCGGTAGTCCTGCCAGTCAGCCAGCCTCTCCAGCCTCCCTCTCAGATATTTCTGCCAGGCTTCCTTATCCAGGTTTTCCATTGCTACGGTGATCCTGCTGCGCTCAGAAAGCTCTGCCGGCTCGTAAAGCTGCTCTCCTTTTTCCAGCAGATCCCAGCAGAAGGTTTCCTCTTCTTTCAGCTCCCGGTAAGCCTCCAGATAATCCTCCAGTTCCTCTGCACTACGGATCTTTTCCATATCCTTTCGGATGCCGGTTTTTCCTCTCTCATAAAAACTTCCCAGAGCTTCTTTTCGTATCTGTCTGGGAATGGCCTTGATCAAAATCTGATAATTATGCCGGTTTACTCCATACAAACTTTCCCCGAGAAACACTACATCCTGGATCAGTTCTTCCTTTTCTTCCGGTCCATAGCCTCCCACCTGGTCAAACTGAGGAGACACCAGCCGCCGATATATCTGCACAAGCCGATGGTTATCCAGCTCCGCCCCCTGCCTCAGATAGTCCCGCAGCAATTTCCTGTGCCACCTTGAACGGCTGCACTGTACCAGCAGTACGTTCCATTCCTTTTCCATCTCTTCCACAGAGACAGTTTCTCCCTGATTCAGCTTCCTCCTCAGATACAGCATAGACAGCATCCGGGTCTGGATAGTTTTTGTATACCTGCAGTCATAGATCTCCTGATAAAAAGCCTGAAGGGACTCTTTCCCCTGCAATGCCCGATCTGCTAAAGTGATATATATATCTGGAATTTCCTCCTCCGCCCCAGAGCCACCGCACAGAGAAAAGGTATCTTTTCCTTCCTCTTCCTTGTCTGTAAAAAGAAAGCGGACCGCCTGGGCATTGTCCACAGTGTAAACCCCGCAGGAAATGTTTTTCCTGCAGCTATCCCGTTCTCCCCATACTACAGGGGCCAGCATACTCAGCAGCCAGCACACTTCCCTGGCGATCTGTCCATAGGCTTCCTCAGAATATTTTTTCCGGTCTATAATGAAGACCAACTGATTCTGTTCTCCACAAATACAGGGAAAACTCTTCCACAGAAGCTCTGCCAGCTTCTCCCGGTCAAAATGATATTTTTTCAGAAGTCCCCGGTAATCATAGCGGGCCTTTTCCAGCTCTGCCTGAGGAAGTTCCCCCGGTTCTGTCTCCCGCTGAAAGGGATATTCCAGGAAATACTCCTCCGGTTCCCGAATCCCCTCGGTCTGTGCGGGGATAAAGAAATGGCAAAGTTTATTCATCCTGCCATCGGACCCCGCCTGTGCCGGGCTGATCCCTACTCCTACAAATGTCTGAAAATCCTGGGAATACAAAATAAACTCTGTAGTCCGTTCTGTATGTTCTGTGTTAAAAAGGCCCCCTAATCCCAAACATTTATCCAAAAAGCTGTTCTGCAGACAGCTGGATGCGCAGACGCCCAGCCCTTTCTTGTATCTGGAAAGCTGGTTTTCTCCCCATGTATAAAACGCCTGTTCAAATTTCATATATATTCCGCCTCTCTATTCTTGCTCCTCCCATCCATTCTCCCGGAACCGGTTCCTCATACAGATCACCAGGGGTTCTTCCACCCGGATGGGATCAAATCTCCCCTTCAACCGAAAAACTAGCGGCCTTATTTCTTCTGTTCCGCACCCCAGGGAACTGATACAGTGCCAGGACACGGACTTCATGTCTTTTTCCATGATTTCCATCTCTCTACGAGAAAAGACGAACTGGGAACATACCTCCTGCACAATTTGCTCCCGGGCATACTGGATATCCTCGTCCAGGTAATTGTATTCCGGATCCCTGGTAAACAGTTCCATCATGTGAGGAATCTCCCGCATCTGAGGGCTTTCCTGGAGAAGATCGCTTTTGATGATGGTGCAGCACAGATGCTGCTTTTTCATAAAACGTTTGTTCCTGTCCAGCATCTCTGGATCTGCGGTCATAGTGGCGTTCCGAAAATCCCGATAAAGGGCAAAGGGGCTTTCCTTCTCTTGCCTAGTACTCTGCACCATCTCTCTGTCTTCCCGAAGGAGTTCCTCCCCCCGGTCACGAATCCTCCTATTTTCTCTCTGAAATTCTCCCTGTTTCTGGATGGTATCAAGCAGATTGGCTTCTACCCTCGCTTTTCGCTGTCTCGCCGTCTCTGCAGGGAGCTCCACCTTCATGTTCTTAGGATCTATGAAATAGATAATGGCATTCATATTCAACAGCATCTGGATCCTGTTGTCTCCGGGATTCATAGCCCTTAAAACCTCACCAGAGTTGTCATAGATCCCCAGGAGCATGTTGTGCAGGATCCTGTTTTGATCTTCGTACTGGACTCGCAGGAAGACAGGGTTAATCTTTACGTAGCCATTGGGGGTCGGAGGCGGGCATTCCCCATGATCCTGGCACATTTTTTCACTCTGATTCTCCAGGCTTCTATACTGGTCATGGTCATCGTCAATGATATGGGCCGGGTAGACGTAAAGATTTGAACTGATAGCTCCCAGCCTTCTCCACTTTTTCTCCATCATGGCAAGAAGAAAGCTGGTCTTTCCCTCACCTGTACTGGACAGCAGACTGATGCTGTAGAAGTCTTCGATATCTTTATTATTCCACCCCAGGGGCAGGCGCTTGTGGCACCTGGGGCAGCAGGGCAGGGCCCGCATGATCTCCCCCGCTGCCTTTTTTGCAGAAGGGGAAAAAGAAAAGCCGTAGCTTCCGTCCTCATGAAGCTGATAGTCCAGCAGAAGCCCGGTCTCGCCTCCCTCTGGAACTTCGGTATCCTCCATAGCATCCGGACTGCCGTTTCCTCTGCCTGCTGCCGAGGTTTCATTCTGTTTTTCTTCATCCAGCCTTCGCAAGAGTTCCTGAAGCTGGTTTTCCTGTTTTCCCGGGATACCCTCCTCCAGGATCATTTTTGCACTGGCATCCTTATAGGCTTTAAGTCTCTCATCTGTCTTCGCCTTAAGATAATGACTGCTCTCCAAAATCGTGCCTTTCAGATCCAATTCCGTATACCCATTTTGGTAAATCAGTTCGTAGGCCAGGTTGCTCATATCGATCCTGGCAAATTTTCCTGTTTTTTCATCTGTCTCAAAAGGACAAAAATCTAATCCCATACTATAGTCCTCCTGCTATTTCACTTCAATGGTCATAATGCCTGTACTCTCTGTATCGATGGTATATTTCCTTCCTCTATGCAGCAGCGCCTCCTTCACGGATCTGGCCTCCTGGCCGGAAGCCATCTCCCGGAGCCGGAAGGGGAACTCTCCTCTCAGGAAAAGACCTTCTTCCGCCTCTTCCCGGCTGCCGTAGACATAGACCCCCGTGGTTTCTCCTTTCAGAGCATCGCCCAAGGTAAGTTTCTCTCCGCCAGCCAGAAACACTACATCATCCAGCCTGTAATATCCGGTTAATGCTTTCCCCTTTTGTCTGGCTCTCTTGGCACCAAAATACTCACCCCACTCCAGGGTCAGATCGCAGGTCACAGGCCGGTTCAGCATTTCCAGGATCTCCATCTGCAGCCTGCTGGCTCTGTCTCCCAGTTTCTCCATCTTCCGATATCTGTCCCGGGCAATCCTGTCTCTGTCCGACAATTCCTCCTGTTCCTCCTCTGTACTCTGGATTTCCTCTTCCAGATCTTTTTTCATTTTTTTCAGTTCCCCTTTGGTTTTCCCTGTCATATCTGCAGACCGAAGTCCCCTCGGATCCGGAATATCCTCCAAATCTAAGATAAACTCGGGGCTTTCGCTGTTCCCGTCGGTGCTGCCCAGGAGTTTTTCCCCCTGTTTCAGAAGTTCTGGAACCTTATAGTCTTCCATCTGCCATTTTGTGAGATGTGCCTCACAATGAGCCCGAAAGCTCTTCAGCAATTGTTCCAGATTGGTTTCCATTTCTTTTTCCTTTTTTCTCCGGCCTTTAACCGTTTTTTCCGCCTGTTCGTACTGATCGATCATACCTGCCAGACGTTTTTGAAGCTCCCGGATCTGTTCCTCCAGTTTTTTCTTCTTTCTTTTTCCTCCTGATCTTATGATTAGAAAAGCAATAATCACACATACTGCAATAATAATATAGCCTGCCATTGTCATAGTTCCTCTCTCCCGTACCTCTCCTTTTATTGTGGCGATCGATTGAAGTCCTGTTTCATCCTGAAGGTTTATGGCAAATTCTATATCGCCTTCTGTCTTGGCTGTGACCAGCACAAGACCATCCTGCTCTTCTACTTCAACCGGATTCTCCTTATTTATCTGTGTAACCTGGCCCAGCGTTACCTGATCTCCATCCGGATCCTGGAATAGATCCTCCTTTTCCAGGGAAAATGTAATCTCATCCTGATTACATGTGCCATAGTAAACCTCCTCCTTGTCATATGTCACAGGAGCTCTTCCTTCAATCTGTCCTTCTGCCAGCGTATAGTTCAAATCAATCAGATCTTGGTACTTTACATTCAGCTTCACAGTATAGGCTCCATAGTCATCTATAGCAAATTCTTCAGATTCCCAATTTTCCTCTGCTTGGGAAAAACTCAGGTTCTGTTCTTCTGTCTCACCATTGTCTTTCTCCAAAGTAACAGAAGCCGTAAGCTCTGCCCCGGAATTCATATGAATAATATCGCCGTTTTCATCTATCAGCTTTACTCTGAGAATCAAAGGATCATTCTTATAAAGCTGGTCAGCAGTCTCTTCCTGTTCAGCAGAAATAAATTCTGCCTGAGCTGTCAAATATGAATAATATGCAAGACTTCCATTTACCTCTCCTTTATTATCTCCGGTTATTTCCAGGGTCCAATCTCCAGATGTTGGATTATTTACTGTAATATATGCACTTTTTCCATCTGTCCAGGAAACAGAGTCCTCCTCTGCTTCCGTGGGACTGTCCAGCACAGCCTCATACTGGACATTTCCGTCCATAAACAACTGTATCTTGTTTATCCCCAGTTCCGGAACATAAAATCCCATCTTTCCAGAGGAATCTACTTCTACTTTTCGATACTTCATATCATTTTGCATAGAATAGAAAATCTGAGCAAACTGTGTAGTTAATGTGTCAATCTGATCTTCCGTAACCTTTTTGAATCTCTCCTGATCATAGGAACTCTCACTGAAATAATTTACCAGATTGCGAAGATACTGCTCGTCATTTCTCTCCTTCTGCAGATAAACACAGTAGATCGGTATATTTTCTTGCTGCAGCAGCTGTGCCTGTTCCAGGGTTTTTTGATCTGCCGCCTCCTTGTACGCTGAATCCTGGGCAAGGTTTTCATTGATTCCGTCACTGAATAAAATAACATATCTTTTCCTGGACGCATCCTGATCCTCAAACAGCTCTCTGGCCGCCTCCAGAGCATTCCCGATATTTGTATCCCTATTATTTTCATCCTGCCTTCTCTCATCTACAAAGTCCTCAAGTATCTGTCTGCCTCCCTCTTCTTTCTCCATAGGCGTGAGTCCTTTTGTTTTGTAGATGTCATCGGCGAAGTATACTCCGCCAATATGAATATCCGATCCCACAGCCAGATTGCAAATGCTTCTGACTGCTTGATCCCTAATTTCCTGCTGGCTCCACATGCTGCCACTGTTGTCGATACAGAACACAACATCGATACCCTTTCCTCCTATATTATCTGGGAGGACTCCTTGGGTATTTTCGCCGTCAGACTGGTCCGCCATACAGATTCTGGGAAACATCAGGAATATAAGCAGCAAAACCAACATCTGCCAAAACATTCTGACTCCTGTCCTTTGTACATTTTTCATATGCCATACTCCTCCATAGTAACTTCTTTTGATTATAATGTTTCCCCTCTCATTTGTAATAAGGATTGCAAATTTGGAAGGAAATTTGTAATAAATTACACATTTATATTTAGATAATATAATTTTTATACTGATTTTCTAAGTCCACCAGAAAATCAATATTCGCTTTTTCATATCTGTTCAATGCTTCTTCTTGTACAATTTTTCCGGTCACCGGAGAATACCAGCTCTTATCTTGAAAATATCGTTCA
>DWYL01000302.1 GCA_019118685.1 Candidatus Blautia merdipullorum
AAATGGGTAATACTATAAACAGATAAGTAATTCGACAGCCAAAAAGCAGAAGTTCCGACAAGACAATTATACATATCTGTTTCTTATCAAAGAAGAATTTTTCCCATAGACACAGAAAATTTTACGCCCTCAATTTATATTTTTCTTTATCCATACCTTTCGTATGATTTCAGGGTCATTCCTCTGTATATGGCCCCTGTTTTTCTTTCCCTTTTATTCCAAATTGCTCCAAAAGTTCTTCCCTGAATGTCCTGTCCTCAAGACAGCGTTTTAAATCCTCATATCTTCCCTGATTCATTAATACACTTACCAGTTCCATGGTCCGCTCTTCAGGCTCTTCGCCTTCCAGACGTCCGGTTTTCAGGCCTTCATTCTTACCAGCTTCATGGCCCTCTTTCCTGCCAGCTTCCCGCTCATCTTTGAGCATTTCTTCCAGCATCATATACTGCGCCTCCATTCCCCGGTCACACTTGATTCTCTGAACCTGACGATCAACAGACGCTTCATAACTGTCTCTCTTTTCTGTCTCCGGTGACTCTCCTGGATTTTTGACATATTTCAGAAAATCCGCCAGCTCTTTTGGAACCTCTGCCTCATTCTCGCCATAGGTGCTCAGGAAAATTGGGAACAAAAACACCGTCAGATAGCAGTTCAAATTTGAGAGGCCAGCATGTAGAGAAAAGTGAGGTAGTCTGCTAATATCCAAGGTTGGTAAGCCAGTCTTCCATTTCCGTTTCGGCACCCTGTACCTGTTCGCCATTTACTGCCAGGCCTTCCAAAACCGTTGCGTCCGGCTCAAGCTCAGCAATATCCTCGTATGTCTCACTGTCTCTTGAACCTAAGTGGGTATTAAACGGGATGATCGTCTTTCCACTGAAGTCATAGGTGTCAAAAAATGTCTGCATTACCATCGGCATCTGATAATGCCAGATCGGATATCCCACAAAGATCACATCATATTCTTCGGGATTTGCATCAAGCGTAAACTCCGGACGCACATTGTCGTCCGCTTCCTGTTCGGCTCTTTCTGCTGTACCTGAACTGTCTTCGGTTGTTTCCGGTATACTGTCCTGCCTGGAAGTTTCCTGCTCTGGCTTTTCTCCGAATCCACAGGCTGTAAGCATCAACGCCATTGCCGCAGCAAGCATCTGTATTGATATTTTCTTCATAGCTGGTCTCCTGCCAATATTTTTAATATACCAGTGCGGTGAATGTGAATTGAATCAGTTTCCATCCTTCGCCCTGTTTATGGAAAACCTCCGTTGTAGCAAAATGATGGGTGGTAGGCTTTTCGTCAAGGAGCAGGCCATAATCCACATCGCTGATCACGATTGCCGTATCACCAAAGTCTTTCACTTCCTGCTGCCTGAGTACAACTTCTGTAGGCTGGAAGACTTTCTCTGCAAATGCGTTCATTTCCTTATCCAGATCACAATTTCCTCCGATATGCACAAAATAGCAGGCGATATCACAGACAGAGCGCATCATTTCCACATCTGCGGCCTCCAGTCCTTTCCAGAATTTCTTTGATAAATCTAATACTTGTTCCATTTTTGACTCCTCCTTCTTATTTCAGGCTTGCAAGCCACTTTGCAACCGCTTTTTCCGGTCCGTTTTCTGCATCGCTCATTTCCACCGGCAGTCCTTCCAGTACCGTTGCCTTCGGCGCCAGTTTGCGTATGGCCTGATAAGTGCCGCCATCCCCGGAACCCATATGGGTATTGAAGGGAATGATTGTCTTTCCGCTGAAATCGTACTGGTCAAATAATGTATAAATAATCATGGGGAAAGTGTAGCACCACATGGGATATCCGATATAAATCCGGTCATATTCTTCGATAGGAAGTTTTTCTTTGATTGCAGGACGGGCATCGGTATCATGCTCTTTCTGAGCCACACCCAAGAGTGCGGAATAATGATCTCTGTTTCCGTCATACGGAATCTCAGGAACAATCTCCCGAATATCGGCGCCTGTTTGTTTTGCTATTTCTTCCGCAACAATTTTAGCCGTGCCGTATACAGAAAAATACAGTACCAGTTCGTTTGTCATGTCATATCTCCTCGCTAATAAGTATTAATCATGAATCCTGTAATTCTTCAGCAACATCTCCGCCACTCCAGGAGTCTCCGGATCATGATGACCTTTTCCGGTATCCAGTCCATGCAGGGTTTCCATCTCATCGGAGGTTAGTTCAAAATCGAAAATATTCAGATTTCCTGCAATTCGATCAGGATGTGTAGACTTTGGAAGAACGATCAGCCCGTCTTGTATCTCAAACCGGAGAATGATCTGACCTGCATTTTTGCCGTATTTTTCTGCCAGCTCTGTGATTACGGGATGATTCAGCAGCATATGATCTCCATGTCCAAGAGGCTGATACGCTTCAATCTTTACATCATCTTTAGCCAGCAGTTCCCGCAGAGCTTTCTGCTGGAAGAACGGATGGCATTCCACCTGATTTACAGCCGGCATGGTTTGAAACTGCGGCACCCACTGGTTCCAGATATTAGGCGTCATATTGCTGACACCGATAGAACGGATCCTGCCTTCTTCTTTCGCTTCTTCCAAAGCTTTCCACGCTCCGGCCACATCTCCATAGGGCTGATGAAGCAGGTAGAGGTCCACATAATCCATGCCCAGTTTTTCAAGGGAAACAGCAAGACCTTCCTTCGCCGCCTCGTAACCATAATCCTGAAGCCAAAGTTTGCTGGTGACGTAGATTTCCTCTCGGGAAATTCCGCTGTCCTTCACCGCCCGTCCTACATCTGCCTCATTAAAGTAGGCGGCTGCCGTGTCGATGTGCCGGTATCCTGCCTCAAGAGCGGCTCTTACTGCTTCATAAGTTTCCTGACCTTCCGGGATTTGAAACACTCCAAATCCAACTACAGGGATCTGATTACCATCATTTAATTTCATAGTCTTCATATTGTTTTCCTCCTTTTGTTTCATTCTATCGTTGTCTCCTCGCCAAAGAAATCCTGCAAAGCATAATAGATATACCGCTCACATGCGTCGATATCATGTCTGCCGCCCTTGATAATGGCATAGTGAAGATTCTCCGGCGTAAATGTACTGCGGGTAAACATCTCCTGTATCTGGCTGTCCGTCTGATCCCAGATCGGATCATCCGTCCCGATACCCTGATAAATACGGAAATCACTTTCCCTATAACCGTCTTGGGCAATCACATTCTCCAGATAATCCACGGTTTCCACCGGATAATACCTGCCTCCGTAGGTTCCCATGATCCAGCAGTCGCCGCTCATGGGCAGGAAGTATTTTATATAATCCAGGTTATAGATGAATTGATACCAGGTAGTGACCGCTCCCAGGGAGAACCCGCCGAATGCCCGGTGATCTCTGGACGCCTGAAAGGCCTCCGGCGTAACATCCTCCGCATAGGTATGATAATGGCTCTCGATGTAGGGCATCAGGTTTTCCCGCAGATCGTTGTGAAATACAGACAGCTCCTCCACCGATCTGGAAAAGCTCTGGGACTGGTTTTCTGCATCAAAGGTAGCGCAGACTACTATGAGCGGCGGAATGTCTCCATTTTCGATCATGTGATCCAGCATAGGGACGATTCCACTCCCGGCTTCATCAAAGAAGTCTCCCGCTGTCATGGTCCAGCCATGCATTAGATAAAGGATGTCATATCGCGTATCCTGATCCGCCTCATCATAACCATAGGGCAGATAGACGTAGGCAGTCTTTTGAATAGCGGGTTGTGAATCATCCGTGTAATCCCGGCTGTCATAAGTAATCTCTGCCACCTGTCCGGCATGATCGGACGCAGCGAAATATTCCTCCGGCACCGTGCCGATATACTCTGTCTGTTCCTGTTCCATATTCTCTGCCAGAGATTCTTGTTCCTCTGTCTCAGCATTTTCTTCCGTACCATCTTCCGTTATCTGAGAGGTATGCTCCGTCTCCTGTGTCCGACTCGCCCGGACACATCCTGCCAGGCAGAAAGCAAGCAGTAAGATCAAAGGAAAAACAACATATATCCGTTTCATGGAGCTCCTCCTTTCCGGCAAATCATGAAAGCCTGTATTTTCCACTTCAAATTTCTATATGCTCATCGAACCTCTTGGATATGGGGATTGCTGTATTGCCCATGTCCAATGGTTTCCTCGGTATAGGCGATTGCATTCTTCGGACATTTATGAACACAGCCAAGACACAGCAGACACTGGTCCTGAATCCACACCGGTTTCCCGTTTTGCACAGTGATGGCCTTAACAGGGCACTGGGCTGTGCAGGTGCCGCAGCCGACACAGGTATCGTTTACCTGAAAAAGTGATGTTTTCCGGCTTTCGTCATAAGCAGCCGCAAGTTCCTCCTCCTTCTTATGCTCAAAGGAATCCTCCAGATAAACACCTGTTTCCTTTGCGGCAATCCGGGCGCATACCTCTTTCAGATCTTCCTCCGCTGTTTCCTCTGCGGAGCGGATATAATCTGCGTCGTTCATATCAAAATAAGGATTCCAGTTATCCACCATACGGACACGGAATGTGGCATCCAGATGAATACCGGCCTGTTTGGCGGCTCGTACCGCCTGAGAACCTGCGTTGCCATAGCTGACACCGCAGGTAGAAACAGCATAAGCATAATGCTTTCTGCCTCCGTCATTCAGATGGATGGAGGCCAGAAAGTCCTGCAAAAACAGCGGCATCCCCTGAAAGTAAGTGGGCGTTGCAATTCCAAAGTTTTCATTTTCTTTCAGTGAAAATGAGTGCGTTCCATTTTGCAGGCATTCCCGAATGGATACGATAGAATCGCCGCTGACCCTGGCGATCCGCTGGGCAGCGTACTGGGTATTCCCTGTTGCTGAAAAGTACAAAATCATGATAAATCACCCTCCTTGTCTGCGTTCACAGACATTTCCTGCAGTTTGACTATGCGATTGTTTACTCATGGCTGGAATAGCACATCCCATGATCTTTGCCGGTTATTACTCCGGGCGTTGATTTCCCCACTGGTTATTCGCCTCCACAATCTCACAGAGACTGATATTCTCGTTTCGGTATCTGGCATGGGGATTTTTCTCCGGCATCTTCAAACGGATCGCCATCATCGGGCAGGAATGGATGCAGGCCATGCAGCTGATACAGCCCTCATGATTCCAGACACTCTTTTGCCCATCCAGATGAAAACATTTTTTCGGGCAGACCTTTGCGCAGATCCCACAGCCAACGCATTCTTCTGTAATCTCGTAAAGATCATGGACTGCATCGGAGTCCATCTGGGCAATACGAGTCAGAAATTCCTTATGCACATTCCGATCCTCCTCTGTGACCGGGGAAATATAGGCTTTCTTTTGGAAAATGTCCGCCTGGATATAGCGGATCTGTTCCTCCGCTTTTTTGTCCATCCCTTTCTGCTCCTCCATGTCAAACCCCGGTAGAAAATTATCCGCCATCAGAATCACATTGATATAAGCAGGGTGAATCCCCAGACTTTCCGCATATTCCTTTGCCAGCTCTGCCGCCCCGCCGTGCCGGTTGCCATAGGTGAGCAAAATATAGAAGTAGTCCGTTTCAAACCGGGAAACCTTCAAAAACTCCTTGACCAGTTCCGGCATCTCATGACCAAATACCGGACAAACGATACCGATTTTATCTGCAGTATATATTTTTTTCTGATCATGGATTGCCTGGGCAATACTGATTCTGTTGTCATCCATCTGCTTGGCCGCATACAGACTGTTTCCCGTTGCAGTAAAATAGAATACCATTTCATCTTTCACATCCTTTCATTTTGAGCTTTTACCTGCGGATCGAAAATCCCGCAGCTGTTTGCTATAATCAATTTTGATATTCAGAGTATGTGTTTCCTCATGGATCTGATTCAAATTATAAAGACTTCAAGGGAAAAGTACACTGCCAATATCGAATACCACTATCAGTTTTATTTATACTGGGGAGTTGAATGATATGATCGAACTTTACGAATTGCGCCAATTTACGGCATTTGCAAAAGCCGGAACTCTTCTGGAAGCCGCAGAAATCCTGCACCTCTCTCAGCCGGCATTAAGCAGAAATATGAAAAAGTTAGAGGAGGAACTGGGGGTTTCACTTTTTATCCGCAGAAAGAATCGGCTCGAATTAAATGATAATGGAAAATACGTGTTGGCGCTCGCCAAAGAATTGCTTGCAGATGCGGATTCCCTCATCGAAAAAGCACAGGCCTACGACCGAAAAAACCGAACTATTTCTTTCGGCATCTGCTCACAGGCGCCCAGTTGGTTAGTTTCACCGCTGCTTGGAAGTCTATATCCAAGCAAGATGCTCCAAACGGAAATCGCTGAAGAAAAACTGCTTTTATCCGGTCTTGACAACGGAACCTATCAGTTGATTGCTCTTTCTCACAAACCGGAAGGCAAACAATACTTTTCAAAAGTGTGCGGTAAAGAATCTCTGATGTTTGCCTTGCCAAAAGGTCATCGGTTTATCCGGCGAAAAAGTCTTTCCTTTGCAGAAATGAACGGGGAAAATATGATTTTAATGAACGATATAGGTTTTTGGAATTTTGTCCCCACAGAGAAAATGCCTGACTCACGCTTCTTAACCCAGAGTGATCGTTTTAGCTTCAACGAACTGGTACGCTCTTCTTCTTTACCATCTTTTACCACGGATCTGGTCAAAAAATATCTGGACACAGAAAACCTTCGTGTTGAAGTACCTGTCTCTGACCCGGAAGCAAATGTAACCTACTATCTTATATGCTTAAAAGATTCCCTTAAGGAATTTCGTGCGTTGTTTTCTACATTTTGAACCAAATACTTCTGTACCAGGCCATTCAAATATTTGGATTAATTTGCGTTTTGTACTAAATGAATAATGCCATGCCTGATAATTTGCTTAATTTCTTGGGTTTCACTCTCACTCTTCACTCTTTATTTAAAAATAGTTCATTGCTATTTTTAGAAAAATCGACTATACTATTGATGAGGAAATATGAAAGGAGTAGATGCACATGGCAACACAGAGTATTAAAAAGAACATTGTAATCCATGACAAAGACTCCGCCACCGCTTTTGTGGAAGCACTGGAAAAGGCCGCAACTATTGCGACAAAACCTGTTTCCCATAATTACAGCGTAAAGGAATTAAAAGGCACTAAAAATATCAAAGCTTTTTTCGGAGATAAACTATAATGGATTATATAGAGCTGAATCTTTTAGAAATGCT
>DWYL01000303.1 GCA_019118685.1 Candidatus Blautia merdipullorum
AAAGTAGACAGTGAAATGTTTAATACAGCTGTATAGCGTTATATCCAGAATCTGGAGAAAACAATGGCACGGCTGATGAAATATGGGAAAATATTTTATGTGGAAAGAAAGTTACCACGAGACTTTCTGGCTTTGAAAGACCGGAAGTGTATACATGTTCTTTGAAAAGGACTGTCGCAGAAAAATCGGATGCAATTTTGCAAAGGATGGAAACAACCAGCAGAATGAAGGAGTTTTACGATGCTGATAGCAGATTCTTATGAACCAGTGGAAAAATAGCAGCTCAATGGAGAAAAGAGCATGGGATAAAAGGAAAATCATCTAATAAAATAAAATGGATTTGCAAACTGACCGGCAAAACTGCCATATGAAACATATGGCGGCTCCGCCGGTCTTTTTTCAGCTTTTCCCAGCGTTCTTTAAATCCATCTATTCCCCTAAAATCTCCCGAAAGGCCTCCAGCAGTTCATTATTTTTCTCCGGACTCATGACGCAGAACCGGATATAGGAGGAGTCCAGGAAGGGGAAGGTGGAGCAGTCCCGGATCATCAGGCCTTTTCGGATACAGTGGTCAAAGACCATATCGGAGGTCACGTCTTCCTGGAGGATCCTGACCAGGAGAAAGTTGGTGCAGGAGGGGTAGACCTTTACGGTCTTCCAGGAGGAAAGAGTGTCGTACATCCGCTGGCGTTCTCCTGTTATGAGAGCTTTGGTCTTGTTGATATAATCTTTATCCGAGAACATGATACAGCCGGCGATTTCTGCAAGACTGTTGATGGTCCAGGGATTTTTTTTAGTGTTGATATACTTCAGCAGATCCGGATTTCCTGTTACCGCATAACCCAGCCGCAGGCCGGGAGCAGCGAAAAATTTGGAGATCCCGCGAAGAACAATGAGATTGTTGTAATTGTTAGTGAGAGGGATGGAGGAAATCTTGCTTCCCTCAGGGGTAAATTCTTCGTAGGTTTCGTCCACCATTACAGAAATGCCATACTGGAGGGCGCAGTCCAGGATTTTCCGCATATCTTTTCTGGCAACTGCTGTGGAAGTAGGATTGTTGGGATTGCACAGCACCAGCAGATCTAAGCTGTCGTTGAGCTGGCTGCAGAAATCTTCTACATCCATCTGAAAATTATTTTCTTCTTTCAGGGGATAATAGAGGGTATGGCCTCCTTCCAGGGAAATCTCCCGTTCATATTCAGAATAGGTAGGTCCCAGGATCAGGGCTTTGCTGGGGTGGGTGGTCTGGATAAAAAGAGAGATCAGTTCTGTGGAGCCGTTGCCTACGATAATATTTTCAAAGTTTGCCCCGGTGTAGGCGCAGATGCTTTTCCTCAGCTGGGTGTACTCCCGGTCCGGATAGCTGGTAATGGCGTCCACATGTTTCGCCAGGGTGTCCCGGAGAAGGGGGGAGATCCCCAGAGGGTTTACATTGGCGGAAAAACTGGTGATATCTTCCTTCTTGATATGATAGATTTCTTCAATTTTTTCCAGGTCGCTGCCGTGGAAATGGTCTTTATGTTTCAGCATGATAGGGCCTCCCTGCAAGGTTTTTTCCAGGGTCATGCCGTGTATTCAAGTTGCACAGCAGACCTTTGTAGTGTATAATCCATAGTAGCAGAATATTGCAGAGAGTTCAATACGAAAAAACAGCCCGGCAGGGCAGAATTTAGAATGTTTTTAGAATTTCAGGAGCATAAAGCGGACAGAAATTCGTGACATTATAAAAATACAGACAGGGTAAGGGTGATAGTTTGAAAGCACGAATAGAACAACTGATAAACGGAAGATTTGAATATGAAGTGCCCGGTCTCCTTCTTTCCCAGGAAAGACTGGCGTTTGCTGTAACGCCGGAGGAAAAATATAAAGGAGAGCTGCAGTTTGCGGCAGAAGACAAAAGGCGGATCAAGGGAATGGCTTATTCCTCTCACAGGAGGCTGATTCTCGGCAAAGAAAGATTTTCAGGAGAGCAGCCGGTGCTTCCCTATGGAGTAGACGCAAAAGGACTTAGAGGCGGTGACAAAATAGAGGGGGAAATTGTTTTAAGCACCAGTATCGGCGAATACAGGGTGCCTTTTTCTATTGAAGTAAAAACACCGGAGGTGCGGACTTCCCAGGGGGCGGTGCGGACTTTGGACGATTTTGTCAAGCTTGCCAGAGAAGATTTCAGGGAAGCGTACCAGCTTTTTGTCGAGCCTTCTTTTACAAGACTTTTACAGGGAAGGGAAGATCTTCTGCCCTGTTATAAGGCTATGGTAAAGACACCGGCCCCTTATCAGAACCTGGAAGAATTTCTGATAAGCGGCAATCTGAAAGAACCAGTAAAGCTGAGCCTGGAAAAGGACAGTCTGGAACTTTATGAAGTACAGTCTTCTCTGAAAGATACCCTGCGGATCCGCCGCAGCGGCTGGGGCTATTTAAGAGCAGAAGTCACTGTGGAAGGAGACTTTCTGGAAGTTGAGAAAAAAAGTATCCATGACGGTCATTTTATCGGCAGTGTGTATGAACTGGAGTATATCATCCGGCGGGAATACCTTGGAAAAGGGAAAAATTTCGGCAGAATCCAGATCAAAACGGTTTATCAGACTCTTTCCTATGACATTATGGCGTCCAAAGGAAAAAAACTCCAGGTCAATGTGTCTTCCTATGAAAAGGAAAAACGTCTGGAGGCTTCCAGGGATTTCCTGAAGCTGCGGATGGGAAAAATGCCTGCTGAACAGTGGTGCGGCTCTATGAAAAAGCTTTTGACGGATCTGAAGGAGAAAGGGTATTATTCGGTAGAGTGCCAGCTGTTTGAAGCATATGTTGCGGTGATCGACCAAAGACCAGGAGATGCCAGAGGTCTTTTGGATTCCTTAGAAAATAATCAGAGAGTAAAGAATGAAGAAATCCTGGAAGGCGTGTTCCTTTATTTATGTGATCTGTCCGGAAGAAGCCTTCTTCCCAGACAGGAGACTGTTCAGAAATTGCGTCAGCTCCATCAGAGGAGGACGGACAGCTACCTTCTTTTGGCAATGATCTTTGAATTGGATACAGAAGAAGTGCGGCCTCAGTCCAGAAAAATGTTCCTTTTAGAAGAAGAATACCGGACCGGCTGCAGAAGCCCCTTCCTGTATCTGGAAGCCTGCAATCTGGCTGCCCAGGACGGTTCTGTATTCCGGAAAATGAACAGCTTTACCGTGCAGGTCTATCTGTTTGCAAAAAAATACGGTCTTCTCACAGAAGAGATGGCATTCCGGGCAGTGGATCTGGCGGGACAGATGAAATATTTTTCCCGTACAGTGTACAAGATTTTAGAGTATATTTACCAGATTTATCCTTCTTCTCATGTTGTATCGGGAATCTGCCAGCACATCATGAAAGGCGAACCCAGAAGAGAAGAATATTTTAAATGGTATGAACTGGCGGTGGAATCTGATCTGAAGATTACCGGGCTCTACGAGTATTATGTGGAAACCATGAGCCGGAACTATCAGAAAGTGCTTCCAAAGGTCATCCGGCTGTACTTTGGATATAATAATACCTTAAGCGACAATAAGAAAGCATTTGTATACAGCAATGTGATCAGAAACAAGGATATAGACAGAGAGACCTACAATGCTTATCGGAATAATATGGAGAAATTCGCTGCCGAAAAAATTAAGGAAGGCAGGATTAATGAGGATTTTGCAGTAGTGTATCAGGAATTTTGCGTGAATTCTCAGGATGAAAATGTAAGGGCCTCTCTTGCCAGAGTGCTGTTTACCTATCGTCTGTACTGTGATGATCCTAAAATCCGCAAGGTGATCGTCAGCCATGGAGCTCTGAAAGAAGAACAGGTTTACCTTTGTACAGAGAAAGCGGCCTATATTTCCATATATACCAAGGATGCGGCTATTATATTTGAAGACAGCAGCCAGCGCAGATATATGGGAACTGTGGACTATAATATCCACAGTCTTCTGGACATCGAAGAACTGGCGCCGAAGCTTGCCAAGGACGGGCTGCGGTATCCCGGAATGCTCCTCCATACATGTGGAGAACGCTTTCATGAAAAGCAGGTGACAGAGGAAAATATCGCCAGCTTCCAGGCAGTACTGAAGCAGGATGTTTTTCAGGAGAGCTACAGACAGGAAATCCGAAGACGCTTGCTTATGTATTATGAGACAAATATGGATAACCGGAATCTCAGAGAATCTCTTCGGGAAATGGATTTCAGAGGCTTTGCCAAAGTGAATAAGAGCCTTTTGATCACAATCCTGGTAAAGCAGGATATGTATGTGGGGGCCTATGACCTGATCTGCGAATATGGCTATGAAGGAGTGGAAATGCCTATTTTGCTCCGGCTCTGCAGCCAGATGATCCTGAACCTGGAGTATGAATATGAGGAAGAGCTTGTGCTTCTGGCAGAGTATATTGTGAAATCCGGAGTTTATGATGAGGTGCTCCTGAGATATATGGTCAAGCATTTTGAAGGCCCGGTAGAAGAAACTATGGAGCTTTGGGAGAAGGCCATGGGATTTGGCGTGGACTGTTACCAGCTGGAGGAGAAAATACTGGTATACAGCATGTTTACCAGGTGTTATCCGGATAAAGGACTTTCTGTACTGAAAGAATATATCTGCCAGGGCGGCAGAGAACAGGTGATCCTGGCCTATCTTACCTTTGAAGCCTATGGATATTTTATAGGAGACAGGCAGAGGGATTCCTTCCTGTTCGAAGCCCTGGAAAAAATCATGGAAAAAGGCTGGGAATGTGATATTATCTGCCGCCTGGCTCTTTTAAAACATTTTGCAGCAGAAGGAAAATGGGATCAGGACAGAAAGGAAAAGGCAGAGAAAATCCTGAAAGAATGTGCCGAAGAACGGTTAAAGTTTGCGTTTTTCAGAAAACTCCCCAGAGAGCTCCTTCAGTTCTGCCAGATGGAAGATAAAATATTTGTACAATGCAAAGCAGGTCCTGATGCCAGAGTGACCCTCCACTATTATGTGGAAGATCCCCAGGGAAAGGGAGAAGAGAAGACAGAACCTGTAAAGGAAAGATACCAGGGGATTTACAACAAAGAATTTGTACTTTTTTACGGAGAAAAACTACATTATTATTTTGTCATTGACAGAAAAGGAAAAACCTTCAGAACCGGTGAAGAAGTGCTGACCGTGGATAAAGGGGAAGCGTCAGGGAGCAGCAAGTACCAGATGCTGAACGCTATGCTGGAGCTGCAGGAACAGGGGTGTCAGGAAGAACTGGAGGCCCGGATCAAAGAATACTTAGAGAAGGAACATCAGGCATCTGTCCTGTTTCCCCTTATGGACTAAAGGAGGCGAGAGAACATGAATGAGACAAGAAACATCATTGCAGGACTGGAAATAGGAAAAGAACAGTCTCAGCTCTGCTATTATGACCGAAAAGAAAGGGAGCCGATCTCAGTCTCTGTAAAAGCGGGAAGCAATCAATATCTTTTTCCCACCCTTTTGTCAAAAAAACCGGGAAAAGATACCTGGCATTATGGAATTGAGGCAGAATATTTTTCCAGGCAGGAGGGAGAAATCCCGGTCAAAGGGCTTTTAGGGATCCTGAATCAGGATCAGGATATAACCGTTGACGGAAAAGAATATTCTCCGGCAGAGCTTATGGAAAAATATCTCAGAGGCTGTATTTCCCTCCTGGGCATCGCAGAGCCGGTCAGACAGCTGAAGGCAGTAATGGTGACGGTTCCCCGTTTTACACCGGCCCTTATCCGGGCAGTCTATCAGGCGGGAGCCCTGATGGGATTTGAGAGAAAACAGATCTGGATCCAGGACTATGATGAAAGCTTTTATTACTATGTTATGAATCATAGAAAAGACAACTGGACCAGAAAGATCGGCTGGTTTCTTTTTGAGGAGGATAAAGTTTCCTTTGCCAGGCTGGTGGTAGATAATCAGAGAAAACCTGTAACGGCCTGGATAGAACATGGGAAAAGCGCCGAACTTTCTAAGGATCCTGTTGAAAGAGATGAAAACTTCTTCAAACTGATCTCCCAGTCCTGCGGGAATGATACCTATTCTAATATTTATATGGTTGGAGATGGGTTCGATCAGAAATGGGCCCAGCGGTCCACCCCTTATCTCTGCCGCAGCCAGAGGCATGTTTTTTACGGAAATAATCTCTATGTAAAAGGCGCCTGTTATGGGGCAAAAGAAAAATGCGGCGAAGAAAATCTCAAAGGATATCTTTATCTGAGTCCTTCACTGGTAAGAAAAAATGTGAGTATGGAAATGGCAGTGGGAGGTTCTGTGAAATCCATGCAGCTGGTGGAAGCAGGAAAAAACTGGTATGAGATCCATACTTATCTGGAAATGATCCTGGATGACAGGGAAGACCTGGAATTTACGGTAGTTCCCATGGAAGGAAGCGGAAAGACCAGGTTCTGTATGAAGCTGCCGGGACTTCCTAAACGTCCCAACAAGACGATCAGGATCGGCCTGACGATTTATTATGAGTCAGAGGAGCTGTGTGTAGTCCGGGCAGAGGACCTGGGCTTCGGCGGCCTGTATCCTTCTACGGGAATGGTCTGGACGGAAAAGGTATCATGGTAAAGGAGGAGCATAATGGGAGGCTATATTTTATGTCAGATCAAGCGGGCTTCTATGCCTTATTATATTGAAAACATCAGCACGAATATCTATTCTATAGAAGAGCTGTGTTATTACTTTTACCATAATATTTATCTTCTGGATGAGACGATCCTCAACGAACATCTTTGTGACTGGATACGGAAGGAACTGGGGCTGGAAAGGCTTTACCGGAGACTTTACAAGATTCTGGAGGATGAACAGGGAACCGCGGAGTTTATCCTGGCTGTGTTCAAGGAGATCAATTATCTGTCCCACCAGGAATTTAAAAAATTAAATGAAAATCTGAATCTGATCCAGCAGCAGCCGGCGGTACTGAGAGAAAAGAAAAAAGGAGACTATCTCCTGGAAAATAAAATGTATGTGAATGCTCTCCGGATATATGACAATGCTTTGAGAAAAAAAGATAAAGAAGGACTGGGAGAACAGTTTAACGGAGGGATTTACCATAACATGGGATGCGCCTATATGTATCTATTCCAATTCAAGGAGGCGTCAGAGTGCTTTTTCAAAGCCTATGGACTTCTGGGAACCAGACAGGCCCTGAAACATTACCTTACGGCCTGCTGTATGATGGATGAAAAATCCTTTCCAGAAGTATGCCGGGAAATGAAAGCCCCGGATAATATGCTGGAAGAGATCCGGACAAGCCTGAAAGAAACAGGAGCCCAGGCATCCCTTCCCGCGGAAGCCCCGGAGGAACTTTTAAAGCGGTTTATCAGGGATTATCACCGGAGCACAGGATTTTAACTTGTGCTTTTTGCGAGGATGATATATAATGCAAGAAGTTTTGAAAATGAAAGCAGAGAGGTAGAAAGTATGAGTACAGACAGATATGTAAGCCCATTGTCCGAGCGTTATGCCAGCAAAGAAATGCAGTATATTTTTTCCCCGGATATGAAATTCCGTACCTGGAGAAGACTGTGGATCGCTCTGGCGGAGACAGAGAAAGAGCTGGGGCTGAATATTACCCAGGAACAGATCGATGAGCTGAAAGCTCATGCAGATGATATTAATTATGACGTTGCCAAAGCCAGAGAGAAAGAAGTACGTCACGACGTTATGTCTCATGTATATGCTTACGGTGTACAGTGCCCAAAGGCTAAGGGGATCATTCATCTGGGCGCTACAAGCTGCTATGTAGGCGACAATACAGACATTATCGTTATGACAGAGGCTTTAAAGCTGGTTCGGAAGAAACTTCTCAATGTGATCGCCGAGCTGGCAAAATTTGCGGATGCAAACAAGAACCTTCCTACACTGGCATTTACCCATTTCCAGCCTGCCCAGCCTACCACTGTAGGAAAGAGAGCCACTCTGTGGATGCAGGAATTTATGATGGATTTAGAAGACCTGGATTATGTGCTCAGCACTATGAAGCTTTTAGGTTCCAAAGGAACCACAGGAACCCAGGCCAGCTTCCTGGAACTTTTTGATGGTGATCAGGAGACCATTGACAAGATCGATCCGATGATTGCAGAGAAAATGGGATTCAAAGCCTGCTATCCGGTTTCCGGACAGACCTATTCCAGAAAAGTGGATACCAGAGTCCTGAACATTCTGGCGGGGATCGCTGCCAGTGCCCATAAATTTTCCAATGATATCCGTCTTCTTCAGCACCTGAAGGAAGTGGAAGAGCCTTTTGAAAAGAGCCAGATCGGTTCTTCTGCCATGGCTTATAAGAGAAATCCTATGCGCAGCGAGCGTATTGCCTCTCTGTCCAGATTTGTAATGGTAGATGCTTTAAATCCTGCGATTACCTCTGCTACCCAGTGGTTTGAAAGAACTCTGGACGATTCCGCTAACAAACGTCTCTCTGTTCCGGAAGGATTCCTGGCCATTGACGGTATCCTGGACCTGTGCCTGAACGTAGTGGATGGATTGGTGGTATATCCGAAGGTTATTGAAAAACGGTTAAGAAGCGAGCTGCCTTTTATGGCTACAGAGAACATTATGATGGATGCTGTAAAGGCAGGAGGGGATCGTCAGGAACTTCACGAAAAGATCCGTGAGCTGTCTATGATTGCAGCAAGAAATGTAAAGGCAGAAGGAAAAGAGAACAATCTTCTGGAGCTGATCGCTGCTGATCCAGCTTTCAATATGTCTTTAGA
>DWYL01000304.1 GCA_019118685.1 Candidatus Blautia merdipullorum
TCTCGCTGGCAAAGGCTTTCGCACCAGCGTACACCTCGTCCTGTATCGCTTTAGAAATTTCATCATAGGAAGCTCTGACGTTATCGCATTGCCAACCAAGATGAACGCTCAATCTCTGCCATACGACACACTGTTCAAGAAGATAGACCTGTTTATAATCCAGCTCGCTGTGGCTCTGTGCGTACTGCTTGACGTATTCCAGAGAGAGGGCAACATCTGAAATCTGGTCGTAGCTCATGCGTGTGCTTGCGTCTGCTCTGGTCTTATAGCCGTTCTTGAAGTTGGTGTTGATGTCCACGCAGTAGGCAGTTTCGCCCTCAACTTTCATAATGCCCTCATTAAAGGTCGAACCGATAGAACCGTCATTCATAACCTTTTCGATATAGCCTGCTCGCTCCGCACTTTCTGTCCAGTATTGCGTTTCAGAAGCGTGGACTGCCGTTGTCGGGAAAGCGGTAACGATAGTCGCAAAGGCAAGGAAGCCTGTGGCTAATCGCTTCAATATCTTTTTCATAGCTTTAAATTCTCCTTTCGTTTTGGTAAAAAAATAGACGCTCATTTCTGAACGTCCTACATTAAAAAGGGGTACTTTTTTTGCAAGTACCCCTCAAATTTAGTATTTAATTCTTTGTGTTCCCACACTCTATATCAACTACCACCGAAACGTTGATATAGTTTTTTATCTCCTTATTTCTGATTTTATCGCCCTCGCTCGTAAAGACGATATGCTTGAAAAAGTGCCTAAAATTAAGGATTTCTACATAGTTCGTCTTTGTAGCAACACACAAGTCTCCACATGCTTATCATTGTCCAAACTTAATTCCATATTTTCCCCAATGATTGGTAGCTTGAATTTGATTGATTTGAGCCACTGTCCATTGGGCTGGCGCTCCGGAAAGATTTGTATTTCTGAAATCAGCGCTTCTATAAATCTTCTCCGTTCTACGTCATTCATCACCCCGTATAGTTTTTCAAAATAAATTAGAACCTTGTAGATGTTGTCTGCGGTTAGCTTTTCAGCCTCAATAGCCTGCTTTTTTGCCCTTGCCTCAACCAGAAGGTTTTCTTCCTCTTCTATCTTATCATACATTCGATAAAGCCTGTCATCAAGATCTGCTTTTCGTTTAATATAGTGACGATCATCAGGATCAAGCGAATCTATTTCTTCCATCAATTTGGATTTAGTGGAATAATACTGACGAAGTTGCTTTTCGTGATTCGCCACCTCCTGATCTATTGTGGAAGTGTCTACCTTCACATTGATTTTTTCCTGCATCATCGTGGCAAATTTAGGCTTGCTGACTAATGCTACTATGATTTCTGCGACTGCATCATCCAATAGTTCCTCATTGATTTGCTTTCTGTAATCGCACTTATGTCCACGGGTCATGGTGCGGTGTTTGCAACCATAGTAATAAAAATCCTTATACTTTGTTCCATCCTTTTTGTGTTTGATACATTTGTTTCCATACATTCCTGCACCACACACAGGGCATTTTACAATACCCGAAAGCAGATGAGCTCTCGTATCTTTTCCCTTATTTACATGCTCATATTTTTTTGCCTGAGCAAGTAATTTGACCTGCGCCGCCTGCCAGATTTCTTCGGAAACAATGGCTTCATGCAATCCGTCAACCAGTAAATAGTTCTCTTGTTCTACAAGATGATAGTCATTTCTGGTTCCATGTACTTTTTCTGTTCTTCTGCGTCCATAGGCGATTTTGCCACAATATACTGGATTTCTTAGTATTAGGCGAACCAAATGGGCATCAAACAGAGGATTTTTTCCATTTTGCCGTTGTATTTTTCGTATTCCGTGATTTTCCAGATATTTAGCAATGCCATTTGAACCAATATTGGTATTCACATATTGGTCGAATATCACGCGAATTGCTACTGCCTCTTCCTCGTTTATTTCCAGTTTTCCGTCCACAAGCTGATAGCCATACGGTGCAAATCCGCCGTTCCATTTTCCTTCTCTGGCCTTTTGGATACGTCCTTCCATCGTTTGGACACGAATATTTTCCCTCTCAATTTCAGCGACTGCCGAGAGAACGGAAATCATCAGTTTGCCAGCATCCTTAGAAGAGTCTATCCCATCCTCAACACAGATTAGATTCACGCCAAAGTCCTGCATAATCTGCAAAGTCGAAAGAACATCTGCCGCATTTCTCCCGAAACGGGATAATTTAAAGACAAGGACATAAGAAACTCCGTCTTTTCCTTCTTTAATATCATCCATCATTTGGGAAAACTGTACTCGGCCTTCAATGGATTTTCCGGACTTACCGGCATCCTCATATTCTCTTACAATTTCATAATCATTGTACTCTGCAAAAGCTTTCATTCTTGACTTCTGTGCGTCCAAGGAGTAGCCGTCAATCTGCATTGTTGTTGACACTCTGGTGTAGGTATAAACCTTTACTTTTTTCTTATCCATAAGCAACCTCACTCATAGTGCCACTGATGTGCACTACATAATATCATACATCGTTCCAGTTCCAAAATTGTTTGGACTATATTATCACGATATAATTATATCATGCAGCCTTTTTGATTTCAACAGATTCACACTTTAAATCGATAAACTCACTAATATTTTTCTTTTCTTTAGGGTCTGGCAAACTGTCAATATCTAAAACATCCGCATACTTCTCGATTAAATCAGCAAGCAAATCCGCAAGGCCATTCCATTCATCTCCCATAAGCCATTTCTCCCAAAATCAAAAAGAAATAAGTATGAAATCCACTCAAACATTTATCACCTCTTTATATCAAAGAAGTGCTGCGCCGATTATCCCGACGCAGCACCGCTTCTCTCTTATTTTTTGTATCGTATTCTCTGGACAGCAGGACTGCCCATCAGCACACCCCCGATACAGGGAATATTCAAGCCGGTTCAGGGTTAGTCAGCCGGATGGCTGCTGAAGCCGCCGCATACCGCCGATAGGTGGTTGGCACCATATTCGCAGTAAGTTTCGGTGAGTGGCACGGTTCCTTGCGCTGCGCGTCCTGGCACTTTCCGGCCCACCACAGGCCGGTCATCAGCCACCAAATGACCGCTCGGCCCCTTTGATGTTATCGTATTGACGGATGCTCTGACCATCCGCAGGGGGTTATCGCGTTTGTGCTATGCGATGCTCGGCGCAGCACTCAAAAACTTGAATACTGAGTATGAACGGATTGCCCGTTGTTTTTCAAGGTACACAGTCAAAAGGGGTTTCTAAAATCCCTTTCACTATATAGGAGGGAAAACGGGCAATCGTTGATAGTTACGCCGCAACTTTTTTTCGGATTTTCTTCAAAGCGGAATGCACGGAACGCATGACCGCCGATTTATTGCAGTCCTGCATTTTGGCAATCTCTGAATAGGAGTATCCGTAGAAAAAATGGAGAATGAAACGCCACCGCTGCAACGGGGGAAGTTTCTCCAGCACGTGGCCAATTTCCAGCAAGGTTTCCAGGCGCTCGGCGGTTTCTTCCAGCGACTCCGTAGCCAGATCATACAGCAGGCAATCATCAAAAGATTTCCCTTCGATATGTTTCCGGCGCTCATACCGCTGCCGTTCCTCCTGCTTTCGGCTTTCCTCGTAAACGCGGTAGATTTCAAGTGATACTTCCACATCGACAGGGCGGTGATCAGCATTTAAGATTTTGACAAGATACATAGTGCGCCCTCCCTTATGCAACTCGAACCAGAGCGATGATTTTATCATCGTCCTGTGGATCAATAAGGAACGGGCTGGGCTGGGCATTCGCAGCGCCAGGCGGCGCAGGGGTCGGCGCAGGCTGTGTCAGGATGAGAAGCGATTCACCAGGGGCCAAATGGATTACTTTAATGGTTTTCAACATATTGCAACACCTCCGATTATTTTCTGAGGGCTTGTCCCTCTACATATCGGAGATTTCAGCGCCCCTCAATTAAGGGGGCGTACAAATTTCTTGAACGGAATAGGCAAAGGCAAGGACAGCATCACAAGAATGCTGTCCTTGCTTTCACTTATTCAGCTAAGAAGCTGCGGAGCCGGTGAAAGGCCCTTTGAAGCAGAAGTGTGACCGCTGCCGGTGAGCAGCCAAAGATGACTGCAATCTCCTTGTACTGATACCCTTCCCAAAAAGCCAGCTCGATAGCGAAACGCTGCCGGTCTGTCAGACGACGCAAGCCATAAGCCAGCTTTTCGTTCCGGACGGTATCAATAAAATCCTCCACCATCAGTTGCTCCGTAAAATCATCCTGGATATAGATAGACCGCTCCTTGTATGTAAGTTCCTCGCTCATACTCTCCAGGGAGTAGCAGTGATACCGGAACCGGCGGTCAGAGTTTGCAATAATACGATCCTCGTTTTTAAGGCTCGCAGCCCAATCTTTTTCGGCCATAAGCCTGTTCTCCTTTCTGATGTTTGTCTGCATGGGCTGGCAGACAAACGGAGGAGAACGGCACCCGACTGGAACACATAGTGGGCAACAAAAAGCGTCTGGCTGTTCAACTATCAGCCAGACG
>DWYL01000305.1 GCA_019118685.1 Candidatus Blautia merdipullorum
AGATGAGGCGGCTGTAAAGAAAACTATACGGCAGATCGATGAATTAGTAGACATCCTGGTTTCTGCAGGCGGTATTTTTTCAGATGTTTAGTACCCGTCTCCGAAAAGCCAAATTGCCAGACACAGGAGGATGCCATTCATGAAAATCGGTATTATATGCGCAGGTGATGAGGAACTATCCCCTTTCCTGCCTATGATAAAAGATTGCAAAACCGTGGAAAAAGCCATGTTGAAATTTTATGCGGGGCGGATTGACAGTATTGAAGTCATTGCCTTGTTTTCGGGAGTATGTAAGGTAAACGCCGCCATAGGGACACAGCTTTTAGTAGACTTGTTTGGTGCGGATATGATCATCAATTCGGGAACGGCAGGGGGGATGGATCCGGGCCTTGATATATTCGATACCGTAATTTCTACAGAAGTTTGTTATCATGATGTAGCGCCGGATATTTTGACAGAATTTCATCCGTGGATGGAATCTGTGTTTTTTACGGCAGATCCCAAATTGATACGTCTGTCAAAAACCGCAGTCAAAAAAATCAGACCGGCCGGGAAAGTGATTTGGGGCCGGATGGTAACAGGAGAGTCCTTTATAACTGATGAAGGACGGCAAAAAATCAATCAAGAATTTGCACCCTTGACAGTTGATATGGAAACCGCAAGTATCGCTCATGTGTGCTATGTAAATCGTATCCCCTTTCTCTCAATCCGCTGCATCACAGATACCGCAGAACACAGCGGCTTGGATAACTTTGATGAGAACTGTGCCAAAGCCTCAGTTATCGCAAAGGACATCACAGTTGCTTTGTTAACGGAAATTAAAAACTCATATTGCGGGTAAATGATATTCGCCACATAAGAATGCTAAAACACCTGCGGTCGGCGGAAATGCCTGTACAGCAGTGTCAATGACCGCAGGATGCTTATCCATACTCTACGATCCGCTTCTACGGCTTCTGCCTTTTCAGGATCGCTGATCAAGATTTTGTTCATATCTAAAATTTCCCTTGTAACCTTTCAGGGCTGTTCCCTGTCTAACAGTTAAACAGACATATAAATGTCTATGAGAAGGAGGCAGAAATGGATGAAAGATTAAACCTGGTCCGAAGGGCTGTCCGGAGAAAACCGGGAGCTTTTGAAACGTTGATGGAACAGGAAAAAGAGTATCTTTACAAAATGGCTTTTCTTTATTGCAGGGAAGAGCAGATGGCCCTGGATACAGTAGCAGAAACTGTTACAAAAGCCTATGTAGGTATCGGCAAACTTAAAAAGCCGGAATATTTCCGGACCTGGCTGACCAGGATCCTGATCAATGAAGCTTTAAGAGCAAAAGAAAAATCCGGGACCTGGCTGCCCTGGGAGGAGGCTGTCCTGCAAAAAGAGAATTCTATGGCTCCGATCAGAGAGTATTCCAGGGAAGAAATTATGGATCTGAGAGATGCTTTGCAAAGACTCCCTGAGGATTTCAGGGAACTGGTCCTGATGAAATACTTCTATGAATTCTCTGTTAAAGAAATTTCTGAGATGACAGGCAGCAGCGAGGGAGCAGTCCGGACACGTTTATGCCGAATACGGAAGTTACTGAAAAAGGATTTAGAAGGTCCTGTCCGGCAGACACAAGCGCATATGTCCGGGCCGCTGCCTGGAAAGATGAAATGAAAAGGAAAGGAAAAAAGAAATGAAGAAAATCGAATTAGATTCTATAGCGATTCCACAGGCTCTTGATCTGGCCGTGGAAAAAGGAATCCAAAAGGGGAAAGAAAAATTGAAGAGAAAAAAAAGAAGAAAAATCTTTTTCAGTACTTCTGCCGCCGCTGCGGTACTTCTTGTCTTTGCCGGATATTGTGGAGCCAATCCAGCGTTTGCAAAGGAACTTCCTCTGATAGGCGGGATTTTTCAGGAGCTTCAGGATAAAAGCCGGATTACCGGAGACTGGGCCCAAAATGGGGAAAATCTCAGTGAGCATTTGGAAACACCAGAAAAAAGCGAAGAAGAAATCCTTCAGGAAATGTACGAGAAATACGGGGATGAAGCCGGAAATATTCGTATCACTCCTGTAGAAGTATATTGTGACGGAACCAGCCTGTATCTGACATTAAGACTGGAAAATTTGGAAGAAAAGGGATTTGGAGAACTGTTAAAGAGGGGAGAGACCGGAGAATATGTTGATATGCAGATAGACGGAATTCTCCAATATAAGAATCTGGAACAGAATTTTTCTGTTTCCATGACTGTAACCCAAAAGGACAGCCGTCTGGTAGAAGGCATGGTCCAGATACCTTTTGACCAGCCTGTGGAAACCAAAGAAGACAGCGGTTTTCAGATGGCGATCCAACTCCTGGCCTGGAACGATTCCTCCAGAACTGCCCAGCCGGAAGCATTTGCAGACATGCAGGACGCCAGGTACTGTCTGATCGGTCAGCAGGTATGGAATCTGGAAATTCCTGTTTCTATAGATGGTACCAGAACTCAGAGGTATACGGTAGAGCAGACAGGAGAAAAGGGCTTTGGTCTGGAAGAAATTCTGGTAAGTCCTTATGACATCAAAGTAAAGCAGATCCGTCCTCAGATGGACAGCCAGGAAAAAGATACCTTTTATCTGGAGTGTCTGAAAAATCTAAAGGAAATTACCGGTATTGACGGATATGCCACTTATGAGGAAGATAAGCACCTTGGTCTGGAGCACCCTTTGGACAGTACATTGCTGGCCTTTGACCAGGATGGGGAACCCCTGGAATGGACGGCTTCTTCTGGTATGGAAGGATATGATGTGTTCAGTACAAAGCAGAAAAAGATTACCAGGCTGTATCTCTATCAGCTTCCGGATTTCGGCGGATATACGGTAATGAAGGACCAGGAAAATGTCAGGAAGCTGGCCCTGTTCAGCTATGAGCTGGAAATCCGGGAGGAGCCTTAAATGGCGCTGACATTTGAAGGGACAGCTTGAAAAAATTTTCATTCTGATATAGTATATTCTTTAGATGAATTTACGGAGGCGAATGAAAATGAATACAAAATTTAACCATGACAGCGCCCTGGAGCTGCTGAGGGAATATAATAAGGAGCCTTTTCATATCCTTCACGGCCTGACAGTAGGATCCTGTATGAAATGGTTTGCCAAAGAACTAGGCTATGGAGAAGATCAGGATTTTTGGGAAGTCTGCGGGATTCTTCACGACATTGATTTTGAAATGTACCCGGAAGAACACTGCAAAAAAGCTGTAGAGCTTCTGGAAAAGGCCGGTGCAGAGCCGGAAGTGATCCATGCAGTATGCAGCCACGGCTATGGAGAATGTTCCGATGTAAAGCCGGAGCATGAGATGGAAAAAGTGCTCTTTGCCTGTGACGAGCTTACCGGACTGATCGGAGCAGCAGTGAAAATGCGTCCTTCCAAAAGCGTTATGGATCTGGAAGTGAAAAGCCTGAAGAAAAAATTCAAGGATAAACGTTTTGCAGCAGGATGCTCCAGGGAGATCATTACAAAAGGGGCAGAACAGTTAGGGTGGAGCCTGGAAGAACTGATGGAGAAGACCATCCTGGCTATGCGTTCCTGTGAGGAAAATATAAACTGTGAATTGGATAATTTAGGCTTATGAG
>DWYL01000306.1 GCA_019118685.1 Candidatus Blautia merdipullorum
GGTTAAGTTGAAGAGTAAGGAGTACAGAAATGTCAAAATTTTTGAAAGTGATTGTGAATCTGGTGATTATTGCAGCCATCGTAGTAGCTGCTGCTTTATTGATTCCTCCTTTTGCCGGAGTCTACACGGTAATGAATGATAATACGGAAACAGACACAAATCTTCCGGTGGGTTCTGTTGCTTATGGAACGAGTGCCAGTGCCAGTGAACTGGAAGTCGGGGATCGTATTATTTATAGCGAGGGATCCAGGGATTATATTTATGAGATCACAGATATAGATTCAGACGGTCATAGTTATACTGTAAACGACGTATATGATAATAATAGTGATACAGAAACAGTGACTATTCGTAGTTCGGTTCCCAGAGTGATCCTGGTCCTTCCTTTTATAGGATATGCGGCTATCGCACTGCAGACCACAGAGGGACTGATCGTAGCCGGAGCGATCATCGTAGTCCTGATTATTCTTTTCATTCTTTCCGAAGTCTTGAGGAAAGACAGAAAAGAGGAGGATGAAGAAGAGGATGAGCCCGAAATGCAGGCAGAGGCTTTAGAAGAATCAGAGGATCTGACAGAAGAGCTTGCCATAGGAGATCCTGAAGAGGAAGAGGTAGCTTCAGAGGCAGAAGAGTCATCTTATCAGGCGGAAGAACAGGAGGATACAGAAAGTGGATCATCCGGGGATGCGTCTGAAGATGATGACTATGATCAGGCAATAATGGAAGCTGTGTATTCTGCTGCAGAAGAAAGTATTCAGGTAAGCGGACCGGAACAGGTGCCTGATGCTACGATCATTATGCCTGATATTCAGGAAAAGGAAGAGTCTTTCTTAGAAGAACAGGAGGATTTGATAATGGAAGACTCTTATGGACCGGAGACGGAAGTCCTGGAAACGGAATTAGATGTGGAAGAATTGGAAGAGAGTCCACCAGAGACAGAAAACGCAGGGCATGTAGAGGAGATTCTGGATCCGGAGGACACGAAAGCAGAAACAGATGAGGAGGATCCAGAAGACATTCTGGAAAATTCAGAAACTCCTGTAGAGATTCCTGAACCGGAAGATGAGGAAGAAGTAATAAATCCTGAGGCTGTTCTTGGATCACCTACAGTAGAAGAACTGCTGGAAAAGGCCAGAGAAGCGGGAGATGAACCTGAAATAATAGAAGATAAGGAGAATCAGGTAACGTTGCTGGATTATTCCAAGATTCTTTAATCACTGGCAGCATGACTATATTATATATAATAGAAGAAACGGTTCCGAAACGGACAGAAAGATCTGTCTGTTTCGGGATTTTTTATGTATGGAAAAAAATACAAAAAAAATACAAAACAGAAGAAAAAAAGCTTGCAATCTGGAAAAACTTCTATTATACTAACAAGTGCTGTGACATGATAGCTATGAAGCGTGAGGTTGCTGCCTATGTGGCAGGTTTTCCGTGGAGCGAATGTCAAGTTAGGAAACTGACGACAAGTCACTGTATAACATCAAAAGACTTACCACGAATGAGTGGGAGTGTGTGCAGATTTGAGATGACACACACGGGAATGTGTACAGTCGCCGCTTGTCGTACTACAAAAAGTGCGAAAAGGAGGAGACTTTTTTTATGGCAAGTCAAGTAATGAGAATCACTTTAAAAGCTTACGACCATCAGTTAGTAGATGCGTCTGCAGGCAAAATTATCGAAACTGTTAAGAAGAATGGAGCTACTGTAAGCGGACCGGTTCCCCTTCCTACAAAGAAAGAGGTTGTAACAATTCTGCGTGCGGTTCACAAATACAAAGATTCCAGAGAACAGTTCGAGCAGAGAACTCATAAAAGACTGATCGATATCATCGCACCTACACAGAAAACAGTAGACGCTCTGGCAAGACTGGAGATGCCTGCAGGTGTGTACATTGATATCAAGATGAAACAGAAATAATTCTGTTTGGAGAAGAGATTATCCTTACAAGGTTGATATAGAACTATATATCGACTGTTTGTCTAGGATGATTGCACAACACAGTGTAATCCGCTGTAGATTCACAGGAGGTAAAAAATGAAGAAAGCAATCTTAGCTACTAAAGTCGGAATGACTCAAATCTTCAACGAAGACGGAGTGTTAACTCCAGTAACTGTATTGCAGGCTGGTCCATGTGTGGTAACTCAGGTTAAGACTATGGACAACGATGGCTATGAAGCAGTACAGGTTGGCTTTGGCGACAAGAGAGAAAATCTTGTGAACAAGCCAATGAAAGGACACTTTGACAAAGCCGGGGTTTCCTGCAGAAGATATGTAAGAGAGTTAAAGCTGGAAGGCGAATACTCTTTAGGACAGGAAATCAAAGCGGACATCTTTGCTGCAGGCGATAAGATCGACGCTACTGCAATCAGCAAAGGTAAAGGATTCCAGGGTGCCATTAAGAGACACGGACAGTCCAGAGGACCTATGGCTCACGGTTCCAAATATCACCGTCATGCAGGTTCTAACGGTGCTTGTTCTGATCCTTCCAAGGTATTCAAAGGAAAAGGAATGCCAGGACAGATGGGACACGTAAAAGTGACTGTACAGAATCTTGAGATCGTAAGAGTAGATGCTGAAAACAATCTGCTTCTGGTTAAGGGTGCTGTTCCAGGACCTAAGAAATCCTTAGTTACCGTTAAAGAAACAGTGAAAGCCGGCAAATAAAGTTTTCGTTGGAAAGGAGGACCATAGAAATGGCAAACGTATCTGTTTATAATATGGAAGGCAAAGAAGTTGGAACAATGGAATTAAACGATGCGGTGTTCGGTGTAGAGATCAACGATCACTTAGTGCATTTAGCTGTTGTTCGTCAGCTTGCAAATAATCGTCAGGGTACACAGAAAGCAAAAACACGTTCTGAAGTATCCGGCGGCGGAAGAAAACCCTGGAGACAGAAAGGGACCGGTCATGCAAGACAGGGTTCAACAAGAGCTCCCCAGTGGACAGGCGGCGGTGTGGTATTCGCGCCAACACCAAGAGATTATTCTCTGAAGATGAACAAGAAAGAAAGAAGAGCAGCTCTGAAATCTGTGCTGACAAGCAAAGTACAGGAAAACAAGCTGATCGTTCTGGAAGATCTGAAATTAGATGAAATTAAGACAAAGGCAATGCAGAACGTACTGAATAACCTGAATGTTTCTAAAGCAATGGTTGTTCTGGCTGATAATGATCAGAACGTAGTATTATCCGCTAGAAATATTCCGGATGTGATCACAGCATTACCAAGCACTATCAACGTATATGATGTGCTGAAATATAACACTCTGATCCTGACAAAGGCTTCTGCAGCAGCAATTGAGGAGGTATACGCATAATGGCAAACGTACAGTATTATGATGTAATCCTGAAACCGATTGTAACAGAGAAGAGCATGGCAGCCATGGGCGAGAAGAAATATACCTTCTTAGTTCACACAGAGGCTAACAAGACCATGATCAAAGAAGCTGTTGAAAAAATGTTCGAAGGAACAAAAGTAAAATCTGTCAACACCATGAACTTAGATGGAAAGACAAAGAGAAGAGGAATGACCTTCGGTAAAACAGCTAAGACAAAAAAAGCTATCGTAACTCTTACAGAAGATAGCAAAGATATTGAAATTTTTGAAGGGCTATAAGACTTGGCGAAACAGAGCCAAAGGCGATAGTTGAGCCTTAGTCGGGCCCTGTTCACGAACCTTAACGAAGCAGAGCCGGAGGCGACAGCTGAGTTTAGTTGAGTGAACATACCCGTACAAACTACGATGATAACTACAGCAGTCAAGAAAAATTAATCCGATATTTGGCTGCGGCAAAGAAACGCCAGGGCATGTTGCCGGCTGGCGGATATGAAAGGAGAGACAGTAATGGGAATTAAAACCTACAGCCCATATACACCTTCCAGAAGACACATGACAGGTTCTGATTTCAGCGAGATCACAACCTCAACTCCGGAGAAATCTCTGGTTGTGTCCTTAAAGAAAAATGCTGGACGTAATAATCAAGGTAAAATCACAGTAAGACACCGCGGAGGCGGAAACAGAACAAAATACAGAATCGTTGACTTCAAGAGAAGAAAAGACGATATCCCTGCAACAGTTAAGACAATCGAGTACGATCCAAACAGAACAGCCAACATCGCTCTGATCGCATATGCAGACGGTGAGAAAGCATACATCTTAGCTCCTGAAGGATTAAAGGTCGGTATGAAGATCATGAACGGCGAGAACGCCGAAGTAAGACCTGGAAATTGCCTGCCTTTAGCAAATATCCCAGTTGGTACTATGGTACACAACATCGAACTGTATCCGGGCAAAGGCGGACAGCTGGTTCGTTCCGCAGGAAACGGAGCACAGTTAATGGCAAAAGAAGGAAAATATGCAACACTTCGTCTTCCATCAGGCGAAATGAGAATGGTTCCGTTAAACTGCCGCGCATCTATTGGCGTTGTAGGAAACGGCGAGCACAGCCTTATCAATATCGGTAAAGCAGGACGTAAACGTCACATGGGCATCAGACCTACCGTTCGTGGTTCTGTTATGAACCCCAACGATCATCCACATGGCGGTGGTGAAGGTAAGACCGGTATCGGACGCCCAGGTCCATGTAC
>DWYL01000307.1 GCA_019118685.1 Candidatus Blautia merdipullorum
CAGCACAAATAATCATAAAAGCAGTATCTCCACTATTCATAAACTCTCACTTTCCTTTCATCCTCCCCGGATCCCGCCGAAAAGCCAGCAGGATCCAGATATATTTTCTTTTTCATCTGTCAGCACAAGAGTCTGTGCCCGATGAGGATAGTTTTTTGATTTTACTGCGCAGTGTTTCAATACTACGGAAACTTTCATTTCCGAAAATAAAAAAGAAAGGCGTTCAAAATGCTCCTGCATTTCAAACGCCTTCGTTTTAACGAATTTTAGTCTAGCACAGTGTTAATAAAAAAGCAAGCCTTTTTTTAGATTTTTTTATAATCGGCCATGTGCCAAAAAAGCTGCAAAAGTGTCTCAAAATTTTGTAACTCTTTTCTGTTCTCTGCATATCCTGAATGGAGAGAATTTCCAGGGAGCTGCACAAACATGGCCTATAAAGTAATGATCGATCCAGGTCACGGAGGGACGGATCCAGGAGCTGTATATGGAGAGCGGCAGGAAAAAGATGATTCCCTCCGCCTGGCCCTTGCCGTAGGCGATATTTTAGCAAGAAACGGAGTAGATGTAGAATATACCCGGACAGAGGATGTATATCAGACACCTTTTGAAAAAGCACAGATCGGCAACGCCGCCGATGCGGATTTCTTTATTTCTTTTCACAGGAATTCCAGTCCGGTACCTAATCAGTACAGCGGGGTAGAAACTCTGGTCTACGACCAGTCAGGACAAAAGCTAGACATGGCAGAGAACATTAACGGCGCTTTGGGAGAGCTTGGATTTCAAGAGCTTGGCGTAAAGTCAAGGCCTGGTCTGGTTGTTCTCAGAAGGACAAAGATGCCGGCAGTCCTTATTGAAGCCGGCTTTATTAACAATGATCAGGATAATGCCATATTTGATTCTCAGTTCCAGGATGTAGCCCAGGCGATCGCCTCCGGGATTCTGGGAACTCTGAATGAACAGCCGGCAGAAAATCCCGAAAACAATCAGGATATTTTCTACCGTGTACAGACAGGAAGCTTCCGCCAACGTTCAAATGCGGATAACCTCCTTTATGAACTGGAGGACCAGGGCTTTCCCGCCTTTATCCTTCACCAAGACGGCCTGTATAAGGTCCAGGTAGGCGCCTTTAAAAATCTGGAAAATGCGGTGAAAATGGAACGGGCTCTTCGAAACGCAGGCTACAGCACCTGGATCGACGCTGCCCCTGCCACCTACTAAGCAGCAGGGCTGCCCATCAGTCAGAATCAAGAATATGTATACACTTTATTGCTCAGTCTGTGCTGCTTTGAGTCTACGGTCGCAAAGCTGTGCTCGTCAAATTCGCGTAAAATGTATAAATATTCCTGATATATGCTTAATGGGGCAGCCCCGCTTCTTATCAGTGAATGATCTACATAGATTCTGCTCTTTCTTGTATGTTCTTGTTAAAATTGATCACTTCATGGTCATATTCCGTATCCATATAAAGGGAAGTGATCATAAAATCTGCGGTGGCCCTGTTTACAGCCATAGGAATATCATAAACCTGTGCGATTCTCATCAGTGCCTTTACATCCGGGTCATGAGGCTGAGCGGTAAGCGGGTCTGAAAAGAATACTACAAAGTCAATGACTCCTTCCACGATCTTTGCCCCTATCTGCTGGTCGCCTCCCAATGGGCCGCTGTTATAGCCTTTGACCCGAAGTCCTGTCTTATCCGTAATCAGTCTGGCGGTAGTTCCAGTCCCATAAAGATTATGGTTCTTCAGCACTTCTTTATGATCCACGCACCATTGGATAATTTTAGGTTTCTCATTATCATGGGCAATCAGGGCAATGTTTTTCTTCTTTTTAATTGTAAACGTCATATATTCATCTTTCATTTTTTTCTTCCGCCTTTCTTTAGATTTTTTTCGGTTTTTTTCGTATCTTTTCAGGAATTATTTAATAATAATTTTAACATAATTTTCTTGTTCTCTCAATGGGAAACTGCTACAATGGTATCCAGAGGAAAGCAGGTGTATGGGCTATGTTTTATTTTATCGTGAACCCCCGGGCCCGTTCCGGACAAGGAATAAATATCTGGGAAAAAGCGGAGGAAATCCTTTCCGCAAAAAATACCGAATATGAAGTATATTTTACAAAATATACAGGACACGCCAGAGAACTGGCAATGCAGATTTCCATGCTGTCTCTGCCATGTACGCTCACTGTTCTGGGCGGAGACGGAACGTTAAATGAGGTGATCGACGGACTTGCCAGAAGAGATTTCTCTCATATTACCCTCGGTTATATTCCTACCGGTTCCGGAAACGATTTTGCCAGAGGGCTGGGAATATCTTCCAATATGACCGCCTGTATGAATTCCATACTTTCTCCCTCCGACTTTGCTCTGGTGGATGTGGGAATGTCCCGGACGTCAGAAGGGACCAGATATTTTCTTGTAAGCAGTGGAATCGGATATGACGCAGACATCTGCCGCAATGTAATGAAAACCCCTATGAAAAAAGCATTGAACCGGCTTCGCCTCGGCAAGCTCACCTATGTCTTTGTAGCTCTGAAGCTTCTTCTTCGCTATCAATGTTGCCCTGTATCTGTCAGGATTGATCAGAAAGAAATCCATAAGCTTCCTCGTTTTTACTTTCTTGCAGGCATGAACATGAAGCAGGAAGGAGGCGGGGTAAAATTTTGTCCAAAAGCGAAGTACCAGGACGGTCTTTTAGATGTCTGCCTGGTAGGAGATCTGCCGAAGTTTAAGATTCTGACGCTTTTCCCCACAGCCTTTATAGGCAGGCATACAGGCTTCCGGGGAATTCATATGTATCGCTGCCGCCGCATAGATATAATCAGCAGAATGCCTCTTCCGGTGCACTGCGATGGAGAATCTGCCGGAAGCCACCGGCATCTTACTATTTTAAATACTCAAAAACAGATAAAGGTGATTTTGAAGTAACAGGGAGGATACGATTTTATGAAAATACTGTTAATTATTCCGGTTGTCTTGCTTCTGCTTTTTTGTCTTTATTTTTACTGCATCATGCCCCGGCTGTCCAGGAAAAAAGAGGCGCAGGAATTTATCCATCATCTTTTTGCCCACAGAGGTCTTTTTTCCACGGATCAGAGGATTCCGGAAAATTCTATGGCCGCCTTTTCTAATGCGGTAAAACATGGTTACGGTATAGAATTGGATATACAGCTTACCAAGGACCAGCAGCTGGTAGTTTTTCATGATCATACTCTTACAAGAATGTGCGGCATTGATCTTCCTGTATGTGAAATGACTTACCAGGAACTGCAAAAATATACCCTTCTTGACACAGAAGAAAAAATACCTTTGTTTAAGGATGTACTGGAACTGGTCAATGGTAAGGTACCATTGCTGATAGAGATCAAGCTTCCTACCGTGCGTACCTATACCTGTCAGGCTGCAGACGCACTGCTGCAGAAATATTCGGGGAAATACTGTATTGAATCCTTCAATCCACTGGCGCTCAGATGGTATAAAAAACACAGAAAGGATGTTGTCAGAGGGCAGCTCTCTGCCAATCTTACTCGTCCTGTAACAGAAGCCGGTTTTCTGCTTTCTTTCCTCGTAAAGTATCTGCTGCTGAATTTTATAGGCAGACCGGATTTTATCGCATACTGCTATAAAGATGCCCAGAATGTAAGTTTTCTTCTAAATAAATGTCTGTGGCATACCCCAACTTTTGCCTGGACCGTCCGTTCCCAGGCTGCTTTAGAGAAATACCGGGGCAAGTTTGACTCCATCATTTTTGACGGTTTCGTACCTGCCTCTAAACATTTTGTATAAAATATTAAACTAATGTAAAGAGCATTGTTATCAAAAAATTCCTATGATATAATGGGCATAAATAAAAGATGTGAGGTGGATTTATGAACTTTCTGAAAAAATACAGGCACACTTGGGTAATCCCCGCATATGGAATTCTTTATCTTCTTGCTTTTCAGTATGTAGAGCAGCGTTCTGTACGCCCTCATATCATTCATATGAAGGTGGATGACTACATTCCCTTCTGCGAATATTTTATAATACCTTATTATTTATGGTTTATTTTTATCGCAGTTACCGTTTTTTACTTTGCACTTTTCAACAAAAACAAAAAAGAATACTGGCAGCTTGTCTGCTCCCTGGGCATAGGCATGACCTTGTTCATCATTATTTCTCTGATCTTTCCCAATGGTCAGGAACTTCGTCCGTCACTCTCCGGTGACAGCATATTTATCGAACTGGTCCGGTATCTGTACAAAATTGATACCCCTACCAATGTATTTCCGAGCATCCACGTTTTTAATACTGTGGCCTGCTGCATAGCTATTTTTCATCACAAAACTTTTCATCACCGGAAATTGATCTTGGCTGCTGCCGGAATACTGGGAACATTGATCGTCCTGTCCACGATTTTTTTAAAGCAGCATACTTTATTGGATGTAGTCGGCGCTGTTGTTTTAAATGTTTTCTGCTACCAGCTTCTTTATAAGCCAAAAGCAGTTCAGGAAAAACAGCCTGCAAGGATAAGAGTCTAAAATCAGAGGCCCTCCGCAATACTGCGGGGGCCTCTTTTGTCAAGTTTTTATTTAGAAGAAGTTTCTATATTTTTCCCTTTTTCGTCATCTAAAGCTGATTCTTTCACTTTCTGGAGATGATAGCACATCTTTTCCCTGGCCTTTAGTATGTCTCTTTCCATTATGGCCTCTACAATTTCTTTATGTTCTCTGTTGATTTCTTCTGTCCTGTTTTTCTGCAGATTAGATTTTGATTTAAATTCATCTATAATGTCATAATATGTATCTATAAAATTAGCAAACACCACATTTCTGGATAATTCGGCCAGTTTATAATGAAAGTAATAGTCCAGGGAGTCGCCTTTCGAGGTCTCCTTCTTTCCCTCCACCAGATCCATCAGCTCTTTAATTTCTTCATCACTGGCCAATCCGATCACCTTTTCTACCACTCTGGGTTCAAAGCACTCTCTTACCTCTATCAGATCCAGATATGTAGCTTCCTTTACAGATATCTCCCAGCTCCCGCTGATGGTCTCTAATACATCGGGAGCAATAAAAGTTCCTTCTTTGGGTTTTCTGTAGATAATACCTTTCGCCTGAAGGATCGTAAGGGCCTCTCTTAGTATTCCCCGGCTTACGCCGAAATCAAAAGCCAGCTCTGGTTCACTAGGAAGCCTTGTGCCTGGTTTCAGTTCTCCGTTCTTAATATTTTCCATGATCTGGTCAATGACCTTATCGGATAGCCTTTCATTTGTTATAGACGAAAATTTCATCCTTTGTCTCTCCCTCATAAATATTTATTTAAAAAGGCTTCCACTTCTTTTCTTTCCGGTATAGAGGGAACTGCTCCTTTCCTGGTAACTGCAATAGCTGATGCCGCTGATGCTGTCTTTATAGATTCTTCTATGCTTTTTCCCTGCAGTACTGATGCCAGAAAATATCCTGTATAAGTATCTCCTGCGGCCGTAGTGTCAACAGCGGGAACTGAAAAGCTTCTTCCCCTGTATCGCTTTCCTTTGCCTGCATAGATGCTTCCTTGTCTGCCTAAAGTCAGGACAGCTTCGGAAGCGGGATAAAGAATTTCCAATTTTTCCAGGATTTTTTCAGGCTCAGTTTCTCCTGTCAGCTGTTCTCCTTCTACTTCATTCAGAATAAAAAGAGAAACCTTTTTCAGATCACACTTTAAAAGTGTTTCATTTAAAGGCGATGGATTTAAAACAATCTTCATATGTTTTTCATAGGCTTTATCAATCATGCTTCCAAGGAGATTGATCTCATTTTGAAGAAGCAGTATATCTTCTTCTCCAAATTCAGACAGTACCTGGTCTACTTTTTCTTCTGAATTTTTTCCGTTGGCTCCCTGATAGAGTAAAATCGCATTTTCTCCCTTTGGGGTCACCTGTATAATGGCATGTCCGCTCCGTCCCGGATGTCTGGTAATAAAATCTGTATGAACGCCAAAGCGTCTGCTGGCTTCCAGCAGCTGATCTCCGTCTTCGCCTACCATCCCTCCATGGTATACTGCAGCCCCGGCTTTTGCCAGCGCAATGGACTGATTCAATCCTTTTCCGCCTAAATGAGTCTCCATACTCAAGGAGGAAAGAGTTTCCCCCTCTGAGACCATATGATCTACTGCATATACATGATCATAATTTAATGATCCATAATTCAACACTTTCATAAAGCAATCCTTACTCCTTTATCTGAAATACCATTTGTAAAAAATCGAAGGCCGTCTGTCTCCATACATTCCAGTCGTGTCCGCCCTTATATAATTTTCTGTAAGTCCTGATCCCGTATTTTTCACAAAATTTGTCATTTTCATAAAAATAGCAGAGTCCTTCATCTTCCGTCCCGATCCCTCTGAAAAACAGACACATATCTCTGTTAAAACTATCTTTTTCCCTGACCAGTTTCTTTAAATGTTCATTATAGTAATCATCCAGAAAGTCATCCATAAATCCGCTGAACAGTCCGGCCCAGGCAAATAGTTCCGTATAATTGATGACTGCAATGCTGGTCTGCTTTGAACCCATGGACAGACCAGCCATAGCCCGGAATTTACGGTCCTTTTTCACCCGGTATTTTCCTTCAATATAGGGGATGATATCCTTTACCAGCTGTTCTGTAAATAAAGCTTTTTGCAGCCGGTATCTTTCCTCTTTTTCCAAAACAGTCATGCCGTTGGCCATCACAATGACCATAGGCACAGCCTTTTTTTCCTCCAGAAGATTATCCATTAGAAAGTTAATCTTTCCGTTCCAGATCCAGCTGCGTTCATTTTCTCCATTTCCGTGCTGGAGATATAAAACGGGATACTCCCCTCCCGACTTTTCATACCCTGGAGGGGTATAGACAAGACAGGGCTCTGTACGCCCTGTGACTTTTGGTCTGTTATCCTCCAAAGTGATCCCCAGATAAGGACAGATGGTCAAAACTCCATTAATCAGAATCTTGGCAGGATAAAATCCAGGACTCAGGGGTAGCGTGCATTCGTAGATCCCCCTCTGCTTTTCTTTGAGAAAAAATACTTTTTCTTTTACATGAAGCTGCACATGCGCCCCATGTTCCAAATTTAATTTCAAATAAGGAGTCCTGTCTTTATAATAACATAATCCCTGGATTTTTCCATCCTCATGTGGAATAATTTCCATAATTTGTCTAAAACTTCCAGCCTGGCTGTAAAGAGCAGGATCTTTCTCCCAGTTTTCCATCATAGTTTCCTCATCTGTTTAATCTATGGTTCCTATCCAAAAATCTCCGAAACGGGTTCTTCCCATAGTCAAAGATCCGCATCCGTACATACCGTGGGAATACTGGTCATCTTCTGCCTGCAGTACTTCTTTCCCATCTATAGAAAGCACCAGTTCCTTTCCCTTGACTTTCACTTCCATTTTATACACAGTACCGGTTTTCCATGGAAAGTCTGTTTCCGCGATCTTTTTATAGCCGAAATCGTTTTTATAAATAGCAGCTTTTCCTTTTTCTGAAAATCCTGCCCCATATCCTCTCATAGCACCAAGGGCCCGCACCGCCAGAAGATGGTTTTCCCCGTTTACAGGTTCTACGGTAGTTTTAACACAGTAATTCTTCTCATAGTAATTTCCGCTGTAGGCAAAGGCCTCTCCGCACCGCATGCAGGACAATTTTCCATCTTCAATCTCCCAGGCGCCATGATCCATTGAAAAGGGAGTCACTGCTCCAAATTCTTTCCGCTGTTTCTCTATGGCTATAGAATACCTGCTGTTTCCCCGGATAGAAAATTCATCCAGATAGATAGCCCCCAGAGTCTTGGCTTTTGATGGAGAATAGCCTTCTATAACGATTCCTACTTCATCAATAAGGTCCCCTTTAGTGTCCGGTATCTGAAAACTTACTTTTGTCCATTCTCCCTGTTTTAACTGCACGTAGCCCTGGAGGTGTTCTTTTTTATCTCCCGCTGTCCGGATATAGGGAGCTGCTCCCGGACTTTCCCATCCATTCCATTGATCCAGATAAAGTTCCATGCTGACTGTCTGTCCGGAATATACAGTAGGAGAGAAAACCGGGCTGTATCTCTCATCAGAAAAAGCGTCCCTCCTGTAAAAAGGTTTATAGTATACTTTGCACTGGTCACCTCTTACCATACGGTCCACCAGGATTTTCAGCGATCCTTTCCCTTTATATGCCTGTTCTTCTGAATGTTCTGCCCTGCAGAAAAACGAATCAGAAAGGCGTATATTATGGGTAGAGCCCGGAAGTTCAAAGTCGAAATGTATTTCTCCGTCCTGGATGCTCTCTTTCACGATTTCCGGAGCTTCTTCTCCGGACAGTCTATATCCCCAGGCAGCAATTTCCTTTGCATAGCTTGGCACATCCAGAATATTCAGATATCCGGAAATTCCTGACAGAACAAGTCCGTCATTTATAGGTTTCCGGTAATGTCCCGGTATCTTATCAATACCGCACAATACGCCTAATACGGTGCCTACGTTGCCTGCGTTACAGTCTGTATCCCATCCGCACATCGTTGCGATTTCCACAGTCCTTGCAAAATCCCCTTTTCCATAAAACATTGCCAATGCACAAACACCTGCGTTAGGAATAATGTGGCAGGTTCCTTTATATTTATCATATCCCCAGTTTTTCACCAGGTACTCATGGCACAGCCGGAAATCATCAGGATGCTGATGAAAAAAGTCCCGGACTCCCCGGACCACAGCCCCGTAAGTGCTCCTTTCTGGTATATGCTTTAATCCGGTTTCAATAATCTGCTCTATGTCGTCAGATACAAATGCTTCCGCAATGCAGGCGCAGAAAAACCTTGCCCCATAGATTCCTTCTCCATCATGGGAAACGCTGGCGGCGGCTTCTCCGTATTGTGCGGCCATTTCCGGATTGCCTGGCCAGCAAAGGCCCCATGTATCTATAAAAATCTGACCTCCGATCTGTTCCGCCAGAATTTTTCCATTCTGCCTGGCGGATCCTGACTGCGGCGCAGGAATCCCATTTTTAAGATTCAGATACGCGGTATGTTCGGTGCTTATTCCATAGCCTCCCCACCAGAACATTCCAACTCCTTCCCTAGCATAATTCAGCCAGGCATTTGCCACATCCTGAGGCTTCAGTTCCCTGTCTTCCGCATCATCCCGCAAGGCCCTGAAAAAATACACCGGTCCGTTTACGTCATCATCTGCCGCAAAATTTTTATACTCTTTCACATAATCTGTAATGTCTCCATAAGTATCTCGGATCCTTTCATAGGTCCAGATCGTGGGTTCTACCGGAGCACCCAGACGGATCCCGATATTCATTCCCAAAAATCCGGCATATACTCTTTCTAAATAATCTTTCTGCATTATAATACCTTATCCTTTCCTTGATACATATTATAAATGGGAGATAATGCTTCGCTTTCATTATCCCCCATTTTTTGTGTCTTTCATAAGTCAGGTTCTATACGATCAGCTGTGCAAGTCTTTCCCCATACTCAAATAAGTCAATACCTTTGGTAAATTTCAGGCAGGTTCCCGACGGATATCTGGTTTTTTCCAGCCAGTGGGCAGGGATGCTTTTTTTGCCATATCTGGCCCCCAGCACTGCTCCTGCTACAGCCCCGATCGTATCTGCGTCTCTTCCAAAATTTGCGGCTACAAGAAGACCAGATTTAAAAGAGGAATTTTGAAGTTTCAGGCATCCAAAAACCTCCGGCAGAGCCTCTGCCACTGTAGAACGATGGGTGGAAAAAAGCTCATTATGAAGGGGCATCCAGGCATCTTCAATCTTTCCCTGGGCCTCCTCAACGATCCTGTCTGCCCGGAGAAGAGTTTCCCGGAACCAGGAATCCTCAGGGGCTGTTTTTAAAACCTGTTTCCAGATTTCTTCCATAGATGCGTCCACCATGGCCATAGCTACTGCTGCCGCCACTGCCTGTGCACCCCAGATCCCATCTTCATAATGGCTTACCTGGGCATCTTCTTTTGCCAGCCAGACGGCTTTTTCCGGATCTCCCGCGCAATAGATCCCAATAGGACCGCTTCTCATCGCTGCACCGTCGCTCTGATGGTAGGGATTGAATTTTCCGGACTGAGGAGGACGGATACCCCTTCTCAAGTTATTGCAGGCTTCCACCTCACTGACTCCTCCTCTTTTCAGCTCGTCTTCTGTGGCTACATGCTTCAGCCACATTTCTACTACATCCTGGGAGGTAAAGTCTCCTCTTTTTTCCAGAATCGTCTCTGCCACCAGCAGGGCAAACTCTGTATCATCTGTACTCCAGGAAGCACCTTTATTAAAATCCGTAGTAAATCCATAGTCCCTCTGATTTTCCGGCATTCTTGCCGCATCTCCCAGAGAATCTCCGATAGCAAGTCCGCACAAAGCCCCCACCGCTTTGTCTGTTAATAACTCTCTGTCCTTCACTAATTGCTGCCTTGTAATCATAAATGTCTCCTTATTCTAATACTGAATTCGCATATTCTGTTACTGCCTGTCCACCTGCGTCATTCCATTCCTGAACAAAGGTATCCCAGTCAGCTTCCGTCTTATTTCCTAAAATAAAATCTGCGATAAATTCAGAAGCTTTTGCCTCTGCCGCATCCCAGCTTACGATCAGATCGTCCGGAATTACGAAAGCATTATCCATAGTTGAATAGGTGTCTGTCATTTCTGCTGAAGAAAGGGCTGCGTCTGACCAGTAAGGAGTCTCCGGGTTCATTTTATCCAGATCAAAGTTCTGGAATGTTTCAAAAAAGTTTGCATACCAGTTGTCGTGATCCGGAAGAAGTGTATACTTTCCATCCTCTATCTTATAATCAGTTCCTTCTGTCCCCAGAAGATCCAGGATACGTCCCTGCTCGGAAACTGCAAAATCCAGAACTTCAAATGCCAGGTCCTTATGCTCGGAAACTGCGCTGATAGCAAATCCCCGGGATTCTTTGCTTACATCCAGAGGAAGATATCCCTGAGATACACCTTTGGCAGGAGGAAGAACCGAAAGCGCCGCTCCCTCTCCGTTGGCTGCCACCTAGTTACTGTTGTAAAGGTTGATCACAGCTCCCTGGTTGCCGCTGATGATGGCTGTTTTATTACTGTAGAAATCATTTTCCTTCACTTCCCAGTTTGCACTTAAATAGTCCTTGTCAATAATTCCTTTCTGATACAGCTCTGCATAATACTTCAGTTCTTCCAGAGACTGGTCGCTGACTCTGCTGTAGACATATTCTCCGGAATCGTCTTTCAGCCAGGTGTTTGTCAATCCGAAAGCCTGGTCAAACATGGCGTTGATTCCATTCAAAGTACCGTCCAATCCCCACACAGCCTCATGATCCGCCATTAATTCCTCAAAAAGTTTTGTATAATTTTCAATAGTAGGATCATTCAGAACCGTTTGTGCAGAGGGACAGCTATTGAGCACATCTGTACGGATCACAGGAACCGGAGTAAGAGCCGGTGTTGCAAATAAAAGATACGGATAGTTTTTCAGCCTTTCCTGCTGGAAATCTTCCAGAGCATCTTTCACATATTTTGATTTTTCAATATAAGGCGTCAGGTCTTCCAGCACTCCCTGAGCGGCGAACACCTGGTCTCCGCCCTGGAAATAGATGATGTCCGGAATATCGCCGCTGTTCAGCATCAAAGCCAGATTATCCGAATAAGTTCCGCTCTGCATCTCCACTACTTCCAGCTCCACAGGAATTCCCGCCTCCTGTAATGCCTTATTATAATTATCAAACCAGGTTTTCTGCCTCTCATCTTCCATAGAAATCCCTTTCAAGGCGATCCTAAGGGTGGTCACTTCTCCGGTGCCGCTGCTATCTGAACCTTGATTTCCATCTCCCTCCTGGCTGCTTCCGGCGCATCCAGTCACGGTTCCCGCCGCTAAGGCCAAAGATAATCCTATTGCCAGCCACTTTTTCTTCATCCGTTTTTCCTCCTGTAAACTTTTAAAATATATATCATTTCCGGTTCCAGTTTTCCGGAAATAATTTCATTTTTCATGGAAAACTCTGCTTTTCCTTCATGCCACAGTTCTTCCAGTACGATCTTTTGATTTTTCTCTTCTTTTTCGTCCAGATAAAACAGCGGTCCGGAAACTTCCTGCCCTGAAGCATTGTAAATGGAATAGATTTCTTCTTCCTCATTATCTTTAAAGAAAACATTTACATAAATTTCCTTCTGCAGAACAGGATATAAAGGCATACAATCCTTCCCAAAATAGACATCGTAATTTTCCAGGAGAAGCCGTTTCCATTTTTTCAGATCTGCTTTCTGTCTGCTGCTGAATGGGAGCCATGCTCCAAAAATATCCTGCCAGACAGCAAAGCCCGTCCCGTTAAAGATTGCCCTTTTGATCAGGAGATCCTTCTTTTCTCCCACACGCCACCGGGAAGTTATCGGAGCGGCATGCTCTGGAAACAAGTAGCGGAATATATGACCTTCCGGCATCCGGAACCTTTGATTCCAGGAGCCTGTGATCTTTTCTACAGTTTCCTTTACTTTAGGCGTCACTTCCAGGCAGCAGATCACTCCCGGCCGTATCTGTTCGATCCTTTCCTGGCAGCCTGGAGGCACACTGTCCATGGTATCAAACCATATGCCGTCAATTTCTGTTTTTTCCACTAGTTCTCCGATTTTCTCCAGAGTGTCTTCCAAGGCTTCCCCTTCGCCTTTATCCCAGGGATTATAGGGAAGCATCACCCGCACTCCCTTTTTATGCGCCTGCCTGCATATCTCATTGATTCCTTCCAGACCTCCAGGAATGTCTCTGCAGAAATCCCATTGTTTTCTGGAATCCACCCCCAGTCTGGGATATACAAACCAAAGTACCAGGATGTCATAGCCTCCGAACGCCTGCCCCTCTTCTAAAAGCCTCTCTACTTCAAACTGTTGAGTCTCGTAATTAAAAATCTCTTTTGAATACACAAAGGTAAGATGATGATACAGAGCCTTTCTATACCATTTCAGTTCTTCTCTGTCATAAGCGGACAGATCCATCTGTTCACGGACATGTCTTTTGAATCTGAAAAATGCTTCTTATATCCTTTTGTTAAGGCAGAAAAATCCAGTTCCAATACATCCGCCAGCTCCCGATTCTGAAGTCTCAGCAACAGTTCATGGTCTAAAAAATCTTCTGTATCTGTCATCTGAAGCAGCTGACGGTTCCTATTCTGATTCCAGGTACCGGTAAATTCCGGATCATCGGGCAGTTCCATCATAATACCCTTCCCAGTCTCCTCTATGTGGCATATAGGAAGAGGAAACTCTTCATGGGTCTCTATTGCCGGCGTTCCATCCGGCTTCCCTCGGGGATTTGCAGACAGGCTCCAATTTCCGGTTTCTATAAACTTCCTGAACAAAGGAATATGAAGATATACCTCCTCTGGTCCTTCCTCCCATAGAGCTCCCGCCTGAAGAAGAAAGACCAGATTTTCTTCTTTCCTCATCACGCTTAGCCTAACTCTCAGATCCCATTCACGGGACTGAAGTTCAAAAATCAGGCATTGATCTCTGGAGTCTGAAACCAGCTGGCTTTTTTTAACCAAAAATTCATTGGCAGGATGAGAAGTTCCCTGAATCTTTAAAACAAAAGGCGGGCATTCGCTTCTCAGCCATTCCTTTTCCCCAGTCTTATGATAAATGCTTGTGCACATCAGCCCTCCATCTGTATCAAATGTAAATCTCAGCTGCTGATTTTCTATGGAATACTGGCTCATTCTTCCACCTCCTTTGCACAGCGGAATGTAACAGTTCCGCACCGGTTCATGCCCTCATTTAAAAGCTGAAATTTCAAATGCCAGTTATTTGGCTTCGCCCCGCCTTCTGCATGCCAGAAATGAGGCGCCTTATAGCTTGCTCCTCCTCTCAGGAAAGTATAGACGTGCATCCCGTCATCAAATACTTCCTGGGTCCATTCATGGGCATTTCCGCACATATCCCAGAGACCGAAAGGCGACCGGCCTTCCGGATAGGCTGTTACTTCCATTAAAGCTTCTTTGCCGCTGTCATTGCATCTCCCCTTCTCATAATCGTCTCCCCAGGGATACAAAAATTTTTCTTTGCCCCCTGCAGCATACTGCCACTCATAATCATAAAGCAGCCTGCAGCCATACCATCCTGCAAAAGCTTCCGCATCTTTATGGCTTACCCAGATCACCGGCTTATTTCTGTCTTCTTCCCTGTATTTTCCTTCTGTCCAGTGTTTCAGAAAATTCTTTTTTTCCCTGGGCTCATAGCCAGATTCCCGGAGGAATCTATAAAATCTTTCATTTGTAACCGGATATTGATCCGCCAGCAAAGAAGGAACCCTGACTACTCTCGGCCCGTGATCGTATTCGCAGTCTCCTTCCATGATCCGGTGTCTTACTCTGTAAATATATGAATCCCCTTGTATAAATACCTTCTCCTCAAAGTCTGTCACTCTTTCACTCCTCCCGACATCACACCGCCTGTATAATATTTCAAAATTAAAGGATATAAAGCCAATATAGGCACCATAACGATAACAATCGTCGCTGCTTTCAAAGCGCCTACATTCAAAGAGGTAAGATCCACATTTGCATAAGAAGCAATGGTTGTAGAATCTCCATTCACTACAAATTGTTTTAGAAATACCTGGAGCACAGTTGTTTCTCTCGTCTGAAGAAAAACGCTGCTTTTAAAATATTCGTTCCATCTTACTACAGCATAAAACATTCCCACGGTCATAAGTACGATTTTGTTAAGGGG
>DWYL01000308.1 GCA_019118685.1 Candidatus Blautia merdipullorum
AACGTAACCAGAAAAGTGTGCGTACTTCAAAGAAAGGATCTCCAAGCCTGCGCAAAACACTGTTTCAGATCATGGACGGATTGATCAAACGTTCTCCGGTGGATGATCCGGTCTATGCCTTCATGGATAAAAAACGATCCGAAGGCAAGCCGTATTATGTCTATATGACTGCCGGAGCCAATAAGTTTCTCCGCATTTATTACGGACGGGTAAGGGAATACCTTGCTTCTCTGGAAGAATCCAAAGAAAGCTGATTTCAATCCCATACTTTGCTTTAGACCAGCGCATTGCGGTGGTCTTATTGTGATACTCTTTTTCAACCTGTATAAAATTTTCAAAGTTCATTAGTTTTTGCTTGACTTTTTATTTGCAGACTGCATTTTGTCTTAAGAATATTTTTCTATGCTATTATCTTACTTCAAGATCCTCTAACCACCAATAACTGCACTTTGTGCATAAAAATAGGTTTTACCAAAATCATAAGATGCTGACCCTTAATGCCAATTGGGGCTTACCATTTAAATCTATCTATTTCCTGACACCCATCTCTATGGTTTGTTTTCTATGTTTTCTTTCCTGACCATTCTCGACAAAAAGCCTGTGGTCAACATCCGATACCTCACAGATTTGACCACAGGCCTCTTATACATGGTGCTTTCACACCTTTATCTTCTATTTTCCCTATCTCATCCTTCAAATGTCCCATCAAGGTATGACAAACTTCAAGGTTACGCAGTACATATTTTCAAATCCGGCTCTTCCTGATCATATTTTAAAATGATTTTAACCCGGCATCCTTTACTTCCAGAACAACAGATTTACCCACCCGATACTGAACTCAATAAGAACTCCAGGTTTATCACTGACACGCCGCGCAATTTTACACCTAAATAATTTCTCCATATTATTCCTCTCCCGGCATCTTCCATGCATGATGATCTGTATGAAGAAGATGATGGGCCGTTTCTGAAAGGGGCGCGCCCAGATATTCCTGATAACATTTTATTACTGTGGGATTTTCATGGGAAAAACGCAGGTTATTTACTTTATCCAGTCCATAAAGAACCTGGTTTCTCTCAGCAGACAGTTCTTCCCCGTCTTTAATTGGCTGGCCTCCGCCTCCAGTGCAGCCGCCGGGACAGGCCATGATCTCTACAAAATCATATTTTACTTTTCCCTTGCGGATGGCTTTCATCAGTCTTCTGGTATTTCCCAGTCCGCTGGCAACAGCTACTTTGATGGTCTGCCCTGCCAGATTAAATTCAGCTTCCTTCCAGCCTTCCATTCCTCTTACTTTCTTAAAGGAATCCGGATCAGGATTTCTGCCGGTTACCAGGTAATAGGCAGTTCTCAGAGCAGCTTCCATAACGCCGCCTGTGGCGCCGAATATAACACCGGCTCCTGTTCCCGCACCCAGTGGAATATCAAATTCTTCCTCATTAAGATTTGAGAGATCAATATGCTCTGACCGGATCAGCCGGACTACTTCCCTGGTTGTCAGCACTGCATCCACATCCTGTCCTGCCCCTGCATCATTTATCACCGGAATATCACATTCGTGTTTTTTGGCGATACATGGCATGATAGACAGGGAAAAGATCCTGGACGGATCCACATTCAGCAGCTGGGCATAATAGGACTTAGCAATCGCTCCAAACATCTGCTGGGGAGATTTCGCAGTGGACAGCTGATCTACCATGTCCGGATACTGAGATTTCATAAACCGCACCCAGCCTGGACAGCAGGAAGTAAACATCGGATATTTCTTCAGATCCCCTTTTTTCAGTCTCTCCAGGAATTCACTTCCCTCTTCCATAATGGTCAGGTCCGCGCTGAAATTGGTGTCGAAAATATAGTCAAATCCAATCTGCCTGAGAGCAGCTACCAGTCTCTTAACCGTTGCGAACTCCCGGGACAGGCCAAAGGATTCCCCCCAGGAAGTCCGGACCGCAGGGGCAAGCTGAACGACTGTGATCTTCTCCGGATCTGCCAGAGCATCCAGGACTCTGCGCCGGTCATCCCGTTCTCTTAAGGCGCCTACCGGGCAATGGGTGATACATTGTCCGCAAAGGGCGCAGTCTGATTCATTAATCTTTCTGTTCTTAGACACGTCCACGGTCGTTCTGGAACCGGTACCTGCCACATCCCAGATATTCAGTCCCTGGATCTTATCACAGACCTGAACGCAGCGCATACATTTAATGCATTTCCCCGAATCCCGGATCAGAGGAAAGTCCAAAGGCCAGTCTGATTTTGGAAGTTCAATCTCAAAGGGAAGATTCAGGATGCCCAGATCATTGGCAATGGTCTGGAGGCTGCAGTTCCCGCTTCTTACACAGGTGGCGCATTTGCAGTCGTGCTGAGACAGGATCAGTTCTACATTGTTTCTCCGGCTTTCTCTCACTTTAGGACTGTTTGTAAAGACTTCCATGCCATCCCAGACCTCATTGTTGCAGGCTGTCACCAGCTTGGCACAGTCTTTCACTTCCACTACGCAGACCCGGCAGGCACCGATCTCATTAATGCCTTTCAGGAAACACAGGGTTGGGATCATAATTCCCGCTTCGGAAGCCGCATCCAGTATGGTGGTGCCTTCTTTTACTTCTACGCTTTTTCCGTTAATCTTCAGTTTTACCATTTCTCAATCCTGCCTCCTTTCAGAATTCCAAATCCAAAGTGATCGCAGCGGATACATCTTTTTGCCTCCTGACATGCCTCTTCGCAAGTCATGCCTTCTTCGATCAATTCAAAGTCTTTGATTCTCTCAGAAGCCTGGCGGACTCTCATATTCACTCTTGCGCAGTTGCTGTTGTCGTCAAGGCGTACTCTCGGTATCTCCACATCTGAGGAGATCACATGGTTATAACCAAGGAATTCATCAATATTCGCTGCCGCTACTTTTCCTGCGGCGATCGCCCGGATCACTGTAGCCGGCCCGGTAACACAGTCGCCTCCTGCAAAGACGCCGGTAATATCCTTGGTCTTAACACCGCTCCAGCTCATGGCATCAATCACGCCTCGCTTAACAGGGATTCCCTGTTTCTCAAATTCTTTAGATTCAATTCCCTGGCCAATGGCCACGATCACAATATCACAGGCGAGACGTACCGGTGCCTTAGAGGATACCATAGGAATCGGCCGTCCATGTTTCATAGGTCCGATGATCTGAGGCTGAACCCATAAAGCTGCCGCATGGCCGTTTTCGTCTTCCTCAATCCTCAGAGGCGCATGGAGATCCAGAAGTTCGCATCCTTCCTCAATTGCTCCTTCAATCTCCTCTTCCATGGCAGTCATATCCGCCCGTCTTCTTCTGTAAGCGATCCGTACTCTCTTTGCCCCCAGACGGACTGCAGAACGAGCCACATCCATGGCCACATTGCCGCCGCCGATGACTACGATTTCTTTACCTGTAAAGTCCGGCATCTCATCGTCTCCGATCTCTCTTAAAAGCTCTACGGCAGAGATCACTCCCTGAGCATCCTCTCCTTCAATGCCGATCTTCCGGTCAATATGGGCTCCGATAGCAATGTAAACTGCGTCATATTCCTCCCTGAGATCTGCGATATTGGGATTTTCCCCTACTGTCACCTCTGTCTTCACATGGATTCCCAGACTTAAAAGATGGTTGATCTCCCGGTCTAATTCCTCTCTGGGCAGCCGGTAATTCGGGATACCATAGCGGAGCATGCCTCCCAGCTTCTTTCTCTGCTCAAAGATCGTAACCTCATGACCCATGAGAGTCAGATAGTAGGCAGCGCTGATGCCTCCCGGACCGCCGCCGATCACTGCCACTTTCTTTCCTGTAGCTACAGCAGGTACCGGAAGCGGCACATCTCCCGCATGGTCCACAGCAAAACGTTTCAGTCCCCGGATATTTACAGGATCATCGATCATCGTCCTGCGGCAGCGGACTTCACAGGGATGCTCACAGATCAGACCGCAGACTGCAGGAAGGGGATTGTCTTTCCGGATCAGTCTTACCGCATCTCCATATCTCCTCTCAGCTACCAAGGCGACGTATCCCGGAATATCCACTCCAGCAGGACATTGAGACATACATGGAACCGGCTGATTCAACTCAAATTTACATCTTCCCCTTAAAATATGTTCCTCAAAATCATCTCTGAAGCCCCGGATCCCTTTCAGTACCATTCTGGCAGCCTCGTATCCGATAGCGCAGTCCGCTGAATAAAAAATATTTCTGGCGGTCTTCTCGATCAGGTCGATCACGGAAATATCTGCTTCTCCATCCAGCACCTGATCCATCAGTTTCTGAAGCTGTCCAAGTCCCACCCGGCAGGGAACACATTTTCCGCAGGACTGAGCATGACATAATTTCAAAAAGGCTGAAGCCAGATCTACAGGACACAATCCCGGAGGGCTGGCGCTGATGCGCCGTTCCAAATCTTTATACAGCTCTTCCACAGTTGCCTGGGCTTTGTTCTGAGTAATAATGCTTAATCTGCTCAATAAAAAATTCCTCCTCTCCTAAAAATAAAAACGGACGGCATTTACCCTAAGATAAATGTCGCCCAGACGTTCGGCTCACTTTAAGCTCTTGCCACACAATGGTACTCCATTTTATCCGTCAGCAGCAAAAACCCTGTTATTTAATTTTAAAATACCATATTCTTTTTCTTCTGTCAATTTATATTTTATTGTGTTTTTGTCGTAAAAATTCCTCCAAAAAACTTCTTGACCGACATACCCCCAAGGGTATATTATACTTATACCCCTATATGTATATTATAAAGAAAGAAGGCGTACTATGATCCCATTTTTAAAAGACCTGTTTCTCAATGAAACAAAAAGAAGTATTTTATTTCTGGTTATCTCAGGCATTTCCCTGCTGATCAGTTTTCTGGAGCCGGAAAACGCGGCCTTTGACTCTGCCTGGATCGCCATTGTACTCTGCGGAATTCCCATCATCATAGAAGCTGTGGAAGGACTTGTCACCAGGTTTGATATAAAGGCTGATGTTCTGGTGTCCCTGGCCCTTATCGCTTCTGTGATCATCGGGGAAATTTTTGCTGCAGGAGAGGTGGCCTTTATCATGCAGATCGGTTCTCTGCTGGAAGAGCTTACTGTAGCCAAAGCCAGGGCCGGCATCGAAAAACTGGTCCATCTCACTCCCCTGACAGCAAGAAAGATCCAAAATGAAAAAGAGGAGATCATCCCGGCCAGGGAAGTAGCTGTAGGAGACCTGCTCCGGGTACTGCCGGGAGAGACGATCCCTGTAGACGGTGTGATCCTCTCCGGAGAGACCTCTGTGAATCAGGCGGTTATGACAGGAGAATCCCTCCCTGTGGACAAAGGCCCGGGGGATGAAGTATCCAGCGGAACCGTTAATCAGTTCGGTTCTTTTGATATGAAAGCTTCCCGTGTTGGAGAAGACAGTTCCATCCAAAGGATGATCCGGCTGGTCCGGTCTGCCGACGCAGGGAAAGCCAAGATCGTACGGCTGGCAGACCGGTGGGCCACCTGGATCGTGGTCATCGCCTTAACTGCCGCAGCCCTTACCTGGCTGATATCCGGAGAGATTATACGGTCAGTGACCATACTGGTAGTCTTCTGTCCCTGTGCCCTGGTACTGGCAACTCCCACCGCCATCATGGCAGCTATCGGAAATGCTACCAAACATGGTTTTCTTGTAAGAGAAGGCGACGCCCTGGAACGTCTGGCACAGGTTTCAAAGGTGGCCTTTGACAAAACAGGGACCCTTACCTATGGAAAGCCTCAGGTGGCCGCTATAGAAAATTTTGCGCCGGATATCTCTAAAGAAAATCTGTATCGCCTTGCCGCTGAAACAGAGCTTCGCTCAGAACATCCCCTGGGCAAAGCGGTTGTCCAGGGGTATAAGAAAGCCTATCCGGAAAATGCCCCTCAAATGCCGGACTCTTTCTCCATGCTGCCCGGAAAAGGGGTGCAGGCTGTTATAGACCAGATTCATGTTCTGGCAGGTAATATTTCTCTGCTGGAAGAGAACGGTATTTCCATACCGGAAAAAGCCATGAAGCAGGCGGCTTCTTACATACAGAAAGGCTGCACCCTTATTTATCTGGGGATTGAAAAGGGCTTCGGCGGGTTTGCGGCTCTGTGGGATACCCTCCGGGAAACTGCCCCTGAAATGATCTCCCAGCTAAAGAAGTTGGGGCTTACCCCTGTACTTATGACAGGAGATCACGAAAATGCCGCCAGGGCCATCGCCGGACAGCTGAATATTGACAACATACACGCAGGCTGTCTCCCGGAAGATAAACTGAATTATATAGCCTCTTCCCAGGAAAATAAGAAAATGGTCTGCATGATCGGAGATGGCATCAACGATGCTCCTGCCCTGAAAAAAGCCCATGTCAGCATTGCCATGGGCGGCGTGGGAAGTGATATCGCCGTAGATGCGGCGGATATCGCTCTGGTCAATGATGACATCAAGGAACTGCCTCATCTGGTATCCCTTTCCAGGAGAATGATGACTACTATAAAATGTAATCTGACCTTTTCTATGACTTTGAATTTTATCGCTATTATCCTGGCCATTACCGGAATCCTGAATCCGGTAGTAGGCGCTCTGGTCCATAATGCAGGATCTGTGCTGGTGATCATTAACTCCAGCCTGCTGCTGACTTATAAAAGAAAACAGTTCTGATCCTTCTGCGTACAATACCCCTGGAAGGTTCTCATACAGGACAGAATCCTGAGAACCCTCCAGGGGTATCTTTTCTAACGGTGTTTTTCTATCTTTTTAAATCTCTTCCAGCAGATCTAAGATCTGCCCGATTCCCTTCTTTCCAAAGGAAATCCGGCTGTCGTTTATGATCAGGCAGGGAACGCTCATGATCTGATATTTTTCTTTCAGATCCGGATAATGGGCCAGATCAAACATTTCCGCTGTGACCAGCGGATTTTCCAGTGCGATCTTCTGAGCCGCCATGACCACATCCGGGCACATAGTACAGGACAGGGAAACTGCGATCTTCAGATCTGTCTTCCCGGTGATCTTTTGGATCCGCTGCCGGATATCCTCTCCCATGGACTGGCCGGGTCCCGCTCCATTATAAAGAGCGATAATAAAAGAATTGAATTCATGGCCTCCGGGAACTCCGTGAAATTCTGCTCCAAGGTAATTTCCCTGGCTGTCGCAGATCCACAGAGAAGGGCGGGTTACTCCTTCTGCTCCAGCCCTCTGTATCTCATAACGGACCTTTTCACTTAAGGGTTCCATTTCCCGGACAAATACTTCCACCTCCCGGGACAAAGAGGAAGTATCCAGATAAACCTTTACCAGGATTTCCTTTTCAAACCTGGCAAATACTGGAGCCAGAGATTCTTTCATCTCTTCTGTAAGAAAGCCTTCCTCACCGGAGGATGTTTTTCTCTTTTCTTCCCCCTGATCCGGCTTTTTTACTTCTGTTATCTTCCTTTTTTCTCTTTTGATCCCCAGTTTCTGATACATAGAGAAAAGATATTTTTCCATGGAAGCTGCGGCTACTGCTCCGTCGGATACAGCCGTGACTACCTGGCGCAGTTAAATGCGTCAAATCCCGGATAGCAGGCCGCTTCCTTCAGTTCTTCCTCAATTCTCAGCAGACGGTTGTACTTGGCAACTCTTTCGCTTCTGCTGGGAGCTCCGGTCTTGATCTGGCAGGTATTTAAAGCCACAGCCAGATCTGCGATAGTGGTATCTTCTGTCTCTCCGGAACGGTGGGAGGAAATAGCGGTGTAACCTGCCTTATGGGCCATTTTAATAGCTTCCAGGGTCTCTGATACAGAGCCGATCTGGTTCAGCTTGATCAGGATGGAATTGCCGCAGCCCATAGAAATTCCCTTAGAAAGTCTCTGGGTATTGGTAACAAAAAGGTCGTCTCCCACCAACTGTACCTTGTCTCCCAGCTCTTTTGTCAGCATCTGCCAGCCTTCCCAGTCTTCCTCATCCAGACCGTCTTCGATAGAGTAGATAGGATATTTCTCACAGAGGCCTTTCCAGTGTTCCACCAGCTCTGCAGAAGTAAATTTCTTTCCGCATTTGGGAAGAATATACTCTCCCTTCTTCTCCCCTTTCCACTCGCTGGAGGCTGCGTCCATAGCCAGGACAAAGTCTTTTCCCGGCTCGTATCCAGCCATCTTTAC
>DWYL01000309.1 GCA_019118685.1 Candidatus Blautia merdipullorum
CAGGATCATTTTCATAATGGTGCTTTTTCCTGCTCCATTTGGCCCCACAAAGCCATAGATACTTCCTTTTGGAACATGAATCGAAACGTCATTTACAGCAACAGTTCCTTTGAAGGACTTTTTCAGTCCTGTTGTCTCTAAAATATAATCCATTTTGTATGCCTCCTGTACGGCTGTTATTATACAAAACAGAATTTTCTTTTTTCTGCCTGAAATCTAACTTTTTTCTAACTTTTCAAGATCACGGAGAAGACAGTTTTTTCATCCGGTATGCTGTGAACCTGTATCTCTCCTCCAATCTGTCTGGCGAGACTTTTGGCGATTGCCAGTCCCAGACCGCTGCCTGAGGATTTTCCGACAGTGGTATAATTCCTTGCAAAGATCTGCTTTTGCTGCTGGGGAGACATTCCTTTTCCGTGGTCTTCTATTTGAATTTTTACAGAGTCTTCTGAGGTGGTAAGACGCAGCCCCATATACTTTCCTGCGCCTCCATGGCGGATGGCGTTATCTATAAGTTTTTTCAATATGCGCTGGAGAGCCTCTTTATCTGTGTCAGCAAAAACAGGGACAGAGGGTATCTGTATATTTACTTCAAACTGCTGCTCCTCAAGGAGATCGTAATAGTCTAGGACGGTTTCATGACATATTTGGGATATGTTTTCTTTTTGCAGATTTAAGATCAGATCACCGGAAGCAATCTTAGACATGGTAAAGTAGTCATTGATGGTTGCTGTTAACTGATCTGCTTTCTGATCGATCTTCTTGGCCATTGCCTGGAAGGATTCAGGCAGGGAGGATTCTTTTGCCTTGGAAAACAGCATTTCACTGTTCCCTTTCAGGACGGTAAGAGGAGTACGGATATCGTGAGAAATATTGGTCAGAACCTGGGCCATGGCTTTCTGAGATTTTTTAAAATCTGCCTTATCTGTGTAAAAATCCTGGAGCAGGCGGTTAATGGAAGCCCCTAATTCTTTTACAGCGTTGCAGTTTGTAGGAAGAAGGAGGAAACCGTTTTCAGAAGTGAGAGAAAGGGATTCCAGCCGGCTGCTGATATAGGCAATATCTTTTTCCAGGGCCCGGTATTTTATCTTCTGCCAGATCAGCAGGGATATTAAAACTGCTGACAATACTATAAATAAAACCAACATTTATTTCTCCTCCATTTTGTAGCCGATTCCCCACAAGGTCTTTATGTAGACAGTCGTATCCTCCGGGCTGTTCTTCAGCTTCAGCCGCAGCCGGTTGATGTGGGTGTTCAGGACATTTTCGTTGCTGAAATAAGGCTCTTTCCAAATAAGTTCATAGAGACGTTCCTTTGAAAAAGCCTGTCCCGGGTGGGCGGCCAGCAGGTGCAGGATTTCAAATTCTATGGGGGTCAGATCTAGGCTTTTGCCCTGGTGTTTGACTGTGTGACTGAGGGGATCGATCTCCAGATCCTTAATTTTACGATGGTATTCTGAGAAGGCTGCTGATAAGTCCTGGCCCGCCGGATATTGGCTTTGATCCTTGCGGTAAGCTCAATAAGGGAAAATGGCTTTACCACATAATCGTCAGCACCCAGATTTAATCCCAGAGATTTGTCGGTATCATTATCTTTGGCTGTAATGGTGATAATGGGTATGATACTGATCCGGCGGATGGCTTTGATGACTTCCATACCGCTCATATCCGGCAGCATAAGGTCTATAAGGGCAAGAAGGTATTCACTGTAATCCCCGCTGCTTTCTACGGCAGATTTCCCATTTTGAAAAGGACATACCTCAAACTCCCCTGTCAGATAATCCTTTATCATATTTCGGATCTCTTCATCATCTTCGATCAATAGAATTTTATTTTCCATCTGGAGCGCTCCTTTAGCTGCTAAATCTTGACTGCTATTACGGTTAGTGATATAGTTATTACAGTAACCGTAATAAGGGGGCAAAAATGTGAGAGACAATACGAGAGGCGGTGCCTTAACAGAAGTGACATTTTTTATTTTGCTGTCGCTATACACACCGAAACACGGATATGCCATTATGCAATTTATCGAGAATGAAACGAAAGGACGCTTACTATTGGGAGCAGGGACTTTATACGGAGCCTTGAATACATTACAGGAAAAAGGCTGGATTGCTCCTTGCGGAACATCAGATGGACGAAAAAAAGAATACCAGATTACAGAGGAGGGAAAAGCAGTTGCCAGAACAGAACTGGAGCGGCTTCATTCTCTGGTAAATACAGCAGAAAGGATAATTGGTGGAGCGTATGAGTAAAAAATGCTATCGCTATTTTGGCGGACTATTGCAGAAGCAGGAAAAATGGCTGAATAAGATGGCAGAACAGGGTTATCGACTTATCAGCGTGGATAAAATGCTGTATGAATTTGAAGAATGCAATCCGGGCCATGTAGAATACCGAGTTGAATATGTCGGCTCCAAGGCCAAAAACGACAGTCAGGAATACTTTCAGTTTCTTGAGGATATGGGATATAAAGTCTTTTTCAAAAACATCAATCTGAATTACTCTGTTGGAAAGGCGAGATACCGTCCCTGGGCGGAAAAAAGGGGACGAATTGCCACTGACAACACAACTTTTAATAAAGAATTATTAATCGTCGAAAGAGAAAAAAAAGATAA
>DWYL01000310.1 GCA_019118685.1 Candidatus Blautia merdipullorum
TAGTTTATATGCTCAAATTTCCGCCTTCCGCTGAAAATAAGCCAACAGATCTGTCCTACACAAATAGTTGTTTTAGTGAACATATTGCAAGTAGTATTTTCCGCATGCTTGGTATTCGGGCGCAAGAAACGATGCTTGGTACTTTCCAGGTATCTGGAAAGACAAAAGTGGTATGTGCCTGCAGAGATTTTACCGCAGATGGGAAACTGTTCTATGATTTTTGTTCTATAAAAAACACCATTCTGGATTCTGAACATGGAGGCAATGGAACCGAGCTGTCCGATATTATGGAAAGCATTGAAAAACAACAATTTGTCAATCCTGTGATTCTAAAGGAGCATTTCTGGAAGATGTTTGTGGTAGATGCCTTCCTTGGAAATTTTGATCGTCATAATGGTAATTGGGGATTTTTATATGATCCTGATAGCCAAAAGGCTGAAATTGCTCCAATCTTCGATTGTGGCAGTTGCTTGCTTCCTCAGGCGGATGAAAAAGTAATGGAACGTATCCTGCATGATGAGAATGAATTAAATGCCCGAATTTTCCAATTTCCAACATCCGCAGTGAAGTTAGAAGGGAAAAAGATTCGTTACTACGATTTTCTCATGTCCGGGCAGTCTGAAGACTGCAATGAGGCACTGATACAGATTGTTCCTAAAATCCACGTAGAAACAATCCAGAACTTTCTGGAAGAAGTTCCTTACCTTTCGGATCTGCAGCGAACCTTTTATCTGACCTACATCCAGGCAAGATTGGAAAAGCTCCTTCTGCCCGCTTATAAACAGGCAGTCAGCCAAAAGGATGATATGACTCTTAGTTCAAAAGAACCGATACAATAAGTAACTATAACCCGAGAATATTTTTCGATAAGGCTATCGCATTTGCGACAGCCTCTTTTCTTGACATAGGTGTAATGATAGTGTATAGTGTATATATAATAACATCACACTAATAACAACAATGACAACGCTGTGAAAACAGACTGTAACTACGAATACTGGAGGTGTATCCCACTTTGCATATACTCATATCAAACACTTCTGACAAGCCTCTGTATCAGCAGATCAAAGAACAGATCAAGGACGCGATTTTAAGGGAGGAACTGACCGAAGGAGAGCTTCTTCCTTCTATCCGCTCTTTTGCCAATGATCTGAAAGTTAGTGTTCTGACCATACGGAGAGTCTATGAGGAACTGGAGAAGGAAGGGTTTGTCGTCAGTCAGACAGGTATCGGCACCTTTGTATCTGCCGGCAATGCGGAACTGCTGAGAGACTCCAGGAGGAGGCTTGTAGAGCAGAAAATGCAGGACATGATAGAAACCGCCCGTTCCCTGGGGATCACAAAGGAAGAGCTAAATGAAATGATGGATATTCTGTATGAGGAGGAGTGAAATGGACAGGGTTTTAGAGGTAAAGAATTTAAACAAATCCTATAGCAGATTTGCGCTGAAAGATGTGAGCTTTTCTCTGCCGGAAGGCTGTATTACAGGCTTTATCGGAATAAACGGAGCGGGAAAAACTACTACCCTCCGTTCTATCCTGGGTCTGGCCGAAGGAGTCACAGGAAGTATCCGTTTTTTCGGTATGGATATGAAAAGAAATGAAAAACAGATCAAAAACCGGATCGGCGTGGTTCTGGACGGAGACTGTTTCTATGAGGATCTGTCTCTGGAAGAAATGAAGAAAATCCTGGCCCCGGCCTATTCTTCCTGGTGTGAGCAGGATTACCGGTCTTATCTGGAAAGATTTTCTTTAAACCCAAAGGAAAAAATCAAAAATCTCTCCAAAGGAATGAAGATAAAATATTCCCTGGCGCTGGCTCTCTCCCATAAACCTGAACTGCTGATCATGGACGAGCCTACCAGCGGTCTTGATCCCTTATTCCGCAGCCAGCTCCTGGACCTTCTGCGGGATTATATGGAAAAGGGCGGAAAAGGCGTATTTTTTTCTACCCATATCACCTCAGATCTGGATAAAATCGCAGATGTGCTGATCATGATCGATCAGGGGCATATTGTATTTCAGGAAGATAAAGATGAGCTTCTGGACCGATACCGTATTGTAAAAGGAAGCAAAGAAGATCTGAATAAAGAAGTCCGGAGCCTGCTGTTTCATATTCAGGAAACAGCTTTTGGTTTCACCGCCATGACCAGTCATATTTCCCAGATACAGAAGCTTCTTCCCAATGTACTTTTAGAACGCCCCACAGTGGAAGATATCATGCTGAGCCATACCAAAGGAGGGATGAAAAATGCTGCTGAGTTTAGTTAAAAAAGACTTTATACTGGTAAAAAAATATGTGCTTTTTATGGCTGTCGTCTGCTTCCTGCTGCCTGTTTTTCTCCTCTCCCGGCTGCCGGAATTTGCAGGGCCTCTGACCTTTTTTATCTCTGTGGTCTACTCCATATTTCTTCTTCTCCAGTATGTTTTTCTAAAAGAATACCAATCTCCGAAAGCCTCCCTTCTTCTGTGTGCTTCTCCCTATCCCCGGAGGCTTATGGTACTTGGAAAATATGGATTCTGTCTGGTCCTCTATGCCGCCAGCAGCTTGATATACTGGATCAATACACAGATTTTTCCGGGACTTGGCAGGTTTCATTGGGAAATGGCTGTTCTGGTGTTTTTCATTGTCACCATCTTTTACAGCATTTATATTCCTCTGGAGTACCGGCTGGGATTTGAAAGGACAAAATTTATCACTATGTTTATCATTATGGCTTGTCCTTTTGTGGCTCCCTTTATCCTTCAAAAAGGAGCGGTTATCCAAGACTATATTCAGCTTCTGCCTCCGGTGCTCTTTTACGGTATAGTCTTATTTATCAGCCTGCTGGCACTGGTGATATCTGCCTGTTTATCTGTCTATTTTTACGAGCATGCAGATTTATCATAGGCAAAAAAATCCCCGCAGGAATTTAAAGCAGGATCGCTCTGAATTTCTGCGGGGATTTTGTCTTTATTTTCTTTGTTGCTCTTCTTCCACTACTTCCAGAGAAGCATTTTCCCACTTTCCGAACCAGATTTTTCTTTCTTCTTTTTCCAGATAGATCCTAGTGGTAAATACCAGCTCTCCCTGATTTACAAAAATCTCTACGATAGAACTATCTATTAGGATCAGCAGATCCTCTACCTTGTTTTCTACCCGTCCTGTTCTTTTGCCTCTGCCTCCGCCGCAGGGTGCAGGAGTTCCCTCTTTATCCAAAAAAGAAAGCTCCACCTGATCTCCCTGGACAGTAACTGTCAGATGATTCTTCTCTGTACCGATACAGATCTGCCGTTTTTCTCCCTGAACCTGAGAAAATACTGCTCTCAGAGTCTTGTCTGCCCAGCGATATCTGCCGTTTTCGAGAACCGCCCTTTTCCAGTCCAGATCCTCCAGTTCTCTCACCGGCATCCGATAAACCTTTCCATCATGGCAGGTTAGTTCCGCAGGGATGGTCAGACAGTGCTGCCAGCCGTTTTCCACGGAAAGATTTCGGTAAGTTTTGGCAGTGTCCGGGACTCCAGCCCAGCCTATAAGGATCCTCCTGCCGTCCTCTGTTTCAAAAGACTGGGGAGCATAAAAGTCAAATCCCATATCCCATTCCCTGAAATTGTCCTCTAAATCTTCCATCTGTGAGAAAAACACATAGCCGGACTGATAGATATTCTGGAATCTGTCTTCCCGGGCTTCCAGGCCCTGAGGACAAAAAGAAAGGAGCCTCTCTTCGGATAAAGAAAAAATATCAGGACATTCCCACATATATCCGAAGGGCTTTTCCGGTACCAGTTCCCGGTACAGACTCCATTTTTTCTTATCTTCTGAAACATAGATCAGGACGCCCCCTTTATCCCGGCGTTTACCCTGACTGTCCCAGGCTCTGACTCTGGCCCCCAAGACCATGTAATATTCTCCATCTTCCTTCCATACCTTAGGGTCCCGGATATGTTGGGTCATGTCTTCCGGATAATCCTCCATGCCAAGGAGAATGGTTTTTTCAGACATATTCTGTCCGTCCTCAGATTCTACCAGGATCTGGGTACTGGTCCTCCCGGCGTCGATATAATCGTAATCTCCCGGCTTCTTCACATTCCCGGTATAAAAAATATATATTTTATTATCCTCCACAAGAGCAGAACCGGAGTAAACGCCGCTGGCGTCCTGGGGAATGTCCGCAGTCAGTACCGGCTCACGGTATTCCCAGTGAAGGAGATCTTTGCTGACACAATGGCCCCAGTATCCTCCCCCTCCGTTGACGTTCAGTGGTGAATACTGGAAATAGGCCTGGAACTCTCCTTTAAACTGGCACAGGCCATTGGGATCATTCAGCCAGCCCACAGGAGGCATAATATGATACCTAGTCCGGAAAGGACAGCCGGCAACTGTCCTTCCCATTTTTTCTTCTGCTTCTTTTGCTTTTTGAAAACCGTATTTCATAGCTGTCCCTCTTATTCTGTGATTACCGCAATCTTGTCTCCCACTGCCACAGTCCTCTCAGCTTCTCTGTCTACGTGAGACCCTTCCACAGGCTCTGTAAAGATCAAACAGGCTGCGGTGTCATATCCTTCTTCTCTGATCTTGTCCTTATCAAAGTCCATAATGCAGTCTCCTGCTTTCAGTTCCTGTCCCTCAGTCACATGTACATCAAAGTACTTTCCTCCCAGTTGTACCGTATCGATCCCTACATGGATCAGCAGACCGTTTCCGGCTTTTGTACGGAGACCTACTGCATGTTTCGTATCCATGACCATCTCTACTGTACAGTCTGCAGGAGCATAAATCTTTCCTTCTGAAGGTAGAATAGCTACGCCGTCTCCTAAAACTTTTTGTGAAAATGTAGGATCATTTACCTTTTCAATTCCTATAAATTCTCCTGCTGCAAATGCATGGATTTTTTCGGGAAGTTCTGCTTTTGCCGACTCCCCTTCCAAAGAGACAGCCACCCTAACAGAAGATGAAGACACAGCTTCTGAAGTCAGTCCTGCAGCGGTTTTATCTTTCTTTTCAAATATCATTCCCAGGAAAAAGGAAAAGATAAATCCTGCGGCAAGAGCAGTCAAATGAGCAATGATATAGTTTACATAGCCATTGTTCTCCGGATCTGCCAGAGCAATCCCAGGTACAACCGTTGTCCCAAATCCCAGGGCAGCTAAATGTGTGAAATAGACAATCACTCCGCCGATAGCTCCTCCCAAGCAGCCGCCGATGATCGGATAGCGATACCTTAAATTGACACCAAAAAGTGCCGGTTCTGTTATACCAAAGAGTACTGAAATAAAACTTGGAATACAAAGTTCTTTTGCTTTAGCATCTTTTACATTTCTTGCCAGATATCCCAATACAGCACCGCCCTGGGCAATAATTGCCACAGACATAAGAGGATTTAAAAAGTTTCTTCCTGTTCCCACCAGCAGCTGTGACTCAATAGCCCCAAATACATGGTGAAGACCTGTAATAACGATCAGCTGCTGGAGTCCGGAAAATGCCGCATATCCTACTACTCCCAGATGCTGGGTCATCCATACCAGAACATCTGTGATGCCGTTTGCCAGTCCTCTGCCTATAGGCCCGATGATCATAAACAGTAGGAAAGAACTTACCAGCGTTGTCAGCAAAGGAGATACTAAAAGTCTTACAACTTCAGGAACTTTCTTTTCAAAAAATATGTCCAGTTTGGCTGTTACAATTCCAATGAGCAGCGCTACGATAATACCACCTTGAAATCCGATCAGCTCTACCGGAAATCCGAAGATATGAAGAGTAGTCACTTCCACAGTTCCCTGAGCTGCGGCGCTGGCATCGGCCAAACTGTTTGTCAGCATGATACAGCCGATTACAATACCCATAATGGGGCGCCCGCCGAATCGCTTCACCGTGCTGTAAGCCACACATAAAGGCAGGAATCCGAAGATTGCCCCGGAAGAAATGTTAATAAGTCTTGACAGCCCATAGAGAGTGTCGTTGTTTTGAACAAATTCGATATTTCCTAAAACGCTGGATAGACCGGTGAGAAGAGCTGCTGCCAGGATTCCCGGCATGATCTCAATAAATACATCTGAAAGTGCTTTGACAGCTCTCTGCAAAGGATTCATTCTTTTATTTGCCTTTGTCTTCAGATCACCCAGACTCATGCTGTCCATATGTATGGAATCTGCCAAAACCTGACAGACATCATTTACCAAACCTGCCCCGAAAATAATCTGAAGCTGATCGCCTGCCACAAACACGCCTTTTACCAAATCCACATTTTCAATCGCCTTGGTATCTGCCTTGTCATTATCTTCCAAGACTAGCCTCAGACGTGTGGCACAATGTGCAATACCTAAAATGTTGTCTCTGCCGCCTACCAGCCGGACAAGTTCTGTCGCTATATTTTCATAGCGCCTTCTTTTTTCAGAATCCATCTTTTAAAACCTCCAACTTCTTTAAAACTTCCAGACATGTCCTTTATCCCCAGGGTATGAACAAATGCTGTTTGCTTTGTTCTTGTAATTATCATTATACTGGAATATAATTAATATTATATAAATAAATGTTGTTTCATCATACAGTTTTGTTGGAGGAATCATGAAAGACTATATTTTTTCAAACGACTTTTCCCGGAATCTGGATGCCATGATCTATACCTGCGGCTATGAAACCTGTATCCCTTCCCACAGTTATGGCCCGGTAGTCCGCAGCGGTTATCTTATCCATTATATTTTAAAGGGAAAAGGAATCTATAAAACAGATGGGCATATCTATCCTTTAAAGGAAGGGGACGCATTTCTTATACGCCCCAATACCCTAATCTACTATGAAGCGGATAAGTATGACCCCTGGACTTATACTTGGATCGGCTTCCAGGGAATTAAAATCGAAGAATATTTAAAAAGGACCTCTCTGCTGGAAACTCCTTATTTTCATTATGGTAGAGATGACCGGGTCCGGCTCTGCCATGAGAAAATGTTCGAAGCTTATAACCTTCCGGAAAACCGGGATCTGATGATGAACAGTATCCTTTATGAATACCTCTATCTCCTGGCAAGCAAATTTCCAAGAAAATATATCCCCGCCAATGAGAAAAAAATTTCCTACGTAGAAGAGGCTCTAAGGTATATCGAAAGCAATTATGCTCATGCCGTTAATATACAGGTAATCGCAAGCTATCTTAATATCGAACGCACTTATCTATACCGATTGTTTAAAGATATCACAGGAAGCTCCCCTCAGGAATATCTCCTTGATTTCCGCATCCGCCGGGCCTGCAGCCTTTTAAAGGACACTGAACTCCCTGTCAATGATATCG
>DWYL01000311.1 GCA_019118685.1 Candidatus Blautia merdipullorum
TTGTAATGCCTGTCTGTTGGACAATGTTAGTGTGCAGGAGCAATTGAATGTTCGAAGTGCAAGCTGACGATATAAGTAGACATGGAAGAGTTATACGAAATCATTTGTCTATATCAAAAAACAATTCTACAACAAAAACCAAATAAAAATATGGTAGGATGCTATCGTCAAAGAGGAAATCGAAAGGGCCGGTGCCGATCCAAAATACCCGTCGGAATTACCAAAGCAGCATATCTGGAGAGTCGCCTGGCGGATGCCCTGACAGAAGAAGATGACTATGACCTGATGGTGATGGGCAGATCCCAGGGGCAGGGGTGCTACTGTTTTGTAAACGGAATTGTGCAGACACAGGTGCAGAAGTTGCAGAGTCATTACCCGTATATTGTGGTGGACAACGAAGCCGGCATGGAGCATATCATCAGAGGAATTCTCCCAAATATGGAGATAGCGATTCTGGTCAGCGACTGTTCCCGGAGAGGCGTACAGGCAGCCGGAAGGATTGTGGCATTGATGAAGGAACTGAATTTCCATCCGAAAAAGATTGGTCTGATCGTGAATCGGGTACCGGGAGGGAAGCTGGATGAAGGAACTCTGGAAGAGATTGAAAAGCAGAAACTAGATTTATTGGGAGTAGTTCCCCAAGACGATGATGTTTATCGTTTCGACTGCGAAGGACGTCCTACCGTACAGTTTCCCAAAGATTCGCCAGTCAGGGAAGCCTTGAAAGGGATCATAGAAAAACTGGCTATATAAGCAAAGGAGCAGACTTATGAAGATTGCAGTAACTGGAAAAGGCGGTGTGAGAAAGACAACGGTTTCCGCAGTGCTGGCATGGTTGTATGCCGCAGAAGGAAAGAAGGTATTCGCTGTGGATGTAGATCCGGACGCAAATCAGGGGCTCGCCCTGGGATTTCCGGAAGAAATCCTGGAAAGTATTGTTCCCATCAGCAAAATGTGAAGACTGATCGAAGAAAAAACCGGGGGCAGATAGAAGCAATAGTTTTTATTATATATTGAATATGGTTACAGAAGATAATCGGGAAATGATGAATGAAAATGTATGGACGCCTGGACAAGTTGCCGTATGCCTTGAAGCAGATTCAAAAATCATGAAGGAAGGACTGACAGGAAAAGAACTGTCTGAAAAACCGGAACCCATTGAACGTTTGGCAGAATTTCTGCTTTCTCTCGTATAAGACCAGTAGGAGGAGACAAATGTTTTACAGGTACAGTATAAAAAACATAATCTGGAAATGCAGCCCTATTATCATTACCTTACGGAATATCAGAATATGGAGCCAGGATATATCAGCCGTCATCTGGACCTCCCGTTTGATGAAAATACCAGATCTTTTCAGGTGAAATTTATGGAGAAAAACTATACAGTCAGCTATCCGGATCTGGAGGTTCATTGTCTGGATGGAGAAGATAATCAGGCAGTTCTGTGCACTGATATTCATGCTAAAATACTGCTGCCCCGCTATTTTATAGAAGGAGATTATATGAGAGCCACAGGACATCTTCTTTCCTATCGTGACCTTCCATGGGGTGAAGTATATTACCGTCAGTTTTATGGAAGATGTATTATGAGACTGGCCAGAATGTTCGGAAATCGGCCGGATACTTTTAAAACGGTGATGGAAGGATTAAAGGGAATTTCCAAAGAATATGGAGATATGGCTTATGAGTTTCAATTTCTAGAAGGATTGAATCTTTGCTTTGTCCTGTGGGAAGGAGACGATGAGTTTCCACTTTCTGCACAAATTCTATTTTCGGATAATTTCCCGCTTGCCTATGCGGTAGAAGATGTGGCTTATATTGGAGATGCGGTATTGGACTATATGAAAAATGTAGTTCTTTGATAAAAGATATATAGTGGTCAATGCCAAAATGTTTTCATTAAAATACAGGCCAAAAGAAACCAGCAGTAACAAGTTGAGTCTTTGCCCTACTGGTTTCACTCTGGATTCTCACTGGGATTATGCTGAAGTGTAAGGAGCTGTTCTGCCAGATAATCCAGTGTGTTTAATAGGATCTTGCGGTTTTCAGGAGTACAGGCTTGGAATTTCCCTATGAATCGCTGGATTTCCTCGTCCGTATCGGATATTTCTGGGTTAAATAAAGTATTGGGAGAAATACCAAGACGTTTGATTAATGGATAGAGGATCTCATAGGAGGGATTTATTTTTCCTTTTTCAATCATCTGGATTGTTTTAATTGCCACATGGGACTGATCTGCGAGATCCTGTTGCGTAAGATTGCAATCGTTTCTTGCTTGGCGAATACAGTTCCCCAGATAACTCAGCTTGTCTTTCGGCATAATCATTCACCTCATATATATTCTATCTTGCCGATATGAGTTTTAACATAACATAATCATTCGTATTAAATAGGCATTATTATGCTGATATAAAAAGAATATATGCAGCTCTGCGGAAAGCAATAAAAAAAACGGCTTTTCACAGCAGGGCATTTTGCCATACCATCTGTGGATTGCCGTAAGGAGTAATTCATGGGTGGTTTTGTTTTTGCGAAAAAGAACTCGCAAAAAGATAATAATTTATTAAAAAAAGCACAGTCAACCGTGGAAGGAAATATAAACAAGAATACGCAAGATATTGCATAAAACGAAAGCAAAATCCATCGTTTCGATGGAGGAATGAAGATATTGTCAGGAAGCCCGAAAAGCTCCCTGACTTTTTTATTTGTCGAAATATATCGAATTATTATAGGAGATATTTAAAATACCGTAAACTTTTC
>DWYL01000001.1 GCA_019118685.1 Candidatus Blautia merdipullorum
GGAATACTTCACATAAATGCACTCTGTATTTTCCTCCACATCTTTTTTTCGGAGTATCGCCAGATAAGAATTTGTATACACTGGAAAAAGTCACTCTCGAAGAATAGTATTATATACATTCGTCTCATTAAACAGACGGACTCTTTCTCTGTCATAATTATAATTGATTTCCTTTAGATCACCTTCTGCCGGAAGCCATCTGTCAGAAAAAATCGCCATAGGAAATTTGTAGTCCGGATAGGGATAATAAAACTCACCGTTCCCAAGCCCGGCTTTTTGAAAGATCTCTTCCAGTTCTCTTCTGGTAAAAGTCCGCACCCCCTGAGATCTGGGATAACCTTCCAGTCCTTCGAAATAAAGGCCTGTATGGTCTTCTGTACATCCCGCCCAATATTTCATGCCAAGTTTATTTTCAATACCGATTATAATCTTTCCCTCTGGTTTCAGATGAGAAGCAATGATCTTCAGCATATCTACATAAGGATTCTCGGTACCGATGTAACCTTCCGAATACTCAAAGACCCCGATAAGAGTAATGTAATCATAAGTTTCTTTTAAATTTTTTTCTATATCCTGAAAATTCCCCACCAGAATATTAATATTATCAAAGTCTTTATTCCGATAAGCATTTACCAGGCTTCTTCTTTTTGACAGATCTACACAAGTGACCTGGCCTGCTCTTCTTGCCAGAGCTCCCGTCACTGCACCACATCCTGAGCCGATCTCCAGAACATGATCATTCCTAGTGATCGGCAGCCAGCTGACAATATTTTCTCTGATATGAGAAAAATGATAGAGCAGCGGCCACTTTTCCCGGTCATCTATAATTCTGTTAAATTCTTCCCGTGAATGGTTCTTTGCAATTTCCAGCAGTTCTTCTTCTACCTGTCCGTCACTGTACAGGTCTACCCCCGGATAAAAACTGTAGTCTAATGCTACTTTACCGATCTTCTCCCTCATAATCTGCAACCCCTTATTTTAATATTCGACTTCTACCTTAGAATTCATATCAAAAAATCCCACAGTATTTTTGCTGGATATAACTGTCACATTACAAATGTCATAAAGTCTGTGAAAAACGCAGAACTCCCCGTTCTGATATCCTGTGCATCCAAGAGACAGCAGGTATTCTCCACCCTGGAGATTCATCTCCTGCTGAAAAGAGACTATCACTTCATCTCCCGGATTTCTGGCAGGAACATCTGCTTTTTCATACATGGTGTTCGTGCCGGTGATCTCCGTCCCCTGTATGTTCTTAAAAGTATAGGCAAAGATAGGTTCCGTGACCGGACTGAAAAACTTCACCTTCATTTTTATCAGGAAAGAAGATCCCTTGGTTATGGTATTACCCGGCAGGCCACGGTCATCTAAGATGGTAAAATCTATGATCTTTGCCTCCCCTCCCCCATATTCCAGTTTCTCCGGATTCAGCGGATAAGGTCTTTTCCATTGTTCGTCTTCTGAAATGCTCTCAGGAATCTCCTGTGGTTCCAATGCCTCTTCCTGGGGATCTTCTGCCTGTCCTACAAGAAGTCTCTTATATAAATCTACCATTTCCTTCGGATTTCCTTCAGCCATTTTCACTCCCTGGTTCAGCAGTACAACCCTGTCACAGTACTTACTGATGCTTCCCAGATCATGGCTGACAATCAGAATGGTTTTTCCCTGTTTTTTAAATTCTTCGAATTTTCGATAACATTTTGCCTGAAAGAAAACATCTCCTACAGAGAGAGCTTCGTCTACGATCAGGATTTCCGGTTCTATATTTATAGCGACAGCAAAAGCCAGCCGCACGAACATACCGCTGGAATAAGTTTTTACTGGCTGATATACGAAGTCTCCGATATCAGCAAACTTCAGGATCTCATCCAGTTTTGCATCGATCTCCTCTCTGGAAAATCCGATCATCGTACCATTGAGATAGATATTCTCAATACCTGAATATTCCATATTAAATCCGGCGCCCAATTCCAAAAGAGCAGAAATCCTTCCATTTACCTGAACCTCTCCTCCGGTGGGATTCAGGACCCCTGTAATGATCTTCAGGATCGTTGATTTTCCGGAACCATTTGTTCCGATAATGCCCACGGTCTCTCCCTTCTCCACAGTAAAGGAAACATCCCGGAGGGCATAATGCTCTTTATATTTCTTTTTCCGTGACAGACCAAGAGATTCTTTCAGGCGGTCTACCGGTTTATCATACAGCCGATAGATCTTGTTTAAGTGATTAACCGCAATTGCAATTTCTGACATATTTTTTCTCCTTACAGTACATCTGCAAAATGAGGCTTCAGCCTTTTGAAAATAAGAGTTCCCAGTATAAAAATAATGATTGTCAGACACCAGAAATAAATTCCCCATTTCCAATGAACCGTCAGCCAGGTTCTCCCCAGCATGGAATCTCTGTAGCCCGATACTATATAATACATGGGATTAAATTTAAACAATTTCATCAAAACAGGATAGCCGTTCAGCATATTCAGGTCCCACATGATCGGTGTCATCCAGATCCCCACCTGAAGGATAATACTGATAATCTGTGTCAGGTCTCTGAAAAAAACGACCACTGCGCTGGTAATATAAACCAGCGCCAGGGAAAAAACAAAAGTACAAAATGAATAATATATAAGCTGGATGGTATGGATCGTAGGTGTATATCCATAGCATGAACTGATAATCAGCGCAAACGCCACAAAAAAGCAATGCACAAACATTGCCGAGATGACTTTTACCATGGGTAGTATACTGATTTTAAAGACAACTTTTTTTACCAGATAATTGTATTCCAGAAGTGCGTTGGTGCCTCCGTTTAATGCGTCCTGAAAGAAAAACCAAGGGACAATACCGGACACTAAATATAAAACAAAGGGATAGTCGTCTGCATTTCCTGCCCTCAACCCCACACTAAACACAAACCAGTAGACCAAGATCGTAACAATGGGCTGCACAAAAGCCCATACAATCCCGAGGTACGACCCGGCATATTTCGTTTTAAAGTCATTTTTAGCCAAACTGAATATCAGTTGTCTGTTGTGGTAAAGCTCCACTGGAAGCTCAAATATCTTTTTCAATTTCGTCATATCATTTATCCTGCCTTTTATTATATTCCATCATAGTATTAGTTTAGTTTACACTATTTACCTGCATAAATCAACCAATCTTCCTTATAAGCCTTAATATTTTCTTAATATCCAGGAAACATTCCCAAAATCCTTTCGACAATAAATACAGCTATACATGCAAAACCGGCCACCGTGATCAGGCTTTTCTTCCGAAGTGCAAGGATCACTGCCGTTAAAAGACCTGCCGCCCCGGATACCGGAGACTTGGTGGCATAAAGGATCGCCGGAAAAGTCATCGCCGTCAGACAGGCATAGGGAATGTAATACAGAAAAGAGCGGATATAGATGTTGGTGATTTTTTTCTGAATTAACGTCAGGGGAAGCATACGGATCAAATAAGTGACTCCTGCCATAACAAAGATATATCCATATATCATACTGATTCCTCCTTAATCGGAAATAAAAGGGCTCCGATCCCTGCTGCCGCCACTGTGCAGATAATGATGGTAAACCCTGAAGAAATTTCACAGAGAACCGGCAGATAATAGAAAGCCGCGCTGAATATCATTGCCGCTCCGCTGACGATCAGGACTTCTCTGCTTTCTTTTGCCACCGGCACTACGATCGCTATAAACATGCCATACAAAGCTACCCCAAGAGCACTAATCACAGCCACCGGAAGAAGGGTGCTTGCTACGGCGCCTGTCAGGGTTCCTCCTACCCATCCCGCCACCGGAAGCAAAATCAGACCCAGCATATATTTTGCCCCTACAGTCCCCGGTTTAGAACTGGCCACTGCAAAGATTTCATCCGTATTCCCATAAGCGATCAGCATCCTTTGAAAAGATTTTACGGATCTATCCAGTTTTTGCGAAAGAGAAACAGACATTAAAGCATATCGGATATTAATAACAAGCTGTGTCAGCGCCATCTCAAAAAGAGAAGCCCCGGAAACGATCACTGTAAGGCCGGCAAACTGGCCGGCAGATGTAAGATTTAGCAAAGAGATCAGTACTGCATGAAAGGGAGAAATCCCATCCTGAACAGCCATCATTCCAAAAGTAAAACTCACAGAAAAATAGCCGGCAGCAATAGGAATGCCATCATGCAATCCCGCTTTTATCTTATTATGTACCATAATCCATCTTTTACCTCCATATATCTTTCGTATATTTTTCCAAGATAAAAGCTGCCGCATTAAACAAATTATTGTTCCAATTGTTTAACACGGCAGCATGTCATCTTATTCTCCCAATCCGCTTTCTATCGCTGCAACTAAGGTTTCCAGAGCAGCTTCTTCATCTTCTCCTTCGCATACCAGTTCGATTTCATCTCCACATTTTACACATGCTCCCAAAACACTGAGTACGCTTTTAGCATTTGCCGATCCATCCCTAAATCGAAAAGTGATCAGCGACTTAAATTTCATTGCCTCCTTACAGAGTATTCCCGCCGGCCTTAAATGAAGGCCCGTAGGATTTTTGATGGTCACTTTCTGACTGATCATTTTTTCACTTCCCATCTTTCTCTTATTGTTCCGACTGTCGCTCCGGAGATGGAGTCAAAGTAACTTTTACCGTAACATCATCTACCAGTTCGTATCCTTCAGGAAGGGTCACATCCACAGGAACGTTATACTCACCTTCCGCCGTATATCCCGAAGTATCAATGGACAATCTTATATCGCTCTCTTTCAAATCATCCAGATTTTTTCCCGTGCCTCTTATACGGACAGTCACATTTTCGTCTGAAATGACCACAGTCATATTATCCGGCTGTTTGCTTCTGTCAATATCTGTGGCAGGTATCACATACTCTTTGCTGTCATAAGGCAAAATCGTTACAGAAACGATCACCGAACTGCTGATATCTCTAGCCAGCATAGTATCTTCCGGAAGAAGATCTGTGATATCTACCGTTTCCTCAAAGTCCGAATTTTGTCCGGATATATCGATTTCTGAAGCCGGGATCGTAATAACATTTCCATTGGAAGCCAGTTTTTCCAGAGCTTCCTCTGTCCCCGCCAGGCTGATTGTATTCGGAACTGTACTTACAGAAGACACCTGGTATCCATCTTCCGGACTCCCTGTATATTCAGCCTGGATCGCAATATCAGGCTGGACTCTCCACAAATCCACATAAACATTTACCGTATTGCTGTCAATCTCCTGAAGATCCAGATAAGACATTTCCGTCTCTGTCAGCTCATCTCCGTTTTTATCATAAATATGGAGCAATGCTGAAATATTTCCGCTTTGGTTCATACCTGTTACATCCACGTCCGCAACCACTCTATCAAGTTTATTGATCAGGTCTTCCGGGCCTGAAATAGTCACTTTTTCGGGATTTACCGTAAATTTCCCGACTTCATATCCTGAATCCGGAGTGGTTCTTCCATCCGTCACAGATATGGTCATGGCCTTGCTGGTAAGGCTGTCTGTATCAATGGGAATATTGGCAGGGGTAACTGTAATATTTTCTTCAGAAACTCCCGGACAAACCACCCGTACCGGCACCATATAAGGATTGGTATCCATGGATATGATCTGGGTCATATCCGCTTCCGCAGTAATACTGTCTCTGTCAATATTCCGCAGCACTGTATTGTTGGCTCGGATCCTGACGGTAACTGTGTCGCTTCCATCCACTAAAAGGGGAATTTCAAATTCACTGGTAAGGTAAGATTCATTGACGATTGTAACCGGCACATCCCAATAGGTCTCTGTCCTGACAGGATCTTCGATATTTATCACCAAAAGCCAGATTAAAATGGCAACTGCCAGGGAAAGGATCTTCAATGTAAATTTATTCATTAGATTTTTTTTCATTTTTCACCAGTCCCTTCCACAATCTGTGCTTTACTTTTTCCTGTTTTGTCTTATTCTGTTCTTCTTCCAGTATCTTTCTTAACTCCTCCTTATTCAGTCCTACATGAATCTCCCCATCCTTGGTCACAGAAACCCTTCCGGTTTCCTCAGAAACAATTACTGTCAGAGCATCGCTGACCTCACTGATCCCAACGCCTGCCCGATGTCTGGTTCCCAGATTTTTATTAAGATCCAGATTATCAGAGAGAGGAAGATAACATGTGGCCGCTACAATTCTATCTCCCCGGATGATCACCGCACCATCGTGAAGGGGAGTATTATGCTCAAAAATATTAATCAGAAGCTGACTGCTGACCAGCGAATCCAGATTAATACCTGTTCTGATATATTCGTTAAGAACTGTTTCCTCCTCAATAACGATCAGAGCTCCCGTCTTAACCGCTCCCATCTCAAAGCTGGCTCTCACGATCTCATTGGCAGTCCGGTCGCTGAATCTTCCTTCTGATTCTTTCTTACTGGTGTCAAAGGGGATCAGATTGCTGACAATCTTTTTATGTCCCAGTTCTTCCAAGGCTTTTCTGAGTTCCGGCTGAAAAATAATCAGAACTCCTGTTATGGCATAACCGCCCACATTATAGACAAGCCATAAGATTGTATTCATTTCCAAAATAAATGCTATAAAGATAAAAACCAATACGGTCAGTATACCTTTCAGCAAAGAATATGCTCTGGTATTCCGAATCCAAAGCATAAACTGATAAACAAAAAATGCTATCAGCAGGATTTCTACTATATCATTCCACTGTATATTACTGGGTAATGTCCATTGTCCCAGATACTCGCGAATGGAATTTAACAAATTGCCCACAATTTTTCCTCCCCCTTTCCTGCCGGAAATTCCCTTTCAATTAAAATAAAAGTGAAGCCGCCGGCACTCTTTTTTATATAGATCCGCATCAAAACCTTATAAATCTTTTAGTGAGTCCTCCAGTTTTTTTTCAAAATCAAAGACTTCCTCCTCTACCCGCTCTACCGGTACAGCCTCCGTCTCTGCTTCCTGTGTCTCCGGCACTTGCACTTCTGGCGCTTCCAATTCTTCTTCATTTTCAGAAGAAATAGTCTTAATGCTTTTTTCTGCCTGAGCCACAAAAGACTTTGGAACAGCTTTTACATAATACACATATTCATCATCTTCAAACTGGGTTGTCTCACTTCGTGAATAATCTACCCCTAAGGCAGCAAATTCAATGACTAATCCAATCACAGCTGCAAGAATACCTGCTATGATCACACTTCCGATACTGATATTAATGTTTAAAAACATACCGCCTAAAATCATGATCAGTATGTAGGCCGCCGCACCTGCAGCGTCTCCGATCCTCCAGGAGTAATCTGCCGAAGTTCTGGAGATCAGGTATACTACCATCAGCGCTACAACAAAAGCAAGAATATTTAGCCACATTTCCTGATTATTAATAAGCGCGTCCAGAAGAATCTGAAGTTTCTGCAGAGATTCTGTTTCTTTTCCCTGGAGGACTGTGCTTCTGTCCCGGACGGTGTCCATGAAATAGTAAAGGATCACACCGCAGCAGGACGGTACTGCGCAGGACGGTCCTCTCAGCAGTCCGGCTCCTATGGGCATTGCCGCAGGAATATGGAGACCAAAAGCCGCTGGGGTCAAGATCAGCGCCAGATTATCCTTGGATGTAAATCTAAGGAATAGGATCATAAGCAGGAGCAGAAGCAGAATGGCAAAGCCCGCCACCTCAATTCCTACTCCATAACAGTGAGCCACAATAGCAATGCATACCAGTACCGTCATACCGTTGATCGGCAATACTGCACTGATAAGTGACAAAATAAGCACAATAAAGATATTGTCCAGCGCTTCAAAAAATCCCATTATATAATTTGTACTTTGAAACACAAGGAAAGCAAGGAGAAATTTCAGCAAAGGAAGCAGCCAAGTGTCGTGTTCTCCATAAAAGTTTTTAATTTTCTGTTTTGTTTCCAATAATATTGTCACGGCTGTGTTCCCCTCCCTGTGATTTTTTCGTTCCTTCTCTCTTCTCTGTCATAGATTTTCTTCATCTGTCCCAGCCCCTTATAATACTCCTGTATTCCTTTCTGGGCCTTGGCATATTTCAGCGTACAGAAGATATAGGTAAGCACACTGTAGATGACCAGCAGGATAATATATCCTGCCAAAGCTGCTACTATCAGCAAAGTGATATTCATACGGTGAGCATTATTCATCAGATAATCCATTCTGTATCCTGCCCATCCAAGCAGCAACAGCCCATAGCCAATTGTTGTGAGAAAAAAATTCTTTATCAAAGCCAGGCCAATGTAGTCGCTTCTATAATAATTGCTGATAGCCAGATGCTGCTTTCCTTCTCCTGATTCATAAACAGCCAGTTTATGCATTTTTTTGATCTTCTGGGTGTCAAGCATAATATTCCTCTTTTCTTCTAAACAAATATACTGTTGCAGACAAAACGTCTGTCCATAATGCCAGCAACACTTTTCATCCGGCATCATATACTCATACATATTGCATTATAACATATCCTTAGGAAGTGAATCAAGACTTTTAGCCATCACCTCCAATGGCAACTACCAGAAAATAGATCCTTCCTGCTCCTGCTCTTTTCAATGCTCCTGCTGCCTCGTCAATGGTCGCTCCTGTAGTATAGATATCATCCGTCAGCAGAATATTTTCCCCCTGCAGATCAAACTTTGCTATAAATGCATCTTTCAGATTGAGTCTCCTCTGCAGAGGATCCAGATCTTTCTGAGGTTTTGTATTTATTCTTCTTTGCAGTAATTTTTTCTCCACAGGCAGTCCTGTCTGTTTTCCCAAAGCATCGGCTATCAGTTCAGCCTGGTTATATCCTCTCTTTTCCATTCTTTTTCTATGAAGAGGAATGGGAACTATCCGCTGGATCTGCCATTTCTCTATTTGTTTCCTGGCATAAAAAGCGGCCAGCTCTCCATAAAATGTTCCATATTCCTGGCGTTTTCCATATTTTAATCGGTAAAGGGATTCCTGAAGAAGTGTACTGTAGGGAAAGATTCCTATTCCCTGTTCAAAGAGATGAGACCGGCTGCGGCAGTTTTGACAATATTCCTGCCCCGGATCACGCAGCGGCTTAGAGCATTTGTAGCATCTGGGCCCGGCTACGGGCTTTAGACGTTCTTTGCAGCCGCCGCAGATTTTCTGTCCCCTTTTTTCCGGTATGCAGTGGCACACCGGGCAGCGCCGGGGATACAGAATATCCAGAAATGTATTCTTTATTTTTTCATGATCTGTCACTGAATCTCCTTAATTCTCACATCCAGAGCTGTGTAGCGGCTCTGCTCCATTTTATTATTTTCCATTTCATAAAAAGTCTTTTCGTCTCCTACAAGAGTCACACATTTCCTGGCTCTTGTAACAGCAGTATACAAAAGATTTCTATTCATCAGCATTCTGGGACCCTGAAGAAGAGGGATGACCACGGCAGGATATTCACTGCCCTGAGCTTTATGGATGGTGATCGCATAGGCAAGTTCCAGTTCTTCCAGCTGTTTAAAGGAATACTCTGCAAATCTCTTTTCTTCAAATTCCACCGTTATAGTTTCTGCAAACTCATTGATTTCTCTTATGACCCCTGTGTCTCCATTAAAAACTCCTACTCCTTTTTCAACAGGGATTCCATAATTTCCTCTTATTTCCCATTCCAGTTGATAGTTGTTCTTTATCTGCATCACCTTATCGCCTTCCCGGAAAAGTCCCTGTCCATGTTCTCTTTCTTTCTTTTCTTTTGAAGGCGGATTCAGGTACTGCTGAAGGATCCCATTCAGCCGCTCTACTCCTAAAAGGCCTTTTCTCATAGGAGTAAGGACCTGGATCTCATAAGGAGAAGCCTCCACATACCCGGGAAGTTTTTTCTGTATCAGAGTGATCACAATGCTGATGATCACATTGGCGTCATATCGTTTCAGAAAGAAAAAATCCCGGCTTTTATTATCAAGGATCACAGGAACTCCCTGATTGATCTTATGGGCGTTTACTACAATATCACTCTGGGAAGCCTGCCGAAAGATTTTTACCAGTTCTACTACCGGAAAACATCCTGATGAGATAATATCTTTTAAGACGCTTCCTGGTCCTACACTGGGGAGCTGATTTACATCTCCTACCAGGATCAGTCTGGTTCCGGGAACAATCGCCGATAAAAGGGCATGCATTAAAAAAATGTCTACCATAGACATTTCATCAATAATGATCACATCCGCTTCCAGGGGATTCTGAGCATTTCTTTCAAACCGTATATTTTCCTGAGCCTGTTCAGGTCCGCCGGTTAATTCCAAAAGTCTGTGGATGGTCTTTGCTTCATAGCCCGTAGTTTCTGTCATTCTCTTGGCAGCTCTTCCTGTAGGTGCAGCCAGACAGATATCCAGATCCTCCATTTCAAAATATCGGATAATGGCATTGATAGTAGTGGTTTTTCCGGTTCCCGGTCCTCCTGTGATCACTAACAGGCCGTTTTTTACACATTCTCTTACAGCTTCCTGCTGCTTTTCATCCAATTCTATTCTGGAAGCCTTCTGTATCCTTTTTATCTTCTCTTCCAGAACATCCTCCTGTACGCTATCCTGGAGATTCAAAGTATGGAGCATCTGGGCTACGTGAAGTTCTATCTGATAATACTGAGAAGCATATATGCCAGTCTGAGACTCCATTCCTTCCCGTTTTATTTCACGGACTACGATTTTTCTGTCAATAGAAAGATCTGCCAGATGTTTTTCCATATACTCTTCTTTTACTCCCAACAATTCCCTGCCCCGTTTCAGGAGCACTTCCTTGGGAAGGTAAATATGCCCTTCTCCGGATGCCTGAAGCAATATGTATAGAATACCGCTTCTTATGCGGTAATCTGAATCTGTATGGATACCCACCCTGGCTGCGATCTCGTCCGCGATCTTAAAACCCACTCCTGGTATATCTTCCGCCATTTTATAGGGATTCTCCTTCAGGACCCGGTACATTTCCTGCCCATACTGTCGGTATATCTTCATTCCAAGATTCTGAGAGATCCCATATTGCTGAAGAAACATCATGGCTCTTCTCAGATCAGCTTTTTCTTCTACCTGTTCTCCGATCTCCCGGGCTTTCCGCTCGCTGATCCCCTTTACTTCGGCCAAACGTTCCGGTTCTTCTTCAATGATCCTTAAAGTATCCTCACCGAATTTTCTCACGATCCTGGCTGCAAGCGCTGCTCCGATCCCCTTAATGGCCCCGGAACCCAGATACCGTTCCATAGCCAAAGAGTCCTGGGGGATCACCGATTCATAAGAACTTACAGAAAACTGTCTTCCATAAGAAGGGTGTGTCGTATACACGCCTCGGACCCGTATTGTTTCTCCCTCATTAAGAAAACGAAAGTTCCCCACACAGGTAATTTCTTCTCCCTGAGAAACCAGACATGCGACGGTATAACCATTATCCCGATTCTGATATATGATATGATCCACATATCCTTCTATTGTCTCTTCCACGCTTTTTCCCTTCCGTATTTTTATTTTCCAGTCATTTTACTGATCAGTTCCATATATTGTCCCGTACCGATTGCAACAGCAAGAGCCGGTTCTTCCGCTACCACTGTATTGATCCCTGTTTCTTCCTCAATAAGTTCTTCAAGCCCTCCAAGAAGAGCGCCGCCTCCAGTGAGCACGATCCCCCGGTCTGCCACATCCGCTGCAAGTTCCGGAGGTGTTTTTTCAAGAACACTGTGGATAGTTTCCATGATCTGTGTAGCGGCATCTTTCAGAGCCTCTCTGATCTCCTCAGAAGTTACCGTAACGCTTTTGGGAAGTCCGGTAATGGTATCTCTTCCTTTTACTTCCATTGTTTTTGGCTCAGGCTGGGCATACACTGTGCCAATCCGGATTTTAATGTCCTCTCCTGTACGCTCTCCTATCATCAGGTTATGGGTTTTCCTTACATAGCGCATAATCGCCTCGTCAAAATTATCCCCGGCTACTTTTATAGAAGTAGACACCACAGTTCCTCCCAGAGAGATCACAGCTACATCTGTAGTCCCTCCTCCTATATCTACAATCATATTGCCAAAAGGCTTCGTAATATCAATTCCAGCTCCTATAGCTGCCGCAATAGGCTCTTCTATAATGCAGACTTCTCTTGCTCCCGCCTGATAAGTGGCTTCTTCCACAGCTTTCTTTTCTACAGCTGTGATCCCGCTGGGTGCACAGATACTGATCCTTGGCTTCCGAAATGCCCTTTTGCCTATGGCTTTGGATATAAAATACCTCAGCATTTTTTCCGTCACTTCATAATCGGAAATCACGCCCTGGCGCAGAGGGCGCACTGCTACAATATTTCCCGGTGTTCTGCCGATCATCTGGCGTGCCTCTTCTCCCACAGCTCTGATCTTATTGCTGTCTTTATCATATGCAACCACGGAGGGTTCTTTCAGAACGATACCTTTACCTTTGGCATATACCAGAATACTGGCTGTGCCTAAATCAATCCCAATATCGGAAGCTGCCATTTAATACTGCCCCTTTCTATTTACTACTCATTCTAATTCCTATTTATTATATCCAACTTCTTCCCCGTTGAAAAGGGGCAATCATCTCAAATATTTTGACACATACTGACCCGTATAGGAGACAGGATTCGCGGCAACCTCTTCCGGAGTACCGCAGGCTATCACGGTTCCACCTTTATCGCCGCCCTCCGGGCCGATATCAATAATGTAATCTGCAGTTTTGATTACGTCCAGATTATGCTCGATAACCACCACTGTATTTCCTCCTTCAGCCAGTCTGCTGAGTATTTCGATTAATTTATGCACATCAGCGAAATGAAGACCGGTTGTAGGCTCATCCAAAATATAGATGGTTTTCCCCGTACTTCTTTTGCTCAGTTCTGTAGCAAGTTTAATACGCTGGGCCTCTCCTCCCGACAGCTCTGTGGAAGGCTGTCCCAGCTTAATATAGGAAAGTCCTACATCATAAAGAGTCTGGATCTTTCTTTTTATAGAAGGTACATGATCAAAAAATTCCAGTGCTTCTTCAACAGTCATATTCAGAACATCATAAATATTCTTCCCTTTATATTTTACCTCAAGGGTCTCTCTGTTATACCTTTTTCCATGGCATACTTCGCAGGGCACATAAACGTCCGGCAGGAAATGCATTTCTATCTTCAAAATCCCGTCTCCGCTGCATGCCTCGCATCTCCCGCCTTTTACATTAAAACTGAATCTACCCTTTTTATAGCCTCTGGCCTTCGCATCTGCCGTGGCCGCAAAAAGATCCCGTATCTGATCAAAAACCCCTGTATAAGTAGCCGGATTCGAACGTGGTGTACGCCCGATGGGAGACTGATCAATGTTAATCACTTTATCCAGCTGTTCCACTCCTTCAATGCGCTTATGCTTTCCGGGGATCGTCCTGGCATGGTTCAGCCTTCTGGCAAGGCTTTTATATAAAATCTCATTGACCAGAGAGCTCTTGCCGGAACCGGATACTCCCGTGACACAGGTCATGACTCCCAGGGGAAATTTCACATCAATATTCTTCAGGTTGTTTTCCGCCGCCTTTTTTACGGTAAGATATCCTGTAGGCTTTCTTCTTTCTGCAGGCACAGGAATCTTTTTCTTTCCGCTTAAATACTGTCCGGTAATCGAATTGGGATTTTTCATGATTTCCTCTGCAGTTCCAATGGCGACCAGCTCTCCTCCATGCTCCCCTGCGCCCGGCCCGATATCCACAATACAGTCCGCTGCTCTCATTGTATCCTCATCATGTTCCACCACGATAAGAGAATTTCCCAGATCCCTGAGATGTTTTAAGGTTGCCAGCAATTTGTCATTATCTCTCTGGTGAAGTCCGATGCTTGGCTCGTCCAGGATATAAGCTACGCCAACCAGTCCGGAACCGATCTGGGTGGCAAGACGGATCCGCTGGGCTTCTCCTCCTGAAAGTGTCCCTGTAGCTCTCGACAAAGTAAGGTATTCCAGTCCCACATTCACTAAAAATCCCACTCTTGATCGGATTTCTTTCAGGATCTGCTCTCCGATCATCTGCTGAGTGGGAGTCAGTTCCAGTTCTTCCATAAATTTCTGAAGGCTGCTGATGGAAAAGGAAGTCACCTCATAAATATTTTTATCTCCCACAGTCACAGCAAGAGCTTCCGGTTTCAGACGCTGTCCCTTGCAGGCAGGGCACGGAGTGATACGCATAAAGGTTTCGTATTCCTGTTTTGAAGCATCTGAGCCAGTTTCCCTGTACCGTCTTTCCACATTTTTAATCAGTCCTTCAAAAGCCACATCATACACCCCTTCTCCTCTCTGGCCTTTGTAACGGACTTTTACCTCTTTCCCATTAGTTCCGTGGATCAGAATATTCTGGATCTCCTGGGGATATTGTTCAAAAGGTGTATTTAGATCAAATCCGAACTCCTCTGCCAGCGCATCTAAAATAGCCCTGGAAAAGCTCCCTTTATCCGTGCAGGACTGCCATCCCAGAACTGTAATAGCGCCTTCCTGTATGCTCAGGCTTTTATCCGGTATTATCAAATCTATATCAAACTCCATCTTATACCCCAGACCGAAACAGGAAGGACATGCACCGAAAGGATTATTAAAGGAAAAACTCCTAGGTTCTATCTCCTCAATGCTGATCCCGCAGTCCGGGCAGGCAAAACTCTGGCTGAAATTCAAAATATTGCCGTCCATAGTGTCTACCATAAGACGGCCTTCTGCCAGATTTAATACTGTTTCAATGGAATCGGTAAGTCTCTTTTCGATTCCTTCCTTTACTATAAGACGGTCTACTATGATTTCTATATTATGCTTTTTATTTTTTTCCAGGTTGATTTCTTCATTCAGCTCATACATATTGCCGTCTATCTGCACTCTTACATATCCGCTTTTTCTAGCCTGCTCCAGTAGTTTTGCATGGGTGCCCTTTCTGCCCCGGACTACAGGCGCCAAAAGCTGAATCCTGGTTCTCTCCGGAAGCTTCATGATCTGATCCACCATTTGATCCACCGTCTGCTTCTTGATTTCCCGCCCGCATTTCGGACAATGGGGAATGCCGATCCTAGCATAAAGGAGCCGGAAATAATCATAGATCTCCGTTACAGTCCCTACAGTAGAACGGGGGTTCCTGTTGGTGGACTTCTGATCAATAGAGATTGCCGGGGACAGTCCTTCTATGCTCTCTACATCCGGCTTTTCCATCTGCCCCAGGAACTGGCGGGCATAGGAAGAAAGAGATTCCATATATCTTCTCTGGCCTTCTGCGTAAATAGTATCAAAGGCCAGGGAGCTTTTGCCGGATCCGCTGAGTCCTGTTAATACTACCAGTTCGTTTCTTGGGATATCTACATCCAGATTTTTTAAATTATTTTCATTGGCTCCTCTGATTTTTATAAATTGTCTTGGCTGCATCTTTACTGCCATATAAATTCCTCACTATCTTTTCTCTCATTGTTCTATTCCTATATTTCCCGCTCATTATAGCATATATACTTCTCTCTTTCAAACATTTGTTCTGTTTGTCTTCAAAAAAATGGAGCTGCCCGACAGCAGCTCCGGAAAATCTATTTTTCCTTTGATTCTTTACCACAGGATGAACATATATACTGCATGATATCTCTTCTGGTCACAATTCCGATGAAGTTCTTCTGATCATCAACAACAGGGACAAAATTCTGGCGCATGGCCTTGTCCATCAGATCTTCCATATCCGAATCCACTCTGATTGGAGCGTAATCCGCACGCCGTTTAAAAGACATGATAGGCATATCTTCAGCCGCCTTCAGATTCAGAGACCCACGGTTCCTAAGGCCCCAAAGCATATCCCCTTCTGTAAGTGTCCCTACATATTTTCCCCTGTCATTGATAATGGGAATACAGGAATATTTATGTTCCTCCATCCTCTCCAATGTCCGGCCAAGAGTATAAGTATCATGTATATATGTAACGTCTTCCTTGGGGGTAAGAAAAAATAAAATATTCATAACGCCCTCCACACATTTACTCTTTTCTTATTCTGACATATCTGAAAGAATAAATCCAGTGCAAAGCTATAAACATTTATTAAAATTCTATGAAATTATCCAGAAGAATTTTAACAGTCAAAAAGGAAATCTGAAAGGACCTGATTGCTTACCAGCACTCCCTCTTCAGAAAGATAAATCCTGTCCCCGGAAGCTTTCAGCATTCTATTTTCCAGATGCCTTTTCAGGGCTTTCTCATAAACCTGATCCAGATCTCTTCCAAAATTCCGGCGGAATTCTTTTCTGGATATGCCTTTGGTCTTTCTCAGGCCAAGAAACATAAATTCTTCCATCTGGCGGGGAACTTCCAAAAACTCCACGTCTTCCCGGAATTTTTTCGGGTTTCCGCAGTTTTCCATATATTTCCCCCAATCCCTGGTATTCGTCATCCGCATATTATGAACCATAGAAGCAGCTCCCAGCCCCAGCCCCAGATAGTCCTTCCTTTCCCAGTAACGAAGATTGTGCCGGGACCGCCAGCAGGGCCTTGCATAATTAGAAATCTCATATTGTTCAAATCCTTTGCTTTCCAAGAATTTCCCGGTCCAAAGGTAAATCTCTCTGCTGGTCTCTTCATCTGGCAGAAGTTCTTCTCTGTTTCCATAGCGTTTGTAGAATTCCGTTCCCTCTTCAATGATCAGCTGATAAACTGAAATATGCTCTAAGGGTGTTTCTGTTAAAATCTCCAGCTCTTCCTTCCACTCTTCCAATGTCTGTCCTGGAAGGGAGGAGATCAGGTCCGCACTGATATTGTCAAATCCCGCTTTTCTGGCCCACCTGCAGCTCTCCAGAAATTCTTCATAAGTATGGATCCTTCCTAAAAGTTTCAGATTTTCGTTTTTCACTGACTGAAGACCTATACTCAGGCGATTGATCCCCATCTTCCGATACTCCATCAGTTTCTTCATTTCCCCAGTTCCCGGATTCATCTCCAAGGTGATCTCCGGTTCTTTCTCCAGCAGGAACACTTCATGAACCGCATCTAAAATTCTTTCTGTCTGTTCTCCGGTAAGAACAGAGGGGGTCCCCCCTCCGAAAAAAACTGTAGAAACCCGGTATCCCCCGGCAAACTCTCCGTAACTTCTGATTTCTCTCTCCAAAGCCCGGACGTAGTCCTCCCGCTCTTCTTCGGTGCTTTTCCAGGAGAGAAAGTCACAGTACGCACATTTCTTTATGCAAAATGGAATATGGATATACAGTCCCAAATCTTTTTTCATCACGCTTCTCCTGAGGACTATTTATCGTCCAGCTTCAGCACACTCATAAAGGCCTTCTGTGGAATTTCCACATTTCCGATCTGACGCATGCGCTTCTTTCCTTCTTTCTGTTTTTCCAGAAGTTTTCTCTTACGGGAAATATCACCGCCATAACATTTTGCCAATACATCCTTACGCAGAGCTTTCACTGTCTCTCTGGCGATGATCTTGCTTCCGATAGCTGCCTGTATGGGTATCTCAAAGAGCTGCCTTGGAATCTCTTCTTTCAGTTTCTCGCACATTTTTCTTCCTCTGTCATAGGCTGAACCTGCAAAAACAATGAAGGAAAGGGCATCTACCTCTTCCTTATTCACCAGGATATCCAGTTTGACAAGATCACTCCGTTCATATCCCAACATTTCATAGTCAAAAGAAGCATACCCTCTGGAGCGGGATTTCAAGGCATCAAAAAAGTCATAGATAATCTCATTAAGGGGCAGGTGATAATGTAGAAGGGCTCTTGTTGTCTCCATATATTCCATTCCCTGATACTGTCCCCGCCTTTCCTGGCACAGTTCCATGATCGGCCCTATATAATCTGTAGTTACCATGATCTCTGCCTTTACCATAGGCTCTTCCATATAGTCTATTTCAGAAGGGTCTGGCAGATTTGATGGATTTGTAAGATCCATCACTTCTCCGTTGGTCTTATGGACCTTGTATACTACTCCTGGAGCTGTGGTTACCAGATCCAGGTTATACTCTCTTTCCAGCCTCTCCTGAATGATCTCCAGATGAAGAAGACCAAGAAAACCGCAGCGGAATCCAAATCCCAAAGCCACAGAAGTCTCAGGCTCAAAAAACAGAGAGGCATCGTTTAGCTGAAGTTTTTCCAAAGCGTCCCGCAGATCTTCATATTTCGCCCCGTCTGCCGGATAAACGCCGCAGAATACCATGGGGTTAACTTTTTTATAGCCAGGCAGGGGCTCCGCGCATGGCCGTTCGTCATCAGTAATGGTATCACCTACCCTGGTATCTTTTACATTCTTGATACTTGCCGTAATATAGCCTACCATTCCGGCCGGAAGTTCCTCGCAGGGGATCAGCTGTCCCGCGCCAAAGTAGCCCACTTCCACTACCTCTTCCACAGCTCCTGTAGCCATCATTCTGATCTTGGTCCCTTTTTTCACCCTTCCTTCCATAATTCTGCAGAATACAATAACTCCCCTGTAGGAATCATAGATTGAATCAAAGATCAGGGCCTGCAGAGGGTTCTCCGGGCTTCCCTTAGGAGCAGGAACTTTTGTTACGATCTGTTCCAGGACTTCATCTATATTCAGGCCTGTTTTTGCAGAAATCTGGGGAGCATCCTGGGCTTCAATACCGATCACATCTTCAATTTCATTGATCACCCGCTCCGGATCCGCACTTGGAAGATCTATCTTGTTTATAACTGGAAATACGTCCAAGTCATGATCCAGGGCAAGATAGACATTGGCTAAAGTCTGAGCCTCGATCCCCTGGGCTGCGTCCACTACTAAAATGGCACCGTCACAGGCAGCCAGGCTTCTGGAAACTTCATAGTTAAAATCCACATGCCCCGGAGTGTCGATAAGATTAAAAATATATTCCTCTCCGTCTTTCGCTTTATATACAGTACGTACAGCCTGAGATTTGATGGTAATGCCCCTCTCTCTTTCCAGGTCCATGTTATCCAGGACCTGTGACTGCATCTCC